>CAVJNL010000056.1:0-12629 GCA_963650985.1 Clostridium sp. CAG:413
CATTTTACAAGTGTTCACGATTCTCACATTTTGCGCTGCTGTAGACAATAAAAGGTTACTTTGCTAAAAATATAGAGCCACCGGACGGTATAGAACGAACCGCCGGGTGGCTTTTTATTTTCGCTGTATGCTTCCCGCATGGGTCAAAATGTGGGTCAAGCGGAAAATGCGGGCCGGATATTTTGAGGGATTCCAGATTTTTCCTCCTGTTGCTTTGCCCAGGTGACACGGGTCACTTCCTCCACAAAAAAGCGCTCTTTCTTGGTCGCCGTATAATAGCGGATGCCAAATTGCTGGCAAATATCAAATAGCAGCTCCGTATAAGCCACGCTGTCTTCGGAGGGCAGCGAAAAATACCCTCCCGCCCGCTCGGCCAGCTCATCAATTTTCTTGCGTTCGGGTGACATATTCAAGCATCCTCCTCTTCCAGATATTTTGAAAACAGCTTCCACGCATTTTCATCAGCCAGCATGAAGTGCTTCAGCACAAACGCTGCCACAAGTGATTCCCGCGGAATATATCCCGGCTCATAGCATCACTCTTTCTCACCCTTGATCCGCTTCTGAATATCCTCCACAGACGGCAACTGACTCTCCAGTTCCTCCGGCAGGCTGCTGGTGATCTGATAGGCGCTGACGCCGATGGGTTTGCTCATGTCCTTGAGAGAATACTCCGCTACGAGGTCATTTTTACTCTTGCAAAGCAGCAGACCAATAGACGGATTGTCCTGCTCTTTCTTCAAGATGCCGTCCACCGCCGAGAGGTAGAAGTTCAGCTGTCCTGCGTATTCCGGTTTGAACTCGCCGGTTTTCAGCTCAATCACCACATAGCAGCGGAGATTAAGATTGTAAAACAGCAGGTCAATGTAAAAATCATCGCCGCCCACATTCAAGTGGTACTGATTGCCAAGGAAGGCAAAGCCCGTCCCCAGCTCCAGCAAGAGCTTCGTCACATCCTTGACCAGCGCCTGTTCAATGTCACGCTCCACCATGTCCGCTTTGAACGGGATGAAGTCAAAGATGTACGGGTCTTTCATGGTCTGCGTAGCAAGCTCGCTCTGCGGAGAGGGCAAGCGGTTTTCAAAGTTGGACACCTTCTCTGCCAGCACCTGTCGCTGATACAGGCCGCTTTCAATCTGATGAACCAGCACATTGCGCGACCAGCCGTTCTGTGCAGCTTGCTCGGCGTACCAGATATGTTCTTCTGGGTTCTTCACCTTATCCATTAGGGCAATGTGATGATACCAAGTGATTTGTGCAAGTGCCGCTTGCACAATTTCCTTGTCCGGAAAACGCAGCGCAAATTTCGCCATATACTTTAGGTTTCTCACCGAGTATCCCGTAGCATCCGGGAAGGAAAGTTTAATGTCAGCGGCAAGGTTTTCCACAAATTTGCTGCCCCATGTCTTGTGGGCGTTGATGACATCGCCGATGGAGTGATAAAGAACCAACAGTTCCCGATTGACGCTGACCGATGCTCGGTATTGCGCTGTGCGGATCTCCTGCTTGACCGCCTCGACGATATGCAGATATTCATTGGAATTCATCAGCATGGTATTTTTCCTCCCGTTCCATACGAGCTCCCTCCAAATGGTTTTCTTCAGTATACCAGATATTCTGTCTCCCGTCGAGAGGAGAAATGCGGCGCTTACATTTTTCGCTGCTGTAGACAATAAAAAGCCGAGACCCCCTGCATAGCAAGGGGCCCCGGTTACTTATTTACTTTCGCGGTTCAGGTTTAGGCTTCCACCTTACTCCTCCCGCTTTTTCTTGGTCAGCACAACCGCTGCGCCGAGGGCAGCCACGGGCAGGGCCACGATCCACATGGTCACGCCGGTGTCGCCGGTGGCGGGGGTGCCGGTTTGGATAGTCACATCGCTCATGTCATACAGCCGGGTCTGGGTGTTTGCGAAGCGATAGTACGCCGCCAGGGCGTAGTAGCCTTGTTCGGTGGCCATGCCGTTGAGGTCGCCGTCAGCGGTGTGCTTGAAGCCGCCGCCGGTTACATAGAAGCTGGCGAGAGCGTCCAGCACGGTCAGACCGTTCTTCACAAAGCGGCTGTCGGCGGTCGGGTCGATGCCCAGAGCGGTCAGGGCCACGATGACCTGGGCGCAGGACTCGCTATTGACGCTGCCCCAGCTGGCAAAGCCGCCGTCATTCCGCTGCAAGCCGGAGAGCACCTCCAGGGCCTTATCCACCGCGGCCTTGACCTTGGCATCAGTCTTGTAATAGGGCGCCAAAGCCTGGATGGCCATGCCGGTCATGTCCGGGTCGGCGGTCTCGCCGCTCATGGCCCAGCCGCCGTCAGTGAGCTGGGCGGCCAGGATGACCCCGATCAGCTTTTCACGGGTCACATCGCCCATAGTCGGGTAGTTGTGGCTATCCAGTGCGATGAGCGTCCAAATGGGCCCGTTGATGCCCTGCTTCTGCACATAGTCCATGCTGTCCAGGCCCTTGAGCAGGTTATGGCCGCCCACATTGGTGACATCCTTGCCGATGGCCGTCAGGGCCAGGATGATACGGGCGTTGTCCGTGACCTTGGCCTGGTGCAGACGCTCGTTCTCGTCAGCCTTGGCCTTCACATACTTCACCACATTGTCATAATACCCAGCGGGCACAGTCCGACCCGAACGGGCCAGGCCAATGACCATCCACTCGCCGCCCACGGAGCCGACACCCGGCGTACCCAGCTTGCTCATGTAGTCACCCGTGGTCTTGTAAATTTCATCCAGCTTCTTGCCCATCTCGGCCACCAGCTTGATATAGGCAGCCTCGGCGGCCAGGAGCTTGTCGTAGTTCGTGACCTGCTTCTTCTCCGCGTCGGTCAGCGCGTCATAAGCGGTGCGGGCCTCGCTGATGGCGGTGCCCTTGCTCAGGCTCACAGGCCCGATGGCGTCGATCATCGCCACCACCTCCGTGGGGCTCTTGCGCCCGCCGTCCATGCCGCTCTCGCGGGTGTAGTCGTCGGTGTAGTGGAACACGATCACATCGCCGTCCTCCAGATACTGCTGGGCCACGCCCAGGTTGGGGTGCACGCCGTTGAGGGTGTACATCCAGCCGGAGAGGTTGCCGTTGGTGAACTCGCCCAGGGCCTTGCCGTCCTTGGGAGTGATAGACTGGATATAGTTCCCGCCCTCGTTCTCAATGGTATACTTATCGCCCAGCGCGGCCTTCACAACATCCAGCACGGTGGCGTTGTTGCCCACGGTGACAGTCACGCTGTCGATCCACTTCTCCAGGTTGTCGTCCGCCAGGGTGTGGGGGCCGCTCTTGTCGTCGTGGATGCTGTCGCCCAGCAGGGAGAAAGTCACGGTGATGTCCGCGCCCGCAGGACGCAGCACGGTCACGGTGATGGTGGTCTTGGCCGCGCCGTAGGTCAGCGTCAGGGTCTGCTGGCCCCGGGTGTTGGTGTCGAAGCCCGTGACCTCCACCTTGTCCACATCCACCGTGGTGGTGGAGCCGTCGGTCCAGGCGGCGGTGAGCACCAGGCCCGTCAGGTCCAGCTTGTCGCCGATGGTGTAGGTGTCCTTAAAGGTGCCGGAGGCGGTGAGCTGGTAGCACACGGCCTTGTCGCTGTGCACCGGGCCGTTCTCGCCCTGCACCCAGTTTTTGTAGCTGTGGCTGGAGGCGTTCAGCCACTTCACCACGGTGCCGTTTTTCAGCTCCTTGGCCGTCACGGCCTTGGCCAGCTTGTCGGCGTCCTTGCCCACGGGGTCGTCCTCGCGGCTGAAATCGCCCGCCATGTAATGCTTGTCGGTATAGCCCTCGCGGGTGCACACATACTGGGTGCTGCCGTCGGCGGGAGCGTTCTTGCTGGTGGTGTCCACCAGGTCGATAGCGCCGATGCCCTTGTCCGCGCCGCTGCCGGCCAGATAGAAGTTGTTATCCACCTCGGTGAACATATTCAGTGCCCGGAGCTTACCGGCCACGCCGCCCACATTCTTGCCCGTGGCGGTAAGGGTGCCGTAGAACACATTGTCGTCGATAATGCCCGCGCCGTTGCCCCAGCACTGGAGCACGCCGGGCTCGCCGCCGGTGATGCCGCCTACATAGTCCTTGCCCTCCACGCTGCCGCTCACATAGCAGCCCTGCACCAGGGCCCAGGGGGAGTTAGGCGCGGAGTTTGCCACATAGCCCACGCCCATAATGCCGCCCACATAGTCGCCGGTGGCAATGACCTTGCCGGTGAAGGAGCTGTTCATCACATCGCACAGGCCCATAGACTGGCCCTTGGCGCCCACCAGGCCGCCCACGCGCTCTTTGCCGTACACCGTGGCGGCGCTGGTGCAGTTGATGATGGTGCCGTTAAAGTCGCCCGCCAGGGAGCCGATGCGGTCCTGGTCCTTGTCGCAGCCGATGACCACATCCGCGCCCACGGAGCAGTTGCGTATAATAATGCGGTTCGCGCCGGAGGCATAGCCGCCCAGGAAGCCGGACTGGGTGATGTTGGTCTTGCCCACAATGTGGCAGTTGTCGATGGTGATGGTGTCGGGCACGCCGGTATTATACAGGCCGTCCTCGCCGTAGTCCACGGTGTAGTATTGCAGCAGGCCGTTGCCCTCAATGCGCTCACCCTGGATATTCAGGTTTTTGATAACAGCGTCACGGGTGAATTTCAGAAGACATTTGCCGCCCTTGGCGATGGTCAAAGTGTGGCCGTCCCCGTCCAGGGTGGCGCTGAAGGGGTTCATCTGTCGGCCCATGTCAGCGCGGTTCATAAGCGTACCCACATAGTTGGGGTCCTTGAGCCCGCCCATAGGCTCCCAGTCGGCGGGCAGGGTCACATTCGCCGTCATCTTGAAGTATACGCCCTTCAGGGGGATACCCGCGTTCACCTCGGCCCGCACAGCTTCAAAGCCCGCCACGCTGCTGAGGGTGTAGGGGTCTGCCTCCGTGCCGGTGCCGGTGATGCCCGTCTCCGGGGCCCACTCCCGGGGCTTCACGGTGATGGTGGCGCAGGCGGCCTCCGGCACCGTGGTGGGCACCTTGGCGGTCGCGTAGGCCACACGGGCCACGCAGCAGTAGGTGACGCTGCCCAGCTCATTGGTCAGCGGATAATACACGCTGGCGGTGCCGTCCTTAGTGATGGCCGTCCACTTAGTGGCCCCCGCTGTCTTGCTGTACCACTGGTAGCGGAGCATCTTGCCCTGGGGTGCATTGCCGCCGTCCGGGTCCACCACGGCCTCCAGCTTCCCCGCCGGGTGGCCCACGGTATACTCGGCGGAGCCGGTGTTGGTCACGGTGACAATGGGCGTGTAGTCAATAGCCCCCGGCACCGAGTTCTTCACATTGATGAAAAATTGCTTGGTCCATTCCGTCCCGTCCACGGTGTTGGTGATGTCGCACTTCACATTCAGCAGGTTAAATTTATACTTTGTCTCCACGGTGTAGCTGTCCGTGGTGGAGACCTCCACGCCGTTCACCTTCCAGCTGTAGGTGGTGGTGCCCCCGGCCTCCTGCACCTTCTTGGCCTGGGTCTCGTCCAGCACCATCTTCAGCACGGCTTGATCGGCAGTCGCGATGGTATACAGCTTGGTGCTTCCGCCGTTGGTGGTCTTCGCGGTGTCCAGCCGGGGCGTGAGGTCGTCCGCCTCGCTGATGGTGTCTATGATGATGTCATAGCTCCGGGTCTCGGCCTGCCCCCCGGTGTCGCTGACCACCAGGGTGTAGGTCTTGGTGCCCACCTCCGTGGTGTCCACCGGGAAGCCGTTTCCCTTGACGGTGCTATAGTCCGTTCCGTTGATGGTGGCGGAGAACCGCTCCATGGAAAGGACAAGGTTAATGTTGGTGGTGCGCCCCTGGACGGTCCGGGCGCGGTAGGTGGTTTCATTCACCTGGGCCAGGGGGCAGCTCTCCATTTTGTTCCCATTCTTGGTAGCAACGGTCAGATGGGTCGGGTTTTCCAAGTCGCAGTAGGGTACGATGTGGAGCTTGCAGTCCTTCTCCTGCCCGTTCTCCGTCCAGGTCAGGGTCATGGTCTCCGACCACTTAAAATAGTTGTTCGCTGCTATATGGATCAGATCAGTCTCCGCGCTCTGCACGGTCTTGCCGTCCTCCGTAACATAGTCTTCGGAGATGGCGTTCACGGAGTAACCCACATCACTCTTGGCACTCGTTCCCTCGTCCTTATTCATAAGGTCACGATAGGTGATATAATACAGGGAAAAGCTGTCGGTATAGCCCTCCGGGGCCTGCACCCGCAGGTCCCATTGATGTCCCAAATCGTTGATGCCGTTTACCGGCGCATACAGGATATACTCGCCGTTTTTCTCGGTCAACTGGATCTGGCTTTCCGAGCGCTGGTCATAGTAACCGCTGGACTGCCAGGTCCGCACAGCGTAGAACGAGAACCCCGTGGGCGCATCGTCCTTCCCCCCGCCCCCGGCAGGGTCCGCCGCCAGCACACTCATGGGCAATAACGACATCGCCATGATAAGCGCCAGCATCAATGAGATGATTTTCTTCTTCATTTTGACTTTCCTTTCATTCTTGTGTATTTATGTAAATGCCGAAGCAATCACACACAAATTTTTGTCATTGCGAGGGCGCAAAGCGCCCGTGGCAATCCGTAACTCCAAGGCCCCCTTGCCTAAAGGGGGCCTTTGTAGGGGCGGACGCCCCTGTCCGCCCGCACCGAGGGTCCTATCTTTCCTCTATCCACTTTCAACTTTCCTCTCCATTGTGTCCCTCCCCCGGGCCGCACGCTTCACCGCACGGCCCGGGTCTCGGGAACAAGAAAGGATCGACAAATAGCAAAAATAATTTTGGAAAGCGGGGCAGGAAAGGTCTGCTACCCCCTCCCCCGCCCCAGCGGCTTGAAATCTTTATCATGCTTTACATGTAAAGCATGCGAGCGCCATGGCGCTCAGCAGCAAAAAATCACCCAGCCGCCATAAAGCAGCCGGGTGAAGCAATCACAACACCTTCGGCCCCGGTACAGGCGGCAACCAGGGAGCAGCGCCTTGCGTATCTGACTTGTCCGAATAAATCGGCTTCACAGTGACCCTCTCGCGGGGATTCCAACCCCATTCCGCCGCCGGGATAACCCGGCTCACGCTGTCCCGTTGTTCAGTTTGAGTGCATTGTATCACATAATATGACACATTTCAATAGGGAAACCTCCGCCATTCGCCCCGACTTGACATCTCGCGGTGCATATCTTATATTGTTCTTAGGCGAAAGCCTAATCTCGCAGCTTTCCGGTGAGGTCCACACCCCGGTGTGGCCTCAGGCATTCATGGGCCCCGTAGGGCATTATGACCACCCCTGTACGCAGGATGCTCCATGAAGGTCGACAGTTTTTGGCGCTGTACCGGCAGCGCGGGTGTGCGCCCTTCCGTCGAAAGCGGAAAGGACACAAATGAACGACTCAGTCGTTATCATCTACAACGGTGCGCAAGTATCGGTGCCAAAGGAGGTCGCAGACTTCCTGGAGCAGGATCGGAAGCGGAAACAGGCGCAGGAAAAGCAGGACGCAAGGCATCTGAGTAAAAGTGCGTTTGAAACGGTGCTGTCCGGCTGGGACGGTGTCAAGCGGCCCGTGGAGGATGCGACGCTTAGGAACCTCCGGCTTGAAAATCTGCGGAGAGCCATTGCGGGGCTGAATGTACAGGGGCAAAACCTGCTCACCCTCCGTTACGGCGAGGAACTGACCATGGATGAGATCGGCCAGATCTACGGCATCTCCAAAATGGCGGTATCAAAGCGGCTGAAAAAGCTGCACCAAAAGTTGGAGGGTTCTGTCTTATGACAGGGCCCTCTGACTTTTTTGGTTTACAAATCCGTTCTCAGTGTCCTATAAGGTGAGGGACTATGGCTGGTGGCCGCCGCCGAAAGTGCCCCATCTTACAGACAAGGAGTGATCTCTATGGACCCATTTACCCAGAGCCGGGAGCTGCTGTACTTCCTGACCGCGCACACCGGGCAGGAAACCGTTCGCTACATTCGGGAGGAAATGCGCCAGGCTGCCCCGGGACGCATCCCAACCGCAAGGGAGCTACGCGCCTACTTTCAGTTCCCGGACCGTCCAACGACCCTAACGGCATGGCAGCAAATACTCGCCGTGGACAAGCTGCTGGAGTATGCGGAAATCAACCTCCGCACCCTGTGCGACCTGCTCCGCTATCGGCAACTCAAGGAATTCGGCGTTGTCCATTCCGTGGATGAATTCACCGCGCTGTGCCATCCCCATGCAAAGGATAGTGAAGAATGAAGCGTTCCCATTACACGAGCTATGACCAACTGCCCCTGTTTCTCAATGCAGAACTGGTGGCCAAGACGCTGGGCGTTGCGCCCTCCAGCGCCTATGAACTGATGCACGAAAAGGACTTCCCCACTCTGCGCATCGGCAGCCGCATGGTGGTGCCGAAAGATAAATTTATCGAGTGGGTGATGCAGCATACGAAAGGTGGTGGCAGCGAGTGAGCAAAGCCAGACCGCCTATGGGCTGGGAGCGAGCGAAGAATTGTTTCCCCGTGCCCAACGAGCTGCTGCAACTCGGCCTGCCCGCCGGTGCTGTCGCCGTGTACATTTACCTGCTGTGCCACGCCGACCGCCGAACAAATCAGTGCCATCCCAGCGAAGCGACTATGGCAAAAGTCCTGCATCTCTCCCGCAATACCGTTGCCAAGCATGTGCGCCTGCTGGAAGAACGCGGGCTCATCATCACGGAACGGACGCAGATACAGATGAAAAATGGCATTCGAAAAAACGGAAACCTGCGCTATACCATCGTCCCCATGCACGAGGTCTTGGAGCAGCGTTACCAGCGGCAAATAGCCGAGCTGGAGCGTCAGCAAGTGCAGCAGAAGCTGGCGGCACAGGCCGCAGAGGCCCCGTGTTTGCCCCTGTGAGCCGCTGTGTGAGCTCCTTCCGGGCAGGGCAGCGTCCCTGCCCAGGAAAGGGTTTTCGAGGACTTTTTCGGCTCAACGGAGGACGAAAGGAGAAGCAGGATAAAGGGCTGGCGTCGTTACCGCCGTCCTGCCCACTCACATCTGCCCGCAGTGCGGACAGTTTGCGGGAGTTTTCATCGGAGTCGAGGGTGGCGCCTGTTATGCGAGGTTTTACGAAGGTTGGCGTCTTAGTTTCCATGGCAACAGGTTTTGCGGGGTTTTTGATGCGCCTTACTTAGATTTGGAGGAATTATGAGTGAAAACAAAGATAGATTGAATTTTCGGATGAAGCCGGAAACGGCGGAAAAATTAGAACACTGGTACAAGGCCGACCACTGCCGCAGCAAGAATGAGTTCGTGGAGAAAGCCGTGAACTTTTACGCAGATTCTCTGGCGGCGGAGAACAGCACCACGCTGCCGCTGGCCATACAGGCCGCCATCGACGGTCGGCTGAAGCTGCTGGAGGATCGTATGTCGGCCATTCTCTACAAGCAGGCGGTTGAAATAGATATGGCTCTCTCTATCCTGCTGCAAAGCGTCAATGTGGACGAGTCGGTGCTGCGGCAGGAGCGGGCCAAGAGCATTGCAGCGGTCAAGCGCACCCACGGTCGTCTGCGCATGGAGCAAAAGCTCCGCGAGTTGGAGCATGAGGAATGGCAAGACTGATCGTCAAGAGCCCCTACATCAAGTGCGGCGGCGGACAAAACGCCAGCGGGTATCTGCAATACATCGCCACCCGCGAGCGGGTAGAGATCGTGCCGGATGACCGTCCACCCACACGCAAGCAGGAGCAGCTCATCCAAAAGCTGGTGAAAGATTTCCCCGACGCAAAAGAACTGCCGGAGTACGATGATTACAAAAACGCCCCCACCAAAGCCAACGCATCGTCTTTCATCACGCTGGCGCTGGAGCAGAACTGGAGCCGCGTGCAGTCTACCGAGGGCTATCCGCTGTCCTGCCGGTCCCCTCGATAATTAGATTGAGGTACCGATTCGAGAGAGCTTCAATTAAGCGCTCCGTAACAGCTGAAGAAAATGCGGATGTCATCTGAACTGAATCTGAACCGCAATGTGCATAGATGGCGCGATAGTTTGGATGCCTGCGGCGGTACTCATCGGCGTTAATAAAGAATCCATTATCGTCAAGCAAACCGCTCATCGCCGAGGCCAATTCCGTTTTTCCTGCTCCCGGCTGTCCCGCCAGAAGTATAGCAGTCGGGCTGCTCACAGGCTTGTAGCGCTCTGCACTGTCAGCAAGCTCATCTGCCAATACAGCCGCAACATCCTGTTCGCTGAACGCCGCCAGATCAGTCAATGAAATAGGCATTTATACGCTCCCAACTCTGGAAAGGAATTGATTGGCTAAATCAAACTGGCCTTCAATTCGATCCAATTCTTCCTTTGATTTCGCGGACAAGATGTCCTGTTTGGCATTCCAGACCAGGGAATAAAGAACGGCGACAGGATGCGTTCGTTCGCTGATTCCGTTTTGGCGTTTATAGCGTGATAGATCGCCAAGTACGCCTGCACCCTTTTCCATTAGAACTTCCTGCAGCAGTGAAAACTCATATCTACTCATGGCGGCACCTCCCAGTGAAATATTTTTCAGTATATGCATTTTAGCATAGCCTTGCCATAGATACAAGTCTATTTCGCCACAGATGCCTCCTTCTCGACTATATAATGCGCTATAACAGTCCATATTCTGCGCTGCTGTAGACAATAAAAGAGCTGTTCAAAAAATGGAAGACCCCCTAACTTGTTGTAGCGGCATAATTAAAAGGAAGTAATGTTGCTATACAGGCATCATCTGTGGTAAAATATCACTAAACAAAGATGGAGGAGGCTGCAGCGATGGATCCAAATATGATGAAAAATGCTGCGTTACCCCAGGATAGCATCGAGGATGTCAACGCAATGAAAGAGCGTTCTTGGGAATGCGGTCTCCCGCCATATCTCCAGCACGATTTGGATGCCTATAAAGATGGTCTGAAAAACAGATCCACGATTTTAGACTGCCTGTGGGGTGAGCTATACGGAAGCATCAACGCCGCCGAGATCGACGACGGCGCAATTACACCGGCGCAGGCGGATTATCTGCGGCAAAAGTATTTGTGGAGATAACGGAACTGCAAAGTATATCCCCGGCACTTGAAATGTAACGCATACAAACACACGGATGCCAGTTCAAAACTGCCGCAACCAATGCTGCGAGGCCCTGCTCAATTGAGCAGGGCCTCCTTTTTCGAAAAAGTAGTAGCTATTTGGGTAGCTTTGTGGTATGTATGTTGGCTAACAAAAGCAAAGGAGTTGATTCCATGTCCAAGAAACGCGCCAACGGCGAGGGCAACATCCGCAAGCGCAAAGATGGCCGCTGGGAGGGCCGCTACACCGTCGGCTATAACCCGGAAACCGGCAAGCGCATCATCAAAAATGTCCTGGGCAAGACCCAGGCGGAGTGCAAGGCGAAGCTGGCCGCCGCCATGGAAGCCACCAAAGGCGTCGATGTCAGCCGCGCCGACGAGTATACCGTCGCCACCTGGCTGCGGAGCTGGTACGACATCTACGCCAAGCCCAATGTGCGGGTGGCCACGGCGGACCGCTACCACCTAATGATCGAGCAATACGCCATTCCCCGCATCGGCAGCATCAAGCTCACGAAGCTGACTGCCCACGACCTGCAAAAGCTCTACAAGGAGCTGATGGAAAGTGGCCGCACCAACCGCAAAAGCGGCCACGGCAATCCGGGCCTCAGCAGCACTACCGTTCGTAGCCTGCACCTAATGCTGCACAACGCACTGAACCGCGCCGTGAAAGAGCGTCTGATCCTCCGCAATCCAACCGAGGACTGCATCGCGCCGAAAGTACAGAAATTCGAGATGCAGATCCTCCAGCCGGAGCACATCAAAACCTACCTCGACGCCGCAGAGAAAAGAGGTCTGCTGCCCATGTTCTATCTGGAACTGGTCAGCGGACTGCGCAAGGGCGAGTTGACCGCCCTCCTGTGGAGCGACCTCGACATCACAAACAGAACCATCTCCGTCAGCAAGCAGTATGTCAAAAATCCAAACGGCGAACTGACCCTCTCCCGCCCCAAGACGGAAACATCGGTTCGCAAGGTATCCATCCCGCAGGAAGCCGTTGACCTACTAATTGCCGAGCATACGAAGCACTCCAATAATCCGTACATGTTCCCCTCACCTATCACGGGAGAAATGTACCACCCCGATTCCATCGTAAACCTACACAAGAAAATTCTGAAAGACGCCGGGCTGCCGCACATACGCTTCCACGACCTCAGACACACATTCGCCACACTGGCTCTACAAAACGGCGTAGATGTGAAAACCGTCAGCAGTATGCTGGGCCATTACGACGCAGGCTTCACCCTGCGCACCTACACCCACGCCACACGACAGAAACAAGATGAGGCTGCACAGACCATGGGCAGCTTCATGGCACAGGTGATGTAAAACACAAATAGTAAAAACGAAGCGGAGAGGAAGCAAAAATTCCTCTCCGCTCCTCTTTCGCCCTTTCCGCACATTTCCGCGTGTGGGTCACGGTGTGGGTCAGCACTTGACCCACACCGTGACCCACACCGAATTATCCCAAAAATGTAACAAAAAAGTCCTGTTTTCGAGAGAAAACAGGACTTTTTGGAGCTGCTGGGCGGATTCGAACCGCCGACCTCATCCTTACCAAGGATGCGCTCTACCTACTGAGCTACAGCAGCATAT
>CAVJNL010000057.1:0-12247 GCA_963650985.1 Clostridium sp. CAG:413
TTTCCGCTCCTTTTCGCAGCGGATATTGATGGAGGCGATGACAAAAGCTCTCTCATTGACGGGCAAACTCAAAAACTTGGATGGCTCCCAGCCCCATTTTTGCAGACAGAAGTGTGCATAGCTGGCCTCTGGGTCACCATCCTCAATTAGTTTTTTGCGTCATCAACAAGGTCATTTTCGGTCTTGAAGTCATTGACCTCAAAGACCTTGGCCACATAGTCATCAAACTCACCAGGGGTGAGCAGCTTGCCCAGCAGCTCATAGGGAGTGGTCACGCCCCAGCTATCCTGGAGCTCTGCGTTGCCCAGTTCGGGGAACACAGTGCAGCGGGCGCACACCTTGGCCTGGAAAGCGTAGGTGTCAAGCTGCTGGGTGTACTGGCCCTTTTTGCCGACCATGGGGACCTGCTTGATGCAGGCGGAGCGGATGCGGGAATACTCATCAGCGCCGATGCAGCAGATTTCCCACTCCATGGGCTTGCCGTCCTCTCCCTTAATACGGGGAGAGGCGGCATACTTGACATTGGCGATCTGGTCAACATTGGGGCGCATAAATGCGGACAGGTTACTCATGGATGATTTCCTCCTTTAGTTGGCCGCCCTTACATGTAGGACGGGTTGGTGTGCTTTTCGGGGCGGGTGAAGCTGTCGCAGAAGCCCTCAAGGGTCTGCTCCACAAAGTCACCCTCTGCATTGAACATGGACAGCAGCACATCACCGTCCAGCACGCAGTTGTTGTAAATCTTGGTGCTCCGGCCCACAGAGGTGGCGGGGTCATCGTTGGAGGTCTGGATGTCAAAGGTAGGCATCACACCCGTCTTGATGAAGTCCTCAACCACCTGGTCAAAGATTTCCGTGCACTTGTAGACCGTCATGGAGAAAGCCAGGGCCACGGTCTGGGCCTTGTGGCCAATCACGGGATTGCCCAGGCGGTAGACCTCCTTGGTGTTGAGGGAGGCCTTGCCCTCAAACTCCTTGGCCATCAGCATGGAGTAGCGGGTGCCGTTCAGCGTCACAAAGCACTCAGCAAAGTTGGCGCTCACGGCATCCTGGGTGTTCATAGAGATTTTGTCAGCCATGTGTCACAATCCTCCTTTACTGAATGATAACGCTCATGTAGAGCTGGGCCATGGCGTTGATGATGTTGAGGCCGTTGACGGTCAGCAGCACTGCCTTTTTCTTATCACCCTGCTCACAGGTCACCGTGTCAGGGTCAAAGTTCTCAACAGCACGGATTTTCTCAAGCTCCTGGATGAGCTTGACCGCATCACCCCACAGGGAGGCACGGCCAGAGGCATCATTGGGCACGGTGCCCACATAGCGGGTGTTGAACAGCACTGCCATGTCATTGGCGATCTGGTCACACACACGGATGGTCTGGTTGGACTGGAAAACCTCCCCCTTGGTGTCGGAGAGGGTCAGCAGGGTGTTGATGTCCTCCAGCACACGGGTGACCCCGTTGACATTGTGGAACATAAACTTGCCCGCCTTGAGGGCCGCTTCAAGCGCCGCCTGGGTGTATTCGGTGTCCAGAATGAGCTCACCGTCATACTTGGCATTGGTGAGGGACTTGTTGACGGCCACGCCAGCATGTGCGCCGGTAGCCCAGTAGACCACCGCCTGGGTGTCCACATTGGCAATGGTGGCATGGGTGGCGGTGTTCCACACGCCAATCACGCCCTCATAGTCAGCGCTGGGTTTCCAGGCCACAAGCTGGAATTTGGCACCCACCTCATCCCTCATGCGCTGGGTGTACTTGACATACAGGTTGACCACGGTGCTCTCCGTGGCCGGGCAGCACAGGGTGTTGAAAGCATAGGCCTCCAGCTTATCCAGGAAAGCCTGGTGGTCCTCGCCAGTGACCGCCGCATCATCAGCGCCGCCGGTCAGCTTGGTGCCCGCAGTGGCCGCCAGCGTGGCGCTGGTCTTGAAAACCACATAGTCATTGGCCACCAGATCAGTGGCCGCCTCAACCGTCTGGGTGTCAACACACTGGCCGTCCAGGTAGGTGCTCACATCCCATGCGCTGGTGTCATCGACATTGGAGGCGATGACAATAGAGAGGTCATTGCCACGCACACCGGGGTACTTGGCATCCGCATAGGTGCAGCTTGCCTTTTCGCCGTTGCCCAGCCGCCAGCAGTAGACGGTGGTGGCGTGCTGGAAAATCTCACGCAGGGCCAGCAGCTTGGGGTGGTCATACCCGTAGCCAAAGATGGCCTTGCTGTTTTTCTGAAACTCACCAGAGGTGACGGGGAAAACCTCACCCTCCGGGCCCCAGCTCAGAACAAAGGGCGCTGCCGCATAGCCTCTGTCAGACAGAGTGGCGGATGCCTTTGCCACGCTGGAGAAATTGATGTAGCTGCCGGGCAGGACCTTGTTCTGGGTCAGCCAGTTACCTCCGCCAAGAGCCATTTATCTCACCTTGCCTTTCATAAACTTTTCGATCAGCGCATCCACCTCATTCAAGGTGTAGGTCTTGCTATCCTCCAGCAGTGCGCCAATCAGGTCCCGCCGGTGGGCATATCTCTGAGAGGCCACCAACTGCGCCTTGGTAAAGGCGGCGGCATTGGCCTCCGTGGTCTGGGTTTTTGCCATTGGCTTATCCCTCCTCATTGATTTTGAGAGTTTCCATGTTCTCCTGCTCCAGCGGGACACGGACGAAGTGGTCATAGCTCAAAAGCACATGCAGGACATCCTCCGCCAGCGTCCACTCACAGCCGGTGGCGTGGATGATGTCCCCCTCCGGGGTTGTGATGCTCCCCAGGACAAAGGACAGCCGGTGTGCCATGCCATAGCACTCCGTATCCCCGGTCTTGGGGTAGTAAATCACATCCACCGTGGGTGTCCGCTTGTACCTCTGGCCCACCTCTTTGGCGTGACCGGCACCGGGCATGATGACATTAAAATCTCCGGGCTTGAGCCCTTGCTTGACATTCCCGCCATGCACTTGGGCGGCGGGAAAAGCGGCGTGGAGCGCAAGGCTCACTCCGTCATAGATGCTGTTGAAATTGATTTCAGCCATTGAATACCTCCCGCAGCAGGGCCTCCAGTTTTCTCTCGATCACGCCCGGCGCAAGCCTCTCAAGGTCCTGCTCGGACAGGGTGAGGAAATACTGGCCGGACACCCAGCCGCCACCGCCCCGTGTTCGATGGCCAAACTCAACATAGCTGGCATATTCCACAGGGTTGATGACCTCAACGGTGTAGGTGTTGCCGGACTTTGTGACCGGCAGCGCCGCAGCGTAGGCTTTCGCATCGTTGCTGTTGCTCCGGCTGACGGCCTCCTCTTGCGTTTTGGCGGTCCAGCCTCGGCGCAGGGTGCCGCCCTTTTTGCCACTGGACTTGGGATATTGTCCCACCGGGGTGCGGGGGATGACCAGCGCCAGCAGGCGGGCGGCCAGCTCCTTTGACACCTCCGTGCAGAAACGGTCCATGTCCATGCTCTGGAGCGTGGCCAGACTGTCACGGAGGCGCTGGAGCTGCTTATAATCACAGTTGCCCCATTTTGCCATTAGGCCCACTCCTTGAAAAGCTCCAGCGGCACCTCTTGGTGGCAGCTATACACTGCGGGCTTGCCGCTCCGTTCATAGTCACGGGTCACGCCGTTCTGGGTCACTGTGATTTTAGACCCCTCCGGGATGTCCACGGAGGGGTCAATGTAGAGCACCACGCTCTGGGCCACCTGGGCGGCCTCCTCGTTGGGCTCTGTACTCACCACAGACTTGTGGGAAATGCGGCAGCGGATGTCTGCCGCCAGGATGCGCTCCTGGGGCTCCGTGCGGCCATTGGCGGGGTTGAGCACCCCGTCCAGCACGGTGATGGTTGCTTTGCCCACCCAGAGGCTCTGCACGGCCTTTTTGTGGGCAGGGCTCCCCACTACCATCTCATCCTCCGAAAAGCCGCCAGCGTGCTCTCAGGCGGGTGCATGAGCCCCGCAAGCAGGGCATCAAAGCGGGCCTCAGCGCTGCTGGCTCCATCACTGGCTCCAGCAAAGGTGATGGCCACATCACCCTCCGTGATGCTCTTGGCCGGGGCGGAGAAGTCAAAGCCCTCCAGCCCGTCCAGACCACCGGCGGCTTTCTTGTCATAGAGGAATTGCCCGGCCACCATATCCACATGGACATAGAAAAGGCCATCCGGCAGCACCCTTTGGTTGATGTCTGCCAGGATGTCCTTTTCACACTTGTCTATGAGGAAATTGAGGCCGGTTTCGTCATTGTCCGTGACGGTGTAGCCCAGCATGGCCAGCCGGGACACCACGGCCTCATACACGGTCATGGTTTAGCCTCTGGACTTGATGCGGGCAATGGGGATTGCCTTGTGGTCAATGTAGGAGCGCTGGCTCTCAGTTGCCTCACCAGAGTGGACCAGGGCCCAGTTGGCACCGTTGGACAGCTCCGCATCCGTGGGGGAGAGGGAGGCCTGGCTGGTCTTTTCGTAGGAGATGCCCTTGGGGGCAAACACCTTGCGCTGGCGGGTGTAGAGGGTGTCCTGGCCGCCGTTGGTCTTGGGGTCACGGGCCATTTCATAGGGCACCTTGGCACCCAGGTCCTCAAAGTTGATGGAGCCCTCACCCAGGACATAGCTGGTGTACTCCTCACCGGCGGGGACATCCACCTCATAATAGGAGGCAATGTTGTCCACGCTGGGGGAGGCCACAGCGGTGTACTTGGTGCCACTCTTGGTGTAGTAGGTCTTGCCGGTCACCAGGGCGGTGTCAGAGGTCAGCTTGTAGGTGGCATCAACAGCCTCCACAGGCATCCCGTCATCCACAACGACCAGCTTACCGTTCCAGGTGTAGAGGGTCAGGTCACGGGTCACGCCGTCCTTGTCGGTGTACTTGAGGGCAGTGAGCAGATTGAGGTTTTCCAGGTTGGTGGCCGGGACAGAGTGCATGAAGATCATGGCAAACTTTTTCTTGTGGTCACCGCAGGCCTGGGCAGTGGCGCTGTTAAGGGTGGAGGCCTCCAGGTTGCCGTTGACAGTGTAGGTGTGCTTGGTGACAAACTCACCGCTCTTGCCGCTGGTCATGGAGAAAACGCCCTTGAGGACCGCCAGGATGGTGTCCTGGTCAATGTCCTGCCAGTAGTCCGCCACCTGCTGGGCCACATTGTTCATAAAGTCCACGCCGCCGGTGATGTCAAAGGAAAAGTCCTTTTCCACCCACGCCTTGGCACGGCCAATGACCACCACACCCTGCTCAAAGGTCTTGGTGGAGGTGGCGGTGATGTCGGTCTGGCCGTCATAGTTCACGGCCTCACCGTCCAGCAGGCCACGCATGGCCACACGGGCATAGCCGGTGCCGTTCTGGGTGCCCAGCACAGCACGGATGTCCGGGTTGCCCACCAGGACCTTGGACTTGCGGATTTCGTTGAGGCGGGTGCGGGGGATGCGGTCCATGATGTACTTGAAAGCCTCAGGGTTGAAAGATTTTGCGTCAAACTTAGCGTTAGGCATAACTCAATACTTCCTTTCTTGAAATGATTGTGTTGTTGGGGTTATTCCAGCTTTGCGTCAGGGTTTTTGGCCATGTACTCGGTCAGCTCGGAGTAGGACATCTCAGACAGCTTTTTGGTGCTGCCGGGCTTGCCGCCGTCCCCGTTCTCACCGGGTTTCCAGCCACTATACTTGGGCGCATCACCAAACATAAAGTCAGTAGCAGCGTCCTTTTTCATCGCCTCGACCTTGGCCCCCAGGGTGATGGTTTCGCCGTTCTCCTTAGAGGTGACCTTGCCATCCACCACCTTGGCATCCTTGAGGAAGTCCGCCAGCATCGCACGGACGGCGATGTTGTTCTTGGACCCGGCAGCAGTGAGCTCCGCATCCACCGCAGCAGTCAGCTTGACCGTGGCCAGCTCCTTGTCATAGGCGGCTTTCTGGTCCTTGTTCTGCTGGGTGAGCGTGTCGATCTGCTTTTGCAGTTCGGCATTGTCACCGGCGGACTTTTTCAGCTCGGAGAGCTGAGTGTCACGGGTCTTGATACCCTCACGGAGCTGCTTGACCTCGGTTTCCAGCTCTGTGACCTTGGCAGTCTTTGTGTTGAAGTCGGTGCGGGCCACAAAGCCCTTGCCGATCTCCTGAGAAACTGCCGTGTCAATTTCGGGGGTGTACGCATCCCCCAATACGGTTTTCAGCCATTCCAACATGATTGTTACCTCCTTGCATGTCTGCTGTCCTTTTTATCCGGCCAGTCCCGGTGTTGCAGCGCCCATCTTGTAGTCCGCCGGGTCAGCGGTATTTGGGTATGAAAAAAGCACCGTGCATTTCAGCACGATGCTTTTAACATCAAAAAGGGGTTACTCCTCGGAGCTCTCCAGATCAGCGTGGTAGGGGCACTTGAGGCACCGCTCACGCTGTTCCTCATTCCACACAATGCCGTCCGGCAATACAGACGGCTTAATCATGTGGTCAGCTACATCACAAATGATGAGGCAGTCATCACCATTCACTTGTGCGCCCTTTACGGGGCAATACACTGTTTTCACTTGAATACCTCCATTATTGCCTTAGTGTCTGGGTCATATTTTTCTTTTGGAAATGCCGTGTTGACTTTTCCAATCTCATCGCTCACATAGGTTGCGCCCTCAAAAGAGTAGTAATTGGTGTGGTTGCCATCCCAGCGCTTGCGGGTGATGGAGCATTTGGCCTGCCGGATGTAGCTCTTGGCATCCTCCAGCGTGCAGCCGTGATGCGTGCCGTGGGCATCCTTGAAAACCAGCTCCTCAACCTCAATGGGCTTGGCGGGCACCCGGACAGAGCCGGGCACGCCGGTTGCCTTTACGGCCTCATAGGCCTTGTAGTCAGCCTTGGAGGCCTCCGGCACACGGCCCTTGTAGGAATAGAGCCCGGCCAGGTCTTTGTATTCGGCGACATGGTCATATTTCAAGGCTTGGAAGTCCTTGAAATAGCGGGGTGCATCCGCACCCAGGCGCTCCTTGTACTTTTCAAACTGGGCTCTGTCAGCGGTTTCATTATAGCTGATTTTCTGCATTTTATCAACAGTTCCTTGACCGTGGAGGGCATCCTGCTGGGCTTTCCATTGGTCATAGGTCATGTTGCCGGGCACCTTGAAGCGCTCACCCGTCACAGCGTCACGGGCATAGCGTTCACCCATGCCGTCCATGTCCTCAAAGTAGGGGCAGGTGCAGCACCGGCACCACGGATGAAACGGCGGGGCGGTGAGCCCCACCTGGTACTCGGACATCTTGAAAACCTTGCCGTCCAGAGCCGCACACAAGCTGCATGTGTCCTTGTCAAAGGAGGCCACGATTTTGTAGCGCTCCACATCCAGGGCCTTGTAGCAGTCCTTTTGCCCGGCGCTGGAGAAATAGGCGCTTTCCGTCATCACCAGGCGGCCAGCCTTTGCCCTGGACACATCAAACTGCTTGGAGATGGCAGAAATGGCACGGTCCGGGGTCTCACCCCGGATGACCATTTGCGTGAGCTGGGTGTTGACGCTGTTCACAAGGCTCTGCTTGTTGGTCCAGCACCGATCACGGAAAGTCTGGTTGTCCGTGGTCCAGGGCCGGGAGAGCACCTTGGTGATGGTTTCCTCATTGATGGCCTGCATGGTCCAGCCCACACCCAGCCCCTTTTGCAGTTCAAAGGCCGTGTGATAGTAGCTGCCCTCATACATCTTGCGGGCGGCGGCATCCACATAGTCCAGTTGGTTGGAGTATAGGACCTCTGCCTGCTGCTGGAGCTGGAGCTTTAGAGCCTCCAGCCGGGAGATGTGCACCCTGGCGCTGGCGTTCTCAAGCTGTTTCATCCAGGCACCATCAATGGCGTTTTGCTGGCCATAGGCGATGTACTCACCCACAGTCCAGTGAAACTCCTTGAGCTCCTTGGAATTGAGCAGCCGCTTGGCCTCTGCCAGGTCAATCTCATTGTTGGCGGCAAAGCGCTGATACCAGCGGGTCATCTGCCGCTCAATCTCAGCCTGGGCGGCGGCAAACTGCTTTTCAAGGTTTTCCACATAGGAGTAGGACTGGTCCAGCAGCGCATCCTCCATGTTTTTCATGCGCTGGGCCCAGTAGGCGGCGTTAGTCTGTCTTGCCATCGCCACCACCCTCATCACCATTCACCGGCGGCTGGTTGCGGTTGGCCAGAAATGCCGCTCGGTAGGGGTCAGCCTGGGCGGCCTCCTCTTTCTCATCCTTGATGCGCTGGAGCTCCTGCTCCGGGTCAGTGACCCAGGGGTGCATCTTGACGATGGTTTCATCGGAGAGGATGCCCACGGAGTTCTTGCAGTTGTTGATGGCCTCCGTTTCGTTGATGAGCACATCACGGTCAAAAATGACCGTGACATCCTCACCCTCAAAGCTCCTGCCGCCGGTGTTGGCCAGGTGCTTGTTGACAAACCAAAGCAGCTCCTCCATGCTGGCCTGAAACTCCATTTCAATGCCGTTGGCATCCAGGTCAATGTCAGAGTACATGCTCTGAATATTCATCTGGTTGGGGTCACCGCTCATGCGGTCATCTTTGGCATCATAGCCTCTGGCGTTCTCAATGATGGCATCCTTGAGCAGGGCCAGCAGGGTCTTGTAGTTTTCAGCGTTGACGGAGATTTCCAGAGTGTCCACGCCGCCATCAGAGCCTTCATAGGACCGCACCTTGATGGCACCATAGGTGGCCAGGTTGCGGCGGAATGTGCCCAGGTCCTCACCGTCATAGTTCTTGATGACCAGGATGGTGGTGTGGATGTCCTCCTCCATCTGGTTGGCAAAGTTGCTCAGGATGTTGTTGTAGGCATCCTGGAGGCACTTGACCTTGGAGAGGAGGGGGATTTCATGGTGGGAGCTCTTAAAGCACACCAACGGGATGCGCTCCCAGTTGTAGCCCTCCACTTTGCCGGTTTCCTCGTCCTGTTGGGTGATGATGTAGGGGCCGGAGTAGGCAAAGCTGTCCGGCTCCAGCACGCCGTCATCCGTGCGGATGAAACAGTCCACACCGCCGCCGTGCATGACCTCCACCTTGACCACATCCTTGGCGTGTTCGGCCTCATCGTATTCCTGCACCACATAGACATGGACAGCAGCGTCCAGGATGGTGTGGTCAGCGTCCGCCCAGAATGGCAGGACCTCATCAGCAGGAAAGCGCCGGAAAGCCAGCTCCCCATTTTCGTAGTAGGGATAGAGCCAGGACTTGCCGCCAATCCATGCGCCCTCACCAACATTGTGCATGGTACGCAGGAAACGGGCCCCAAACACGGAGCCCAGGGCCTTGGCATACTCCTTGTTTTCGGTGTCAAAGGACAGCGGACGGCCAAAGGAGTAGTTGGTCTTTTGGTCCACCATCTTAGAATAGAGGTTGTTGACCAGCCGGTTGTTGGGCAAGTTCTTGAGCACAATGGGCTTGCCGTCCTCATCCAGCGCCAGGCGTTCCCGGTGGGTCACATCCTGGTAGCCATCATAGTAGGCCTCACCCTCAAGCTGCTTTTTGCGCTCCGGGCTGGTGAGCCATGCGGTGATTTCAAGCTCCAGAAAGCGCTTGTCCGTCATGCCCCGTTTGAAATTGGTGGCCACACGGCCATTGCAGTCATCCCTCAGATTGAGTGTCACCATTGGTTTCTCACCTCACTTAAAGCTAATCAGATCAGGCGCATAGACACGATGCACGAAGTAGCGCACATCGTCCATGCTATGGTCATTTTCTTTGATGGGACGGTCCATCTGGGCCTTTTCGTCCCAGCGATACATCCCAAACTCACGGATGCAGTCCGTGCAGCAGTCGCAGAAAAAGATGTCACCGCTCTGGAGCCGGGTGGCCACATTGCGGATGCCGTCCAGCACGGAGTTGGAGGCCTTTTCTACACGGTAGCGGTCATGGCGGCGGATGACCTCAATGAAAGAGGCCGCCGATGGGTCCACGATGATGGCGGACACATGCAGACCGTCAGCCATGCGCTCCAGCTCCGTGTAGTGCTCCTCATCGGTGCGCTGGCGGCCCTCCTTGCGGCTGTCATAGTAATACTCCCGCATCCTGTACCATTTGCCGCCAGCCTTGCCCCAGAGGCCAATGCTGGTGGGGTTGATGGTGCCGTAGTCGCAGGACATCATGTACTTTTCGTAGGGCCTGGGGACGCTGGGCACCACATGAAAGTCCTTGTTGAACATCGTGTAGATGAGCCCCTCCGCCACCACCCACAGGCCCCGGATAAAGCGATCATAGAAAACGCCGGAGTAAAGGCTCTCATACCTTGCCTTGACTGCGGCGGAGAGGCTGAGGTTGTCATCCATGGTGAAATGCAGGTGCAGCATTTTCCGCTTGCTGGCCTCCAGTACCCACTTGGTATAAAACCAATGGCTGGGGCCCTCCGGGTTGCAGTTAAACCACAGCTTGGCCCCCTCAACGGAACAGCGGGCCGTAGCCTGGTTGACAAAGCTCTCCGGCATCAGGGCCACCTCATCCAGCAGGATGCCTGCCAGCGTGATGCCCTGGATGAGTGCGGCGCTGCTTTCGTCCTTGCCGCCGAACAGGTAAAAGCTGTTGCTCTTGCCGTTGGCGCTCACCACGATCTTGTTTTCAGTGCGGTGCTCCTTGAAAGAGAAAACGCCCGCCAGCCAGACGGGCAGGTTGCTTGTCACATTGCGGCGCAGGCTCTCAATGGTCTTGCCGCAGATGGCAAAATTGCAGCCATCAAAGCGGGTCATGGCCCACATGATAAAGCCCACCGTCATGGCCACCGTCTTGCCGGAGCGGATGGAGCCGTCACAGATGATGCCGTCATAGACCTCAAAGCCGGGCCTATTCCACCAGGTCATGGCCAGATTTTGCCGGGTGCTCAATCTCTGGTATTTCATCCGTGTCTATCTCCTCTCTGGTGCTCTGGTCAATGACCTCAAAGATGTTATTCTCAGCATCCACACCGTGGCTGTATGCCTCATCAGCGGTGTACTTATCCACCAAAATGCCAAGAGTAGTGGCAAGCTGGGGCAGCGTGGAAACATCCATCTTTACGGGGTCATCCATTGCCTTGATGAGGCGGTCCAGCAGCCCACAAACTTGGTTTTTTTGCTTGTTCATGTGCTCCAGAATGGCAACGGTGTTTTGCTCTTTTTTATGCTTGACTATTTTTGCCGTTTCTACATCGCTGCTACAATGTCGGCGCACAGTGCTGACGGATACACCAAACTCTCTGGCCACAAGAGAATAATTCTGACAGTCAGCATACATGGCAATCATTTTTTTATGCTGCTTGTCTGAGATTTTGGCCATAAAATCACCCGCCTCTCGCAAGCATCATGTGATATGCGGGAGAAAATCGGTGCTCCGCAGTATGGCATTTATGACACAAACATAATCCGTTTTTCACATCTATGCGTCCTTGCGGCCACTCGGCCCAGCCAATGACATGGTGAGCCTCAAGCCGTTCTTTGGAGCCGCAAAACACGCAGGCACCAGGCTCAAGCACCTTTTTCCGCCACGCTGCCACACGCTTGTCCTCACGGTCAAATGGGTAAACCGCACCGTCTTGCAAAATGCCGTCATATACCCGTTTGGGCAACAAAAGCCGCAAAATCAGGATAGCTGCCTCTTTCCGATATATCGCATAATCTCCCAGCAACACCGCCAAGGCATTGACAATCATCTCATGCTTGTTCACAGGCTCACCACCCCATCACATAGTAAAAGCCGCCCTCATCGGACGGCTCTAAAAATCGTTAGAATGAAACAGCGGCAAGGGTCTGGGTTTCATTATCCGTCACCTTGCCGCTGCTCAACCAAGGAGGTATTGCATCATCTTGAGGCACTACCCGCAGGATATATTATAACACAGATGCAGCGAACAAAACGAACAAGTTACAATTCGGCCTCCGTTTCCGGGTTTGTGGCCTTAATGTATCTGTCGCACATCATCCGTACACTGTCTGCTGTGTTACTCCCACCGATACATGCTGCCACCTGCCGCCATGACAGCCCATTCACAAAACGATATGTGAAAACCTGCCGGAGGAGGCTGTCATCAAGCTCCATGATGTACCTCTCCAAACGGTTGCGCTCATAGATGCACTGCTGGAGTTTGGCCTCAATGATGCCCTTGAGGTCCACGATCTCCGCCGCATAGCGGCCCACACGGTCCCCCACGCCGGAGCTCCGGGGCATCCCGGACAGATCTGACGAACAGGACACCGCCTTGGCCTCCAGCTCAAGGAGGCGCTTTTTGTCCATCTCGATCTCCCGATTGAGGTAGTAAAGCTGGGACAGTTCTTTCAAGGTCACAGATCAGCACCATCCTCTCCACG
>CAVJNL010000058.1:0-12105 GCA_963650985.1 Clostridium sp. CAG:413
AAGCTGGTGCTCTCATCAAGCACCACCATGTCAAAGGGCCAGGCCTGTTTGTAGTAGTCCACCAGCCACTCCACATTTTCCCGGTTGATGACATAGATGTCCGCCGGGGTGTTGAGTGC
Organism: Clostridium sp. CAG:413; assembly: GCA_963650985.1. Classification (GTDB taxonomy): domain Bacteria; phylum Bacillota; class Clostridia; order Oscillospirales; family Oscillospiraceae; genus Vescimonas. Next base: position 120 of record CAVJNL010000058.1, read on the forward strand.
CTTGATGCGCTTGGTGGCGCTGCCCAGCACCACAGAGGTGCGGAGGTGCTGGAGGTGGTCCCACTTGGCGGCCTCCTTGCTCCAGGTGGCCTCTGCCACCTTTTTGGGGGCCACCACCAGGACCTTTTGCACCTGCCAGCGGAAATACTTGAGAATATTGACCGCTGACAGGGTGATGACCGTTTTGCCAAGGCCGGGACGGAGAAACAGCCCAACGGCAGGGTCCTCAACCACACGCTGGATGCAATAGGCCTGGTAGTCATGCGGCACATATTTCATGCGGGGAAAACCTCCCTCAAAAAGTCCTTTACTGCATCCATCCCAAACAGCACCCGGCAGTCCGCCCCTCGTTTCTCCATCTCGCTCCGCTGCCATTTCTGGATTTTGGCCAGCCTGCCCACCTCCGTTTTCAACTCAACAAAGATGGTCTTGCCGGTGGGGGTGATTATCAGCCGATCAGGCACGCCGGGATTTCCGGGTGACACAAACTTATAGCAGAGGCCACCGTGCTCTTTCACCTTGCGAACAAGGTAGCTCTCAATATAGCTTTCTTTCATGGATTTCCTCCTTTCGGAACAGTGGAACATTCGCGCGTGTATGTAGCGCAAACAGGCGGTTTAGAGAGTTTTATTTTTCTCTATTCTCTCTAAATCCTCTCTTTTACCCTAATATAGAAAATGAATGTTCCAATGTTCCACTTAGCCCAAAAGCCTTGCGGCGCAAGGGTTTTGCCCGGAACATTTGCCGGAACATTGCCCGGAACATGTTCCACCTGCCCGGAACATTGGAACATCTGAAAATCTCAAATGTTCCGGGCAATGTTCCGGGTCAAAGCCGCACCTTTTGAAAGCCCCTTTGCTTGCCGCAGTAGCCAAAGCGCAGGGAGCCCCTGGCCCTTTCCCACAAGGCGCTGGCCTCAATGATGCTGTTGATTTCTGCCGTGTCGCTGTACCTCATATCCCGCTGCTTGCCGTCAAGGGCCTCACACCAGACCTCCAGAGCACACACACGGTCACGGGGCACCAGCTTGACATCTCCCTGCACAGCGCCGCCCCAGAACATCCGGCGGCGGTCAAGCGGCCAGTTCTGCCAGTCCTCCGGCACCGGGCGCTCCAGAAAGTCCAGGATGATGCCCTCACGGGTGTTGACCTCACGGTGGGCCTCCTGGGCCTCCTTGGCGGCGGCCTCAATTTCCCCTTTGAGGAAAAGCGGCTCTCCCGTCTGCCAGCGGACCACGGCCTCAGCCCAGAGCTGGTCAATTTCTCCGGGCAGATCAGTCCAGACGCTTTTGGCCGCCGGGGCCAGGCCCACATCCACCGGCCAGAAACGCCGGTTGCCGGTGCGGTCCCGCAGATAGTCAGAGGTGTTGGTGGTGCCGAAGAATACACAGCACCGGGGCAACTCCTTGACATGGCGGCCATAGGCCGCACGGAAACGGTCAGACCGCAGGGAGAGAAACTGCTTGATGCACGCCACATCCGTCTTGCGGAAAGCGTCCAGCTCACCGATCTCCACCAGCCAGACCCCCTGCAAAAGCTCAGAGGCCTCCTTGCCCTCAAAGGTGCGGATGCTGTCATTAAACCAGCCCCGGCTCATCTTATCCAGCAGGGTGCTCTTGCCAATGCCCTGGGGCCCGGCCAGGATGAGCATGTTGTCATACTTGCTGCCGGGCACCATGGCACGGGTGACGGCGGCGGTGAAAGCCTTGCGGGTCACCGCTCTGGTGTATGGGCTGTCCTCCGCCCCCAGGTAGTCAATGAAAAGGGTGTCCAGGCGGGGCACGCCGTCCCATTTGAGGCTCTGGAGGTAGTCCTGGACCTCATTGAAAGCGTGCTGTGTGGTATGGAGGGAGAGGGCCCCGTCAATCTTGCCGTTGCCGGTGATGTGGTGGACCTTTTCCATGTACCAGTAGAGGCCGTTGTTGTCATTGTCATCCCAGAGGCGGCGCTTGGCGGAGGCGTTCCAGGGGAGCGCATCCAGCACCTCACCACGGCCCGCAAACTGGTTGAGGGCAAACTTGCCCTTGAGCAGCGGGTCATTCTCAAGAATAATCCAGACATTATCAATGGTAGCCTTGGGGAGGCCGGTCTGGCTGTTGATCTCAAGCCGGTCCATCCAGTTGGCGGGCTCCGCATCGTTGGTGGCCTCCACGCCCTCAAAGTCCTTGACGGCCTCCTGGTAGCGCTCCTGGCTCATCAGGGCGGACACATCGGGGTCTTGCGTGGCCAGTTCGCACATGGCACGGTAGGAGGGCAGGCGGTTGGTGGGGGTGCCCGGCTGGGCCTCATCGTCCTTGTCACCAAAGCGATGCAGGCGCACCAGGTCAAAGGCGTTTACCAGCTTGCCGCTGCACGGGTCAGTGGCGTGGTGTGAGTAGAGAAACTTGCCGCTGTCATAGATGACAGCGCCGCCGGTGGTGGAGCCGCCCAGGTAGGTGTAGCGGCCCGGCATACTCTCCACCGGCTCATACATGCCGGGGATGAGTTCATCCATGGCACGGTAGATGTCATAGGTACGGCAGAAAGCGCCCACAACACCGTTTTTGGCCTCCGGGTCACCCTGCTTGACTGCCAGCTTGGTGGGCAGGTTTTGGGAGCCGGGGACCTGGGGCCAGAGGGTGCAGTCACGCCAGTCCTCATACTGGCCCAACAGGCCCTTGACGGACAGCAGGGGCTTGTCTTTCCACACATAGATGTATTGGCTGTCTGAGCAGCAGCTTGGCCAGTACATCAGGCGGGACACCTCAAAGGTGGTGGGGTCACAGAGCTCCATGCCTATGTACTCCGCCATCTTGCGGGCGATGGGCTCATATTCATCCGCTGAGGCCGTGCGGTCCAGCGGCAGCAGGACACGCAGGCGGGGTGCCGCCGGGCTGTGCTTACGGGTGGAATAGATGCAATAGCCGCAGCCCAGCCCCTCAACACGGCGGAGGACATCCTCCGTGCCGCCGGATGGGATGTTGTCCAGGTCCAGTGTGATGACATCACGCCCGGTCACATTGTTGGCCTTGCGGCGGGGCCCGGACAGCGTGCCAGCCATAAAGCCGCCCACATCCTTGAGGTCATCCTGCTGGGCCTTTTTCATATTCAGATATTCTGCCAGAGGCTCAGTGCCTCTGGCGGGGGTCTGGAGCTTTGCCCACAGCTCAGAGATGAGCAGGGTTTGTGCCTGCCAGACCATGGCCCTCCGGCTGCTACCGGCGGAGATGGTTATTTTGCGGTCAAATTGCATGGGTCACACCTCACGGTTTCGGATGTGTCAGGGATTGAGAAATGCGGTTGTCAAGCCGCTGGAGCTTGGCCGTGCGCTGCTGGGTCACCTCATCACGGATGTTGAACATGAGCTTGAGCTGTTCCAGCATGATCTCAACATCAGCGATCTCCTCAGCGATGTGGGCGGCGTTGTCCTGGCCACGGAGGTTTTTGGAGAGCTCCTTGGTGAGCTCCGCCATCTCCTCCATGCAGACCGTGCACTGGCTGGTCTTGCCATAGACATTCACCGCAAGCTGGCAGATTGCCGTTTCACATTTGGTCATCTAAAAAACCTCCCTGTCTTGCGGTCCCGGAGCTCAATGCGGGCCGCCAGCTCAAAGCCGCTTTCCGCAATGATAAACTTGAGGACCTTGATGAGGGTGTTGACCTTGGCATCCAGCGCCTCATGCTCCTCTGCGGACACTTTCTTGATGGCGTTGTATGCCGTAGGGTCTACATATCCCTCAGCGTTTTCCCAGGGTTTGGGGCTCATTGGCCAGCACCTCCTTTTGCCATTGTTCGACATCTGCACCCAGCTCCTTGAGCTTGAGCCGTTCCGGGTACAGGTCATCCATTTCATAAAATTCACGCATCCGGCGGTGCTCTGCGGCCATCGCCAGATAGAAGTCATGGAGCCGCTTGACCCCAAAGCCCAGGTGCCGGTGCAGTGTCCAGAGCACCGTGCAGTCCACATCCAGGGCCAGCAAGTCATCTTTCTCAAGGCACTGCTGGTTGATTTCGTGCATCATGGCCGCCCGCATCTCCGGGGTCATAATGGACTTGCCCAGAGCGGAGAGCTTGATGTTGAGTGTGGGGTCTTTGGGCACCTGCACACCTTGGCGTTGCAGGTTTCGCCGCTCTTTTCTGTTCATCGCTTGATGCCCCTCCGGCAGCGCCCGGCGTTCTCATTGGGCTGCCAGTCCTCAACCACAAGAACCGGCTGGCCGGGGCCTTTGTCACAGATGAAGTCACCCTCACCAATGTACTGGCAGCAGTCGCACATGCCGGGGTCACACATCCGGGGCTTTTCACTCCTGGGCCTGGGTTTCCGCTTTTTCATAGGGGCAGCTCCTTTCTGTCACGATTTCACCGGCGCAGGCCGCATAGCCTGCCAGATCAATAAAGCTGTCGGGGCTGGAGCCGGTGGCGATGCGGGCCACCTTGAGCAGGGCCAGCATAGTGCCGGCATCCTTGGCAGTGATGCCGTTGATGGCCATGACCTTGGCAAACTCCGGGTGCGCCGCTCTGAGGTAGACACCCCAGAGCAAGCCGATGGTTTCAAAGTTATTCTCCGGCGTGCCATAGTCCTGTTCACGCTCACCGCAGACACAGCGGCGGGCGGCCTCTAAAATCTCAGAGCGTTTCATTGGGCGGCCTCCTCAATATCATCAAAGATGACCGGCACCTGGGAGCGCATCTGGTGGAGCAGCGGGATGGCCACCTCACGCATCTGCGGGTGTGCCGCCGGGGCGGTCCGCAGCTTGAAGAAATGCCGCCATTCCCGCAAGTTGGCCGTCATCATCACCTCAGTCTTGAGGCAGGTGGGCAGGACAGCACGGGCCTCTTGCGGGGTGCAGCCCCAGTCCAGCAGGTCAAAATAGGCGATCTCTGCCGCCTCACAGGAGCGTTTCCAGATGGCAAAGCCCTGAGCGTCCAGGAAAGAGGGGCGGATGACGGTGATTTCACTGCCAAAGGCATCCTTGGAATAGTTGCAGTAGCGGGTGCTCTCCTGGCAATAGGAGGCCATGCGGTGCCGGACAATTTCATGGGACACACCCCGGTCACACACAAACTTGACCGTGATGTCAAAGTGCTCCAGGACGGCTTCATGGCCACGCTTGATGATGCCCGCCACAAACTTGGCGGCGCTGGTGTCGGTGGTTTTGTCCTCAGACTTGTAGCAGACCCGCCCGCACAGCTCAATGTGCTGGAGGATGGCCTGGCCATCCAGCGGGGTGAGGATTTCGGTATAGGGATTGATGATTTTCATGTGTCACGGCACTCCTCTGGAAAGTGGTGTTTTGTCACGGTGATGGGGAAGTCCTCAATTTCACTTGCCCACTTGCAGCTCCCTTTGCCGTTGAGCCATTCCCAGATCAGCGGAAAGCCGCCAATCCCGTCAAAGAGGCTGGCCATGGTTGGCTCCTCTGCGGCGCAGAGGCTCAAGCGGGTCAATACATACGCCCAGGGCGGGAGTGCAATGCTGTTGCCCAGCGCTTTGTAGCGCTTGCTGTCTGGGCCCATGTCAGTCCATCCGTCTGGGTACCCTTGGAGGCGTTCACACTCCAGGGGAGTGAGGCGGCGGACCGTCATGTGCTCTCTGACACACGGGGTGCAGTTGAGGCTTTGACCACCGCCGCCTTTAGCTTGCAGTGTGTGAAACACCTCTGAGCTTTCAGTGCTGTTGCGGCAGTCAATTCCAGCCACCACAAGGTCAGTGGCATCTTTGTAGTCACGGCATTTCATGGACGATGCCACCCCCCCGCTATGTAGTCACCAAAGCCCTGCATAGCAAAAAGGGTTTGGTCATTGCTGGGGCAAAGGGTGCCGCTTTTCTCAACTTGTATCAAGGCTCCTTTTCCTCCTCCGGCGCATCCTGCCCGCATCCGCAGGCAAAACGCTCTTGCAGTATCAATGGGACATTCCCTCCTCCCGTACCCATCTGTCCGCTGAGGGTTTGGACGGTCCCATCAGCAGAAAATTTGACCCGGCTGTCTTGCGGGTGATTTTCAACAGGGATTACAAATGGCGCAACGGCGGGGCGGTCAACCGTATTGAGTGTGTAGCTTACTCCCTCCGCCCATCCTTTTCCGTTGCATCCTGCTGTGTCGGCTCTATCAATGCAGTTTCCTTGGATGCAATAAGCCCCCCCCCGTTCTGCCTGGTGCTCCAGCGCAGCTCTCAGTATCGGCGGTAAAGGTTTGCCACGGCGCTCCGCTCGGCGGAGAATACCCAGGCACGCCTTGGCGCTCAAAGAGTATTTCGGGTGCGGTGAGGCCTCCAAAATCAGCGACAAGTGCGATGCGCTTTCGACGCTGGGGCACTCCCCAAAACTGAGCGTCGAAAACTCGCCAAGCAAGGCTCCATTTTCCTCCCAGGTCAGTGAGGCATCCGATTTTAGGCCATCCGTGTTTAGGGACAGGAACAGCGGGGGCTTGTGGGCAGACAACTTTGACCGTTTCGTGGAGGACTGCTCCGAAGTCCTCACCTTTGTTGGAGCTGAAAGCTCCGGGGACATTTTCCCAGACCATCCAGCGGGGGCGGATGCTTTTTCCAGTGCGTCCTCTTTCGACATCGGCACACCTCATTTCCTTGATTATTCTGAGCTGTTCCATAAACAGCCCGGAGCGGGTGGTGCTCTCATCGCCAAGCTCACCGTGCCGCAGGCCCTCCCGCTTTCCGGCAATAGAGAGGTCCTGGCACGGGCTGCCACCGATGATGACATTGACCGGCTCCACCCGGTAGCCGCTTATCTTGGTGATGTCACCCAGATGTTTCATTGGGTGCCTCCTCCTTAGTCTTTCTTGAAGAATGTGCCCACCCAGCCATCAGCGTTGAGCGGCAGATCAGTGGCCCACGGGATAGGCTGGCGCATGATGTTGACCACCGTGTCCAGCATGGTGTCCTCATCGGCCCAGGGGACAATGTCAATGACCACCTCATCATGGATGTGGAACACCACCGGCAGGCCGGATGCCTCCAGGCGCTCAATGGTGTCTGCCAGGCAGTCACGGGCAATGGCCTGGACGCAGTTCTCCACCAGCTTGCCGCCGTAGGTTTCGATGCGTTTCCACCGCTTGGTTTTCTGGTCCATGCCCATGTAGGAGATGGAGGGGTTGCCCCATTGGTTTTCACCAATGCCGGGGCTCACATAGTAGAGCTTGCGGCCAGAGGGGAGCTGGATGGTGAAACAGTCAGTGCCCTGGTTGTAGTCGTACTCACGGGCCAGCAGCAGACCATTGATGCCCACACTGCCGCCCTGGGTGATGACCTGCACAGCGGCGTTGTCCATGGAATACCACAGGTCCCGGATGCGCTTGTTGGCCTCACGCCAGCGGCTCACGATGTCCGGCAGGTCCTCCTCCGGGATGCCCATGTCCAGGGCCCCCATGTTGATGAGTGCGCCGGTGCTGCCCTGGTAGCCCAGGGCCAGCTCTGCCACCTTGCCCTTTTGCCGGAGTGCATACTCTGGATTGCCCTTTTTGATGAGCTCAATGGGCACACCGAACATCTGAGAGGCAGATGCCTCATAGATTTTGCCGTGGGTGCGGAACACCTCCAGCCGCCATTGCTCACCGGCCAGCCAGGAGATGACACGGGCCTCAATGGCCGAAAAGTCAGCATCAATGAGGACATGGCCCTCCGGGGCCACAAAGGCGGTGCGGATGAGCTGGCTGAGGGTGTCAGGCACGGAGCCATAGATCAGCCGGAGGGCATCCAGCTTGCGGTGCTCCACCAGCTCACGGGCCAGCGGCAGCGGCTCTGTGTAGGTGCGGGGCAAGTTCTGGACCTGCACCAGGCGGCCTGCCCAGCGCCCCGTCCTGTTCGCCCCATAGAATTGGAGCAGCCCACGGACCCGACCATCCGGGCACACAGCGGCCTCAATAGCGTCATATTTTTTGGTGCTGGTCTTGCCCAGCTCTTGGCGTATCTCAAGCATCCGCTGGACCTGGGGGCTGTTGTCCTCCTTGCCCAGCAGGCGGGCCACGGTGTCCTTGCGGAGGTCCGCAAGCTCCTCCCCCATAGCCTCCTGGAGCCATTGCGTGAGCTGTGCCACGCTGTTGGGGTTGTCCAGCTTGGAGATTTTCATGGCCTCCTGGGTGAGGTTTTGGCGGGTCACATTGCCCAGATAGAGGGCACCGCTCACCAGCTTCATGTCCACGGCCACGCCACGGGCATTGATGATGAGGTCCGTTTCCCATTGCTTTTGCACGAAGTCCGGCACGGGGAAAGCGGAGAGCCGCCGCTCAATCTCCATCTCAGTCACAACATCCTGGCGGCAGTATTCTTTGAACAGCTCCCACTTGTCGGTGTCATGCTGGGGCAGGTTGCGGGTGCGGCCTCCGTTGGCCTTTGTGGGGGCGCAGGGGACGCAGAAATAACGGATGAGCGCCTTGCCAGTGTTGAGCTTGCGCTTGTCCTCAGCAAGCCCCAGAGCCTTGCCAGTGGCATCCAGGCCCGCTGTGTAGCCGCAATAGAGGCCGTGGAACATGGTGCAGCGCCATTGGTCCGGCGGCAGGGTGCCCAAAAACTTGGACAGGCAGCCCCACTCAAAGGGGGCGTTGTATGCGTGCTTGATGTACTCCGGGGAGGTGATGGCCTGGACCAGCCACGGGGGGAGGCGTTCCCCCCGTGCCAGGTCAATGATCTCAACAGGCGCACCATCCACACTGTACGCAAAGAGCAGGATTTCAAAGTCCGGGCTGGAGATGTACTTTTGCGCCCCGGCCTTAGCAATCGGCACGCTTGAATAGGTTTCAAGGTCAATGCTGAGATGGTGCATGATGTCCTCCAATTACATGGGCTGGCCGGTGATGGGGTTGATGCCGCCGGTGGTGGCCCAGGGCACCTGAGCGGCAGGGGCCGCAGGCTGGACACCGTAGGAACCGGGGGTGGCGGGCATTGCCGCACCATAGGAGGGAGTGGCCGCAGGAGCGGCACCCAGTCCGGCGAAGTCGGAGGCGGCGGAGGCCTGGCCGCTCAGGGGCTCACCGTCACGGGTCTTGAGAACATTGCCCAGGCCGCAGCCAATGCCCTTGTTGCCGCTGTTGGAGTAGCCGAAGAAACGGACGGTGACACGGCCATACATGCCGCTGTAAATGTCCGCCGGGGACAGTTCGCAGTTGATGTTGTCGATGCCCACCACCTGGGGCTTGTTCTTGGTGGAGGCGGTCATCACCCAATGGCCCTTGCACTCATCGCCAAAGGGCACGCCGGAGGGGCGCACGCCGTCACCATCGTAGATGGGCACCTTGAGCATGGGCGGGCGGGCACCGTTCCACACCTTGGTGAGCGCATCATTGGCGGCGGCCTGGATGGCAGCGTCAATGTCAGCCTTGGTGGCGGCATCGCTCTTGGGGATGAGCAGGGTGACGGAATACTTGGGCTCACCGCCCTGCTGGGCGGCTCTGGGGGTGGTCAGGTTGGCATAGGAGAGGCGGACCTCACCAGTCAGGACTTTCATGGCATCATTCTGATACATAATCTTTTGATCTCCTTTACAGTTAAATTACACTCTGGTGTTTGCATCAGGCTGGGCCTCAGCCCAGCAGGTTTGAAGTTTCACCCAGCGCTCATGCCGGGCTTTGCTCCGCTTTACGGCAGCGGTCAGCCGGTTGTTTTCCCGGAGCTTTTGGCGGTCCTCTTTGAGGCGGCTTTTCTTGTTGGGCACATAGCGCCAGCCGTTCTGATACTCCGTGCTGGCCTGTTTCCAGGCCTCTTTGCTTTCAATCACGGCGGCATCCAGGTAGAGGGTCATCTGGCGGATGGCTCCCTCATTGCTCCACGGGTCCGCCAGGAGCAGCTTGAAAACCTTGCGGATGTTGGAGAGGGGCATGTCCTCCAGCCGGTCAAAATAGATGTCTGCGTGGTAGTCCCCGGTGTTGATGGTGATGAGCTTGGCGGGGTCCGTGTACTGCGTGCAGCTCTCGCAGACCTCCGGGTCACGGATGACGGCCAGGGTGCCGCAAGCGTGCTTGCAGAAACGGCCCACGGGGTAGCCCTTTTCCTCATCATCCAGCGGGATGGGAGGCTGCCATGGGGCAGAATGGGCACAGGTCTGGTACTTACTCATTGGCGACCACCCCGGCAAAGTCAGCAGCGGCGGGGTTGTAGGCCTCACGCTTGTCCGTGCTGAGGGCCAGCGTGGGCTTGCCCAGGGGCTTGGTCACATAGCCGCCGATTTTCTCCGCAAACTCCGCCTTGCCCATCAGTTTCTCCATCTCAGAGAGGGTCTTGGGCTTGCGGTCATAGAGCAGGGCCTCATCATATCCGGCGGCAATGGCGGCTTGGATGGCGGCATCCTGGTCCGTAAAGGTGCGGATGCTCCGGCCAGCCACCAGTTTCCAGCCCTCAATGGGCTTGCCGTCCAGCAGGGCCTTGGTGGCGTATTCCTCCAGGTCCTTGTACCAGGCCACCAGCTCCTTGCCACGGATTAGGAGGCCACCGATCTCCGCATCAGAGAGGAGCGGGTGCACCTCATTCCCATGCGGGCCGATGTGGGAAAACTCCTGGGGGACCATAGCGTCAGGCGGGACGGAGGCGGCGGGCACGCAGTCCTTGAAGTCCTCCAGCGCCGTGTTGGTGTTGGCACGGGCACGGCACTGAGCCTTGCCACGGCAAAAACGGCAGTGGTCACCAGGGACAAACTCACCCAGCCCGGAGAAAGCCTTTTGTGCAATGGGCTTGATGCTCTCGCCCCAGGCCAGCAGCTCCTCCACGGTGATAGTGTCGGTGGTGTAGCTGTCAAGGCGGGGCTGGTCAATGGACATGCGGACTTTCTTGATGGCATCACCGAACACGGGAGCATAGCGCTTGAGAGCGCCCAGAGCGTAGAGCCGCATCTGCGGGTTGCCCACGGCAGACACCGGGACACCCTTGCCGTGCTTGTAGTCCGTGATGCTGAGGGTGTCCCCGCCAATCATCACATTGTCGCAGGTGCCAAAGCCCTCCGGGACATACTCCCCAAAGTCCACTTGCACCTCCGCCGCCACAGTGGGTGTGCTGTCATAGAGCATGGCCTGCTCAATCAGGTGCTCAATGTAGAGGTCACTGGTCTTGTCCATCTCCTCAGAGTAGAGCGGGTCCTTTTTGAGCTTGTTGAGGCGGGTGGTGTAGGTGCGGGAGGTCATCACAGTGAATTTCTTGAGGGTCTTGAGCTCACAGATGGCGTGGGCCAGGCGGCCCTCCTCCGCATATTCGCTGGTGCGCTCTGGCAGGTGCTCCTCAAAGCGGGGGGCAGCCGTGCATTTCAGCCAGCGGGATGCCGATGAGGCAGAAAGCAGGGCGTGCTTTTCGGGAGGCATAGGGCACCTCCTTAGAGCTGTGCGCCCAGCGTCCGCAGTTCAGTGGCAAAGACACCGTACTGGTCCGGCTGGAGCTGGGTGACGGCCTGCACGCCATACTTGGCCAGCAGAGCCAGCAGTTGCTCCATCTTGCCCGCATCCACCAAGCTGGCACCGGCCTTGGCGATCTGGTCAAGGGTGTAGGTGGGGGCCGTGGTCACGGGAACAGCGGGAGCGGGGTTAGTAGGGGCCGCAGTCTGGGCAGGTGTCGCAGGAGCCGGTGCAGGGGTAGGGGTAGGGGTAGGGGTTGCCACAGGCGCAGGGGTGGGCTGAGTAGGGACCACACTGGCGGGCGGCGTGGTGACCGGCGGCACCGGGGCGGGGGTAACAGGGGCGGCCACAGGAGCCACGGGGGCAGGAATGTCCTGGGGCACGGAGATGTTGACGGCGTTCTTTTCCAGCGCCGTGGTCAGCTTGTCAATGGCCTTGAGGACGGCAGCATCCGCCTCAATCTTGATTTTCATTTCCAACATTGGTACAATCCTCCTTGGTATCATCTTTACAGTCACAGCGCTCACCGGGGTCAAGGTGAACTCCGCAGTCAGGGCAGGTCTTATAGTAGGGCATTTCAGTCAACCTCCAGCACGCTTGTCCAGTATTCAAAGGCGGTCATAACCTTGCGGGAGTAGTCGGTCTGGTATGTACCTGCATCCCACAGCTTTCTTGCGCCGT
>CAVJNL010000059.1:0-12049 GCA_963650985.1 Clostridium sp. CAG:413
GAGGGCGTATTGTCTTCTTATTTTCGGGGTGTTGCACTTCGGATTGTAACCTGTCCAGCTCCCCTTACGCAGGGGAGCCGGGTTAAGAGAAGAGTGAAGAGTGAAAAGTGAAGAGTGAAGAGGTATTGGGGATGGGGGAGACGGATTGCCACAGCAAGTGACATCGGTCACTGGCTTCGCAATGACATGGTTTTTACAGGGAGTGCGGTACAAAACAGGGCGGGCGGACAGGGGCGTCCGCCCCTACGGAGGGTTACAAGAAGTGCGGTACGGCGGGGCGTCGGGGACGCCGCCCCCCTACGGGCGGGTACAAGTAGCGCGGTGTGCGGGACGATGTGGGCATCGTCCCCTACGGAGGGTTACAAGAAGTGCGGTAAGCGGGGCGTCGGGGACGCCGCCCCCTACGCATTTCAAGGAGTGCGGTGGGGCGGGACGATATGGGCATCGTCCCCTACGGATGTTGTGATGGTGCGGTGCGGCGGGGTGTGGTCACCCCGCCCTACATTTGAGTTTGATTTCAAATTCCAGTTTTCGTTTTTATCTTTTCCCTTTTTCGGCGGCGGGTGGGATTTTTTCATATTTTGGGGAAAAGGCGGCACAATAGGGGTATATTTTTATTGGGAGATGAAATTATGACCTCGAAACGACTGGGGCGGCAGACGGTGCGGCTTTCGGAGCCGGTGAGTGTGCTTTCTTATGCCAACATCGGCGGCAAGCAGGAGGGGCGGGGGCCTTTGGCCGGGTATTTTGACGAGCTGGACGCCGACGCTTACTTCGGGCAGAAAAGCTGGGAGAAGGGCGAGTCCGCCATGCAGCAGTTCGCCCTGCGCAAGGCCATGGAAAAGGGCGGGGTCACGCCGGACGACTTGGACTGTGTGCTGGCGGGGGACCTGCTGAACCAGTGCATTGGGACCTCCTTCAGCCTGCGGGAGCTGCGTATCCCGTTCTATGGGCTTTACGGGGCCTGCTCCACCATGGGGGAGAGCCTTTCCCTGGGGGCGATGCTCATTGACGGCGGGTTTGCATCGATCGTGGCCGCCATGACCAGCTCCCATTTCTGCACCGCCGAGCGGCAGTACCGCATGCCCGTGCTCTATGGCAACCAGCGCACGCCCACCGCCCAATGGACGGCCACGGCCTCCGGGTGCTGCATTTTGGCGCGGCAGGGGGACGGGCCGTATATCACCCATGTCATCTGCGGGCGTATCATCGACATGGGCATTAAGGACGCGAACAACATGGGTGCGGCCATGGCTCCGGCGGCCTACGACACCCTGGCAGCGGTTTTCCGGGAGACCCACACGGGGCCGGGGGACTACGACCTCATCGTCACCGGCGACCTGGGGGAGCTGGGACACGACATCGTGTGCGACTTCTTCCGGGAGGACGGGGTGGACCTGGGGGACCGCTACACCGACTGCGGGCTGCTGCTCTACGACCGGGAAAAGCAGGACATGCACGCCGGCGGCTCCGGCTGCGGGTGCTCGGCGGCGGTGCTCAATGGGTATATTCTGGGCGGCCTCCGGGCCGGGCGGTGGAAAAAGGTCCTCTTTGCCCCCACCGGGGCCCTGCTCTCGCCCACCTCGTCCTTCCAGGGGGAGAGCATTCCAGGTATCTGCCACGCGGTGGTGATTTCATCGGAAAAGGAGAATTGACATGCAATATCTTCACGCATTCCTCTGCGGCGGCGTGCTCTGCGCCATCGGACAAATCCTCATCGACAAGACCCAACTGACCCCCGCCCGGATCCTCACGGGGTATGTGGTGGCCGGGGTGCTGCTCCAGGCCATGGGCCTGTACCAGACCGTGGTGGACTGGGGCGCATCCGGGGCCACGGTGCCGCTGACGGGCTTCGGCTACTCCCTGGCTAAGGGGGTGGAAAAGGCCGTGGCGGAGCGGGGCATTTTGGGCGCGCTGACGGGCGGGCTTACCGCTACCGCCGGGGGCATCGCGGCGGCGGTGGTTTTCGGCGTGGTCATGGCAATTTTGTTCAAACCCAAAGATAAGCGTTGACAAATACCCTTGGGGGGTATATAATGACGCCATCCTAAGAAAATACCCCCAGGAGGTATATGAAAATGGAATGTTGCTGCTGCCATCAGAAAACCAAGCACCGCTCCCCGGAGGAGCAAAAGAGCCTGGCGAACCGACTCAGCCGCATTGAGGGCCAGGTGCGGGGCCTGCGAGACATGCTGCAAAAGGACGCCTACTGCACGGATATTTTGGTGCAGGTGTCGGCGGTGAATGCGGCGCTGAACAGCTTCAGCAAGGAGCTGCTGGCGACCCACATCCGCACCTGCGTGGCCGACGGCATCCGCCGGGGGGACGACGAGGTCATCGACGAATTGGTGACCACGCTGCAAAAGCTCATGAAGTAAGGGGACATAATTATGACGAAACAATTTGCCGTGACGGGCATGACCTGCGCGGCCTGCTCGGCCCATGTGGAGCGGGCGGTGTCGCAGCTGCCGGGGGTGAAAACGGCGGCGGTGAACCTGATGCTGGGGCGGCTGAACGCCAGCTACGACGAGAGCCGGGTGTCGTCTCAGCAGATCATCGACGCGGTGATCCGGGCCGGGTACGGCGCACGGGAAGCCGATGCAAACGACCTGGCCCCGGACAAGCAGCAGGACGAAGTGGTCCGGCGGATGGGGCGGCGGCTTTTGTGGTCCGCCGTGTGCCTGGTGCCGCTGTTTTACATCAGCATGGGGCACATGATGGGCCTGCCGGTGCCGGGAATTTTCCACGAAAATCACCTGGCTATGGCTATAACGGAGCTTGTGCTGCTGCTGCCGATCTTGATTTTGAACCGGGCCTACTTCACGGTGGGCTTTTCGCGGCTGTTTCAGGGGAGCCCCAACATGGACTCGCTGGTCTCCCTGGGCGCGGCGGCGGGGCTGGTGTACAGCCTTATTGAAATGGGATTGCTCATCGCGGGGCGAATCGAGGGAGTGCCGGACCTGTATTTTGAGTCGGCGGGCATGATCCTCACGCTGGTGACGGTGGGCAAGTACCTGGAGCAGCGGTCCCGGAAAAAGACCACCGGGGCTATCTCGACCCTGCTGCGCCTGGCGCCGGACAGCGCTGTGGTGCGGCGGGACGGCCAGGAGGTCACGGTCCCGGCGGCGGAAATCGAGGTGGGGGACACCGTTATCGTGCGACAGGGGGGGAAGATCCCCGTGGACGGCGTGGTGACCTCCGGCTCGGCCTCCGTGGATGAATCCGCCCTCACCGGCGAGAGCTTGCCGGTGGAAAAGGCGGAGGGGGCCGCGGTGTCCTCGGCCACGGTGGTGCTCTCGGGCTACCTGGAGCTGGAGGCCCGGCGCGTGGGCAGCGACACCACGCTGTCGCAGATCGTGCGGCTCATGGAGGAGGCGGCGTCGTCCAAGGCGCCCATTTCCCGACTTGCGGACCGCATCAGTGCGGTGTTTGTGCCGGTGGTCATCGGCATTGCGCTGGTGGCGGCGCTGCTGTGGTATTTCGTGGGAGGACAGGGCATTCGGTTCTGCCTGTCCATCGGCATTGCGGTGCTGGTGATCTCCTGCCCCTGCGCGCTGGGGCTGGCGACGCCGGTGGCTATCATGGCGGGCACGGGCAAGGCCGCCCAGAGCGGGATACTCATTAAATCCGCCGAGAGCCTGGAGCTTTTGGGCAAGGCCCAGACGGTGGTGCTGGACAAGACCGGCACCGTCACGGAGGGGAGGCCCCGTGTGACGGACATCGTGTGCACCGGGACCACGGAAACGGAGCTTTTGCAGGTGGCGGCCTCGGTGGAAAAGCCCTCGGAGCACCCGTTGTCGGTAGCTATCGGCCAGGCGGCGGAGGAGCGGGGGCTGGCGCTCTCGCCGGTGACGGACTTTACCTCCGTGCCCGGCGGCGGGGTGCGGGCCGTGCTGGACGGCGCGGCGGTGTTCGCGGGGAACCTGGACTACATGACCCGCTGCGGCGTGGACACCCAGGCGGTTTCGGAAACGGCCCAGGCCCTGGCGGAGCAGGGGAAGACGGCGCTGTATTTTGCCAGGGAAACGCAGCTGCTGGGGCTTATCGCCGTGGCGGATGTGGTGAAGCCGGACAGCGCCGCCGCTATTAAGGCGCTCCAGGCGGCGGGCCGGGAGGTCGTATTGCTCACCGGCGACAACGAGACCACCGCCCAGGCCATTGCCAAGCAGGTGGGTGTGGAGCGGGTCCTGGCACAGGTGCTGCCCACGGACAAGGCGGCGTGTGTGGAAAAGCTACAAAACGAGGGGCGCTGCACGGTGATGGTGGGCGACGGCATCAACGACGCTCCGTCTTTGGCCCGGGCGGATGTGGGGCTTGCCATCGGCGCGGGCACGGACATTGCCATTGAGTCGGCGGATGTGGTGCTTATGCGCAGCTCCCTGTGGGATATTGTTACCGCAACGGAATTGTCTCATGCGGTGATCCGGAATATCCGGCAGAATCTGTTTTGGGCGTTTATTTATAATGCCATCGGGATCCCTGTGGCGGCGGGTGTGCTGTACCCGGCGCTGGGGGTCACATTGAATCCTATGATCGCCGCCGCGGCTATGAGCCTCAGCTCCGTGTGCGTGGTGACAAACGCTCTGCGGCTGCGGCTGTGGAAGGGGCCGGTCTGCCCCAAGGTTGAAGCGAAAACGATGAATCAGGAGGGAACTGGAATGGAGAGAATTTTGACCGTGGAGGGCATGATGTGTGCCCACTGTGTGGCCCATGTGGAGAGCGCGCTGAACGCCCTGCCCGGGGTCAGCGCCCATGTGGAACTTGAGAAAAAGACCGCCGCCGTCACAGCCGGGGCGGAGGTCACGGATGATATGCTCCGCAAGGCTGTGGAGGGCGCGGGGTATAAGGTTACGAAGATTCAATGATGGCGGCGGACGACCGCAAGGGTCGCCCCTACGGATGACAAGAAGTGCGGTGTGCGGCGGGACACATGGGTCCCGCCCTACGCCGCATTTTTTAGTGAGGTGGGGGGCGGTGCGAGGCCGGGCGGCGGGGTGAGGGCACCCCGCCCTACGCATTTATAGGAAAAATTGTACAAAATGGGGCGGGCGGACAGAGGCGTCCGCCCCTACAACGGAGGGGGCGCGGATTGCCACGGCCAGTGTGCGCATTGGCCGTGGCAATGACACATTACAAGAAGTGCGGTAGTAGTCCGGGCGGGCGACCGCAAGGGTCGCCCCTACGGAGCGTAACAAGGGGGGCGGTGGGGCGGGCCGATGTGGGCATCGGCCCCTACGGAGGGGTGCGGGGGATTTTTCTTTATTCGCCTTTTTCTCTTTATTTTAACAAAAAGTGTTGACGGGGTGGGGTGTGGGGTGTATACTATAACCATCTTGTGAATGGCGGCTCACGACAAGCGGGACGGAGAGGGTTTATGTATAAGAAGCTGGACGAAAAGAGCATGGACCGCATTTTGGAGACGGGGATCAACCAGTTTGCCCAGTGCGGGCTGGATCGGGCCAACATCAACACCATTGCGAAAAATGCCGGGGTGTCGGTGGGGGTCCTGTATAAATATTTCGGCGACAAGGACAGCTTTTTTCTCGCCTGCGTGCGGCACTCTTTGACGCTGCTGGACGAGGTTTTGCAGGGGGCGGTGGCCCACGAGACGGACATTGAATCCGGCATTCGGAGCATTGTCAGGGCCCTGATCGTCCATGCCCAGGACCACCGGAACCACAACGCCCTTTACAATGAAATTACCTCCGGCGGGTGCAAGAAGTACGCAAAGGAACTGGCCCGGGAGATCGAGGGGCGTACCGCTGCGGTTTACGCCCAGCTTTTGGAAAACGCCCGGGCGGCCGGGACCGTTGACCCGGAGCTGGATGCGAAAACCTTTGCTTTTTTCTTAGATGACCTGTTCATGATGCTGCAATTTTCTTTTAGCTGCGAGTATTACCGGGAGCGCATGGCGATTTTCCTGGGGGTGGACTGCGCCGACGATGTGGAGAAGCTCGCGGAATCGTTTATGTATTTCATCAAAAATGCCTTGAAAATAGGAGGGGATCGGCTTGCATGTGATCGCGTATGACATTGGCACCACCGGGGTAAAGACCTGCCTTTTTGAGGTGGGGGACGGCATTCGGCTGCTGGCCGGGGAGTATGAGGGCTATGGGCTCTACATCTTGCCGAACGGCGGCGCGGAGCAGGACGCGGACGAGTGGTGGGCGGCTATGGCGAAAAGCACCCGGCGTCTGCTGGAAAAGACCGGGACGGACCCCAAGGACATTGCGGGCATCTCCTTCTGCTCTCAAATGCAGGGGCTGGTGCTGGTGGACGAGACGGGCCGGGCTCTGCGGCGGCCTATGAGCTACATGGACCAGCGGGGCGGGAAGGAGTTTGCCGCCTGCCAGACCCACGGGCTGACCATCTCCGGGGTGAACGCGGGGATGCTGCTGCGCAGTCTGCGGCGCACCCGGGCGGCCTCCACCAGCGTCAAAGACCCCCTTTGGAAGTACAAATGGGTGCAGAAAAACGAGCCGGAGGTCTACGGAAAGATACATAAATGGCTGGATGTGAAGGAGTATCTCATTGGCCGCTGCACAGGGCAGTTCGTCATGACCCGGGACTCGGCCTACTCTACATTTCTCTATGACAGCCGCCCCGGGAAGGGGTGCTGGAGTAGGGAGCTTTGCCGGATGTATGGGGTGGAGTTTAACCACCTGCCGCGGATCATTGAGTGTACGGATGTGGCCGGGCCTCTCACGGCCCGGGCGGCGGAGGAGCTGGGTCTCGCGGAGGGCTGCCCCGTTTACGGCGGGGGCGGCGACGCTACCCTCATCGGCGTGGGCGCGGGCTGCACGGAGGTGGGGCAGACCCACATTTACTCCGGCACCTCCGGCTGGGTGAGCACGATCATCGACCGCCAGGAGGTGGACATTGTGTCCATGATCGCGGGCATCGTGGGCGCCCAGGCGGGGAAATACAACTATTTTGCCGAGATGGAAACGGCGGGGAAGTGCTTTGAATGGGTCAAGGAACACCTGGTGCTGGACGAGATCGGCATTTACCTGAAAAAAATCAATGTGACCGAGAGCCAGGAGACGGTGTACGAGAGCCTGTACGACTACATGACCGACACCATCGAGGCCATCCCGCCGGGAGCCGGGGGCGTCATTTTTACCCCGTGGCTCCACGGAAACCGCTGTCCCTTTGAGGACCCCAAGGCGGCGGGGATGTTCTTTAACCTGCGGCTGGACACCGGGAAAACCGAGATGCTCCGGGCGGTGCTGGAGGGGATCTGCTATCACCTGCGGTGGATGCTGGAGTGTCAGGACAAGAAGGTGAAAACCGCCGGGACGCTGCGGTTCGTGGGCGGCGGGGCGCTGTCGCGGGTCACTTGCCAGATTTTGGCGGATGTTACCGGGCGCACCGTGGAGACCGCGGCCGACACCAAGGATGTGGGCGCGGTGGGTGCGGCCATGCTGGTGGCGGTGGGCAGCGGGAAAATTGCTGACCTGACCCAGGCGGCGGGGCTCATTCGCCCGGCGGGACGCTATGTGCCGAACCCGGAGAACAAGGCACTGTACGACCGAAATTATAAGGTATTCAAAAATCTTTACGCGGCCAACAAGAAGAACTTCGCCGCGCTGAACTAAGGGGGCAAGACCATGGAGGAAACCGCGCAGAGAGCGCTGATTTGCGAGACGGGGCTGGCGCTGCTGGAGACGGGCCTGGTGGCCCGGACCTGGGGCAATGTCAGCAGCCGCCTGGACGGCGACCACTTTCTCATTACGCCCAGCGGGCTGGACTACCGCAAGACGAGGCCCGAGGACATTGTGCGGGTGGAGCTTTCCACCATGACCTGGGAGGGCGTGCGCAAGCCCTCCGGGGAGCGGGGCGTCCACGCGGCGGCCTACCGGGCTTTTCCGAAGGTGAACTTCGTCATCCACACCCATCAAAACTGCGCTTCGGCACTGGGCCTGGCGGGCTTTGAGGGGATGGACATCACGGCGGAGGAGCGGGCCGCTTTGGGCGGGATCGCCAAGGCCCGGTACGGACTGCCGGGCACCAAGAAGCTGAAAAATGCGGTGGCGGAGGCCCTTGCCACCGGGGCGCATACGGTGCTCATGTGCGGCCACGGGGTGGTTATCTGCGGCGCGGGCCGGGAGCAGGCCATGGAGCGGGCCAAGCTGCTGGAGGAAATTTGCCGGAGAAACCTGCGACTGCCAAAGGACGCGCCCCGGCGCATTTCGGAGGAGCAGGCCCAGGCGCTGCTCAACGCCGTGCGGCGGGAGGTGCCCGACGCGGAAATTTCCGGCGGGGACGAGGCCGTTTTGTGGGCGGAGAGGGGCGAAGTCCTTCGAGCCCAGCTGGACGACATGGCCCAGATGCTGGGTTCCCGCGTTTCCTGCGTGGAGCCGTCCAGCGCGGAAGTTTTGCAGGCGCTTTCTAAGCAGGACGCGGTGTTCGTCCGGGGCGTGGGGGCGGTGGTTCGGGCCGCTGACCCGGACGACCGGGAGGCCCTGTGCCTGCTGACGGAGAAATCCGCCCTGTGCGCCCTGCACGCGGCGGGGCTGGGCGTGAAGGCCCATCTCAGTCATTTGGACGCGGCGCTGATGCACCTGATCTACCAAAAAAAATACGCCAAAAGGAAGGGATGACTATGAAAACGGAGAAAAAGAAAGAGACGGCGCGGGTCATTAAATTCGTGCTGTTTTCCGCCTCGGCGGGCATTATCGAGACGGTGGCTATGGTCCTGTGCGAGGAGGTTTTGAAGATCTCCGGGCACTGGGTGTGCTACACCATTGCGCTGGTTCTCAGCGTGCTGTGGAACTTTACCTTCAATCGCAAGTTCACCTTCCAGAGCGCGGCCAATGTGCCGAAGGCCATGCTTTTGGTGTTCCTGTTTTATGTGCCCTTTGCGCCGTTTACCATTTGGAATGAGCATTTCCTGGCGGACACACACGGGTGGAACGAGTACGCCGTTTTGGCTATCAACATGGCACTGAACCTGTCCCTGGAGTACCTGTGGGACAATTTCGTAGTTTACCGCAACAGCAAGGATACCAACGACATTGCGAAGAAAAAGCAAGGAAAGGAGCAGCAGCATGAATAATTGCGGCATCAGCAGATGGGACGATCCCAAGGAGATCAACGCCCAACTCAAGGCGCTCACCGACCAGCCCATTTGGGAGGTGACGGACGAGTATTATAACGATGTGATCTTGAAGTATTACGACGAGAAGTGTACCCAGTCCCGGGCGGTGTATGAGGAGTCGCAGAAGTATATCCCCGGCGGCGTGCAGCACAATCTGGCGTTTAACAAGCCGTTTCCCATGTGCATGGCTAAGGCCGAGGGGGCGTATCTTTACGACAAGGACGGCAACAAGTACATTGACTTTCTCCAGGCCGGCGGGCCCACCATCCTGGGCAGCAACTACCCGGCCATCCGGGAGAAGGTGTTTCAGCTGCTCAACGAGTGCGGGCCGGTGACGGGGCTGCTCCATGAGTCGGAAATGCTCATTGCGCGGGAAATTAACCGCCACATGCCCAATGTGGAGATGTTCCGTATGCTGGGCTCCGGCACGGAGGCGGTGATGGCATCCCTGCGCATTGCCCGCATTGCTACGGGGAAAAAGCGCATTATCAAGATCGGCGGCGCATACCACGGGTGGTCTGACCAAATGGTCTACGGCCTGAAAATTCCCGGCAGCCGGGCGCTGCTGGAGTCCCACGGCATCCCCAAGGGCGCTTACGCCACCACCGACGAGGTGCGGCCCAACGACCTGGATATGCTGGAGCGGATGTTAAGGCGCAACAAGCTCCGGGGCGGCACGGCGGCGGTGATCGTGGAGCCGGTGGGGCCCGAGAGCGGCACGCGGCCCATTGCGCATGAATACAACAAGGGCGTGCGGGCCCTGTGCGACCAGTACGGTGCGCTGATGATCTTTGACGAGGTGGTCACGGGGTTCCGGGTGGCCCTTTCCGGGGCCCAGGGCTATTTCAATGTGGCGCCGGATCTGACGATTTTCGGCAAGATCGTGGCGGGGGGCTACCCCTCTGCCGGCGGCGTCGGCGGCAAGCGGGAGTATGCCCAGCTCATGGCGGCGGGCCTGGCTACGGGCAAGCACCGGGCCTATGTGGGCGGCACTTTGGCGGCCAACCCCCTGTCGTGCCTGGCGGGCTACACGGCGATTCAGGAGATCGAGCGCACCAACGCCTGCGAGATCGCCGGGCAGATGGGCGACCGGCTGTGCGACGGGCTCAAGGGGCTGATTCAGCAGTACGGGCTGCCCTTCGTGGCGTACAACCAGGGCTCCATCGTCCACCTGGAGTGCACCGGGGCTATGAGCTTCGATTTCTCCTCTATGTCCTTCCTGAAGTCTGCGGTGGGTCTACTGCGCAACAAGGACATGATGTATGTGCGCAAGGACTCCATGGAGCGCATGGGCGCGGCTTACATGGCAAACGGCATCGTCACCCTGGCCGGAAGCCGCCTGTATACCTCCCTGGCCGACACGCCGGAGATCATCGACGAGGCGCTGAATCGCTTCGAGGATGTATTCAAGCATGTGGCCAAGACCGACAAGGGGCTTGTGAAATAATTCAATAAAAAGTAAGGACCCCCGGGGCAAACGCTCCGGGGGTCCTGCAGAGTGTCAAAAAAGCCTCGCAGAGTTTGCCGCCCGCAGGCGGCAAAAAATTCAAATCATTTTCTCTCGCGACATGTGCGTGAGAGAAAATACTTCTCAGGCTGCAAGTGTGGAATTTGTCCGTCACAGACGGACAAATTATGCGCGCAGCAGACTGCAAGCCTTTTGTCGGAAAAACCCGGAGGGTTTTTCGACAGTCTCAAGGACCCCCGGAGCAAACGCTCCGGGGGTGCTGCTTTGTTATTCGTCTTTGAAGTCGGCGCGGGTGAGCAGGGGGCGGAAGTCGGGCTTGCCGGGGAGGAAGCCTTCGCCGCCCCGCTTTTGGCGCGGGGGTGGGGGCGGGATCAGGACATCGTTTTCGCCGCTGTAAAAGGCCCGGTTGTTTTCCGCCAACTGCTCCAGGGTCACGGGGCGGAAGAAATTTATGTCCACTCCGGCGTTGAGCATCCGGGGCATTTGGCGGAGGATGTCGTACTCCGGTCCCCGGGCTTGGTGCAGGTGGCCGTGGATCATGTAGCCCCGTTTGCGGTAGAGAATGGGGTAGTGGCAGAGGAGAATGTGGGCGTCGCCATCGTCGATCTCGTTGAAGTCGGTGACGGTCTCGAAGTAACGAAAAAGCTCCGGGGCGTTTTCAAACCCGGTGTCGTGGTTGCCGCGGATCAGGTGCTTGCGGCCCCGCAGGCAGCGCAGGGCGTCCCCGGGGACATAGCCGCCGTTGTAGCCCACATCGCCCACCACATAGACGGTGTCGCTGTCGGTGACGGTTTCGTTCCAAAGACGGATCATGGTCTCGTCCATCTCCGCCACGGTGGCAAAGGGCCGGGCGGGGAGGAAGGGTTCATAATGAAAATGCAGGTCGGCGGTGTAATAGATCATGGGCATTCTCCTATTATGCAAGATATGTTATGCCTGCTCTTTTTTATACGCCTCGCCCCAGGCCTACATGGCGTCCAGGATGGGCTTGAGGCTCCGGCCCAGGTCTGACAGGGAATACTCCACCCGGGGCGGGACCTCGGCGTAGACCTTGCGGCGCACCAGGCCGCTCTCCTCCATGGCCCGAAGCTGAGCTGTCAGTACCTTTTGGGACACATTGCCCACGGACCTTTTCAGCTCCCCGAAGCGCTTGGTTCTTGCCATCAGGTCGCGCAGGATCAGCACCTTCCACTTATCTCCGATGAGGGTCAAGGTGGTCTCCACCGGGCAGGCCGAGAGCTGGGTGTTTGCGGTCTTTTCCATGGCTTTCCTCCAATAGTTTCTTTTTGGCAACTACAGCATAATACTGTGCTTACCTTACAATCGGGTGGTATGGACTTATTATAATGCCAGCGAAAGGAAAATGCAATCTTTCGGAAATAAAAAACCTATGGAGTCCTGCAAACAAAAGTCAATAGCTGAAATGAAAAAAGTCCCGCAAAATTTGCGAGACTGAAAATGGGCGCAACAAAACAAGCTGG
>CAVJNL010000060.1:0-11685 GCA_963650985.1 Clostridium sp. CAG:413
CTCCCCATCGGAGTTTTTTCAATCTAAAAGTGTTGCACTTGCTTGACAATCTGCCGTGGCGCGAAGCGCCGGAAGGGTTGACCCCGTAGGGGGTTACGGATTGCCACGGCCAGTTTGCGAACTGGCCCCGCAATGACAGGAATTTTTGCATGGGGGTGCGGGGTGCGGCGGCACACATGGGTGCCGCCCTACATTACATTATTTTTGTAGGGCGGGGCCCGTGTGCCCCGCCGCGTTTCACGCAAAAAAACAAGAGGGAAGCCACGCTTCCCTCCTGCAAGGACACAAAATTACTTATCCGCAGCCACGGACTTGACGACCTTGACCTCACGGCCATTGTAGGTACCGCACTCCGGGCACATTCTGTGAGGCAGATGCAGCGCACCGCACTTGGGGCATGCCACCAGACCGGGAGCCGCCAGCTTCCACACGGAGCTGCGTCTCTTATTGCGTCTTTGCTTGGATACTTTTCCCTTAGGTACTGCCATGTTGACACCTCCTTGGTCTTATACTGCCTGAGCAGTGAATTTATAAATAGCGCTTATGTGTCCTCCTGGGGCAGGAGCTTTGCCAGGGCGGCCAGCCGGGGGTCTACCTGCTTTTTGCAACGGCAATTTTCCCGGTTCAGATTCACGCCGCAGCCGGGGCACAGGCCCTTACACTGGGGGGAACACAAAAAGACTGTGTCCATGTCAAGGATAAACGCCGTTCGGGCAAGGTCGTCCAGGTCCACCTCATCGTGGTCCAGGAGAACGATGTCGTCGCTGTCCTCGAATTGCTTTTCCTCGGCCAAAACACAGGAATAGTCTGTGGTTTTCGGCAGGTCGAAGCTCTCCAGGCACCGGCTGCACCGGCAGCGAAGCGTTGTGGATGTCTGAAGCTCCAGCAGCAGCATACCGGCCTTGTTTTTCACGCGGCCGTCCACAACAACCGGGCTGATAACAGGCTTTTCTCCGCCAAATTCCAGGTCAGAAAGATCCATCTCAAAGTGGAAATTCTCGCTGGCATCCGGGGTATGCAGGACTCTGTTTACATTCAAACGCATGGCACACCTCACAATGACACGAATTGTATTATAGAGGAAGAACGCGGGATTGTCAAACATTTTCTGCTAAAAAATTGACTTTTTTCAAAAAACCGCTACAATAGCACTATACCGCCGGAGGAGGAGAGCCAATGCGTGAGCTTACCGTGGGAAAAAATGACGCCGGACAGCGGCTGGACCGCTTCGTGGGGAAGTCCCTGCCCCTGCTGCCCCCGGCCCTGCTGCAAAAATACATCCGCCTAAAGCGCATTAAGGTCAACGGCCAGCGGGCCGCCCGGGACCAGCGGCTGAGCCAGGGGGATGTCTTGCAGCTCTATATAAACGACGAATTTTTCGACCAGCCGCGAGAGGAAAACATGTTCCTTACCCTCTTTAAGCCCAGTCTTGACATCGTGTATGAGGACGAAAATCTCCTGCTTCTCAACAAGCGCCCGGGCCTGGTGGTCCACGCGGACGAGACGGAGAAGGTGAACACGCTTATTAACCACATCCAGGCATATCTCTACCAAAAGCGGGAGTGGAACCCCCGGTGGGAGAACGCCTTCACCCCGGCCCTGTGCAACCGCATCGACCGCAACACCGGCGGCATCGTCATCGCCGCCAAAAACGCCGAGACCCTGCGCATTATCAACGACAAGATACGCGACCATGAACTGACCAAGCGCTACCTCTGCATCACCCTGGGCGCGCCCCAGCCGCCGGAGGGGGAGGTGGAGAACTTCCTGCGCAAGGACGAGAAGAAAAAGCAGGTGTTCGTGTTCCACAAGCCCGTGCCCGGGGCCAAGACCGCCGTGACCCGGTACAAGACCCTCCAGCGCCGGGGCGAGCTGGCCCTTTTAGAGGTGGAGCTGCTCACGGGCCGTACCCACCAAATTCGCGCCACCATGGCCGACCTGGGCTGCCCGCTTTTGGGGGACGGCAAATACGGCAACGGCGAGAAAAACCGCCGCTACGGCGAGACCCGCCAGGCCCTGTATTCCTATATGCTCACCTTCGACCTGCCCACGGACGCCGGGATACTCAATTACCTCCGAGACCGCACCTTCCGGGTGGACGGGGTGCCTTTTAGGAAAAAATATTTCGGCTAAGGTCCCGTCCTTATATCCTGTCCTAACAAGGGAAAAACCATAGGGAGACTGCCTGCGGGCGGTCTCCTTTTTTCCGCTTCCGTCCCCGTTTTGGGGGTGCATTTTACACGGAAAAAACACATTATATAAATATGTAAAAAACCTGTTGACTTTTGGGGGTATTCTGCTATATTGTATCTGTCAAATCCTGACGATTTACGAGGAAAATGGAACAGAATCCGTATTTCAGAGGGACGCGGCACATCTTTTTTTACGAACGGAGGAGGATAAATGTCCAAAGAGTTGATTCGCCTGCGGAATATCTGCATGGCGTTTGACGACGAGCAGGTTCTCGATAACATCAATTTGTATTTTAATGATTCGGAGTTTCTGACGCTTTTAGGCCCCAGCGGCTGCGGCAAGACCACCACGCTGCGTATTATCGGCGGGTTCACCACCCCCACCAGCGGTGATGTGATCTTCGACGGCGTCAGGATCAATGATGTCCCGCCCCACAAGCGGCAGATCAACACGGTGTTCCAGAAGTATGCGCTGTTCCCGCACCTGGATGTGTTTGAAAACATTGCCTTCGGCCTGCGCATTGCCAAGGTGCCGGAGGCGGAGATTCGTGAGCGCGTTACGGAGATGCTGGGCGTTGTGAGCCTCAAGGGCTTTGAAAAGCGGCGCGCAGATCAGCTCTCCGGCGGCCAGCAGCAGCGCGTGGCCATCGCCAGAGCCCTGGTGAACCGGCCCAAGGTCCTGCTGCTGGACGAGCCCCTGGGCGCACTGGATCTGCGTCTGCGCAAGGATATGCAGAACGAGCTGAAGCGTATCCAGCAGCAGATGGGCATTACCTTTATATATGTTACCCACGATCAGGAGGAGGCCCTGACCATGTCCGACACCGTTGTGGTGATGGACAAGGGCCGCATCCAGCAGATCGGCACCCCCGAGGATATTTATAACGAGCCGAAAAACGCCTTCGTGGCGGACTTCATCGGCGAGAGCAACATCCTCGACGGCATTATGCACGAGGACTATGTGGTGGAGTTCTTCAACCGCAAGTTTAAGTGCCTGGACAAGGGCTTTGCCCCCATGGAGCCGGTGGATGTGGTCATCCGGCCCGAGGATATTGAGATCGTCCCCGCCGACAAGGGCCGACTGGTGGGCACCGTGACCTCCGTCACCTTCAAGGGCGTCCACTACGACACCATCGTGGACTTCAAGGGCTACAAGTGGCTCATTCAGACCACCGACTACCACGAGGTAGGCGAGGTCATCGGCATCATCCTCAATCCGGACGACATCCACATTATGAAGAAGAGCGAGTATTCGGGCCTGTTCGGCGACTACAGTTCTTATTCGGCGGAGTATGACGAGATCAACGATCCCGACTTTGCCGAGGAGGATGAGGAGGACGCTGACGATGAAGACTAAGACTCCCGCCATTCCCTACATCGTTTGGATGGCTGTTTTTGTGGTGGTGCCGCTGCTGCTCATTGTGGTGTACGCCTTCACCAACTACGACGGAAAGTTCACCCTGGAGAACTTCACCAACCTGGATGTGTTTCTTCAGGTGTGCGGCAACTCCCTGTACCTGGCGGCGGTGGCCACGGTTATCTGCCTGCTCATCGCCTATCCCTTTGCCTATTTCCTGGCCCAGACGGGCCCCGCCACGCGCAAGGTAGCCATGCTTTTCATCATGCTGCCCATGTGGATGAACTTCCTCCTGCGCACCTATGCCTGGATGTCCATTTTGGAAAACCACGGCTTTCTCAACCAGCTCCTGGCCCTGGTGGGCCTCCCGCCCCTGCACATCATCAACACCGACGCGGCGGTGATTCTGGGCATGGTGTATAACTTCCTGCCCTTTATGATCCTGCCCATCTTCTCCGTTATCGAGAAGCTGGACCGGCGCTATATCGAGGCGGCCCAGGACCTGGGCGCGGGCAAGGTGCAGGTTTTCCGGCGGGTGATTTTCCCGCTGTCCGTCCCCGGCGTCATCAGCGGCATTATGATGGTGTTCATCCCGTCCATTTCCACCTTTGCCATTTCCAAGCTCCTGGGCGGCGGCATGAGCTTCCTGCTGGGCGACCTCATCGAAATGCAATTTTTGGGCTCGGCGTATAATCCCCACCTGGGCAGCGCCATCTCGCTTATGATGCTGCTGCTGGTCATTATCGCCATGCTCATTATGAACCGCTTCGGCGACGGTGAAGAAGGGGCGGTGATGATGTGATGCAGAATAAAAATCCCATTATCGCCAAGGTGCTCAATGTCCTGGTGTTCCTGTTTTTGTACCTGCCCATCGCCGTGCTTATTATCTTCTCCTTCAACGACTCCAAGAGCCGCACGGTCTGGTCCGGCTTCTCCCTGCACTGGTATCAGGAGCTGTTCCAGGACGAGGAGATACTCTCCGCGTTCAGCACCACCCTGACGGTCTCCGTGCTGGCGGCGCTCATTGCCACGGTCCTGGGCACGGCGGCGGCCATCGGCTTCCACTCCATGAAGCGGCGGCCCCGGCACCTGTTTATGACCATCAACAACATCCCCATGACCAACGCCGACATCATCACCGGCGTGAGCCTGATGCTGCTGTTCGTGTTCACAGGGAACCTGCTGGGCTTCTCCCTGGGCTTCGGCACGCTGCTGGTGGCCCACATCACCTTTAATATCCCGTATGTTGTTTTGGCGGTGCTGCCCAAGCTGCGCCAGCTGAACCCCAACCTGGGCGAGGCGGCCATGGACCTGGGCGCCACCCCCTGGCAGGCGTTTTGGAAGGTGCTCATGCCCGAGCTGCGGCCCGGCATCCTCAATGGCCTGCTCATCGCCTTTACCCTCTCCATCGACGACTTCGTGATCTCCTACTTTACCGCCGGGTCCGAGGTGGCCACCCTTGCCATGCAAATTTACGCCATGACCCGCAAGCGCATCAGCCCCGAGGTCAACGCCCTGTCTACGATTTTGTTCGTCACGGTGCTGACCCTGCTGCTCATTGTGAACTTCCGTTCCATGCGGCAGACCAAGCAGGAGGAAAAGCGGAACAAGGCCCTCCAAAAGGACGGCGTGAAGGGAGGGGTCCGGTGATGAAAAAATTCTCCATTTTGCTCCTGGCCCTGCTGCTGGCCCTGCCCCTGGCTGGCTGCCAAGGCGGGCAGACGGAGCGCAGCATCAATGTGTACAACTGGGGCGAGTATATCGATGAGACCATCTTCGACGATTTCGAGGCGGAGACGGGCATCCATGTCAATTACAACACCTTCGCCTCCAACGAAATGCTCTATTCCGCCATCAAGGGCGGCGGCAACAGCTACGATGTCATCATCCCCTCGGACTACATGGTGGCCCGGATGGGGGAGGAGGGCCTGCTGATGGAGCTGGATTACAGCAAAATTCCCAACGCAGCCAACATCGATGAACGCTATCTCAGCCCCGCCTACGACACGGAGCAGAAGTACAGCCTGCCCTATATGTGGGGCACCACCGGCATTATCTACAACACCACCATGGTGGACGAGGCCCCCACCAGTTGGATGGACCTGTTCACCACCGACCTCAAGGGCCAGGTGCTCATTTTCGACAATCCCCGCGACTGCATCGGCCTTGCCCTGAAGGCTTTGGGGTATTCCTTTAATACCACCAATAAAGACGAGATCGCCGCCGCCACGGACCTGCTTATCAAGCAGAAGGAGGACGGCATCGTCCAGGCCTATGTCATGGATCAGATCTTCGACAAGATGATCAACAACGAGGCCGCCATGGGCACCTACTACGCCGGCGACTACCTGACCATGGTGGAGGAGAATCCGGACCTGGCCTTCGTGCAGCCGGAGGAGGGCAGCAACCTGTTTGTGGACGCCATGTGCGTCCCCACCTGCTCCAAGAACTACGAGGACGCATTGACCTTCATCAACTTCATGTGCCGGGACGACATCGTCCTGCGCAACTGCGATGAAACGGGCTATTCCTGCCCCTCCGCCACCGCCATGGAGGAGATGGACGAGGAAATGGCCACCGACCCCATTGCTTACCCCAGCGAGGACATCCTCAATAAAGCCGAAACCTTCGGCGGCCTTCCGGAGGAGACCCTCACCTTCTACGACCACGAGTGGATCCGCATCTGCCTGGCGAAGGTGAAGTATTAAAATCTACGCATCAAAGAGCGCATGGCGAAAGTCATGCGCTCTTTTGCTACTGTGGACCAATAACCCGTAGGAGCCGATGCCTACATCGGCCCGCCCCCACCGCACCACCAATAATGCGCCCGTAGGGGGCGGCGTCCCCGACGTCCCGTTTACCGCACTTCTTGCTATCCGTAGGGGCGGATGGCTCTGTCCGCCCGCCCTACCGTACCTTCTGCCTTTCGTAGGGGCGGGTTCTACCCCGCCCGTCCTCCGATACCTCCCATCTTTCCCCTTGAAAAACTCCTTCCTCTTTTCCTGTTGATAAAACCCTCCAACAGTGCTATAATAAATAAAGTCTACCCCCATTACATAACGATTTTGAGGTATGAGATGAAAACTGAGGAAAAGCTGAACATGACCATGCTCTGCGATTTTTATGAGCTGACCATGGGTAACGGTTATTTCAAAAACGGCTACAAGGACCGCATCACCTATTTCGATGTGTTTTTCCGCTCCGTGCCGGATAAGGGCGGCTTCGCCATCGCGGCGGGCCTGGAGCAGCTCATTGAGTACATCGAAAACCTCCGCTTCACCAAGGAGGACATTAAGTATCTTCGTGGCCGCAAGCTCTTTGGCGAGGATTTCCTGACCTATTTGGAGAATTTTCACTTCACCGGCGACATTTACGCCATCCCTGAGGGCACCCCGGTCTTTCCCCGGGAGCCTTTGGTCACGGTGCGCGCCCCGGCTATCGAGGCCCAGCTCATCGAGACCTTCACCCTGCTGACCATCAACCACCAGAGCCTCATCGCCACCAAGGCCAACCGCATCGTCCGCGCCGCCCGTGGCCGCACGGTGCTGGAGTTCGGCTCCCGCCGGGCCCAGGGTGCGGACGCGGCCATTGTGGGTGCCCGGGCTGCCTACATCGGCGGCTGCCACGGCACCGCCTGCACCATTTCCGACGAGCTGTACGGCGTCCCCGCCGGGGGCACCATGGCCCACGCCTGGGTGCAGATGTTCAACTCGGAGTACGAGGCCTTCAAGACCTACTGCGAAATTTACCCCACCAATGCCACCCTCCTGGTGGACACCTACAACACCCTGAAATCCGGCGTGCCCAACGCCATCCGCGCCTTTAACGAGGTTCTGAAGCCTCTGGGCATCACCAAGTGCGGCATCCGCCTGGACTCCGGCGACATGACCTATCTCAGCCGCCAGGCCCGGAAAATGCTGGACGACGCCGGCTGGACCGACTGCAAGATTTCCGTCTCCAACTCCCTGGACGAGTACCTGATCCAGGACCTGCTGCTCCAGGGTGCGGAGATCGACATGTTCGGCGTGGGCGAGCGGATGATCACCGCCAAGAGCGAGCCGGTTTTCGGCGGCGTTTACAAGCTGGCCGCCGTGGAGGACGCGGAGGGGAACATTATCCCCAAGATCAAGGTCAGCGAGAATGTGGGCAAGATCACCGTCCCCCACTTTAAGAAGCTCTACCGCTTCTATGGCCGCGACACAGGCAAGGCCATCGCCGACTACATGACCGTGTACGACGAGGAGCTGGACGACACCGCCGACCTGGAGCTCTTCGACCCCGACGCCACTTGGAAAACCAAAACGGTGTATAACTTTACCGCCCGAGAGCTGCAAGTGCCCATTTTCCTGGGGGGCAAGTGCGTGTATGAGCGGCCCACCCTGGAGCAAATTCGGGAGTATTGCCGCCAGCAGGTGGACACCCTTTGGGACGAGGTAAAGCGTTTCGACTATCCCCACAAATACTATGTGGACCTCTCCAAAAAGCTGTGGCAGAGCCAGCAGGACCTGCTGCGCGCCAAGCGCTGACCCATTTTCGGCAGGACTGCCCGGCAAGAGCAGTCCTGTCCGCATTTTCGTAGAGAAAGGACGCCCCCATGAAACACATTCAGCGGAAAACAGAGCGAAAAATATCGGCTGCCCTGCGCCTGGCACTGGTGGCGGTGCTTCTTCTGCTGCAAATTGCCCTGGTGGTCGCCCTGACCCAGGTGCTCCGGCAGAAAATGTACATCGGCTACATGGTCCTGCAGGTGGTGGGCGTGCTGTGCGTTATCCGCCTGTATATGCGCCCGGGCAGCAGCACCTATAAGCCCGGCTGGATCGTGCTGATGGTCCTGGTGCCGGTGGTGGGCGTGATCCTCTATTTCCTATGGAACGGCAACCAGGTGAAAAAGAAGCTGGACCTGAAAAACATCCCCATGCCCCCGGAAACGGAGGCGGTGGAGCGCCATAGCCAAAGCGCCCAGCAGGCCCTTTCGGCCCGGTGGCCCCGGTGGGGGCGGCTGGCGGCCTACCTGCGGCGGCAGGACCTGCCTCTGTTTCAAAATACGGAGATGACCTATTTCCCCACGGGCGAGGCGTATCTGGAGGATCTGCTGGAGCGGATGAAAACGGCCCAGCGCTTCATTTTCCTGGAGTATTACATCGCCTCCAAGGGCGAGATTTGGGACCGCATCTGCGCCGTCTTAACCGAGCGGGCCGCCGCCGGGGTGGAGGTGAACCTCATTCTCGACGACTTCGGCAGCATGATGACCATGCCCCCGGAGGAGATCAGCGCCCTGCGGAAAAAGGGCGTGTGGGTGCAGATGTTCAACCCCGTCCACCGCTATGTGAACCGCCTGTATTTCAACTACCGCGACCATCGAAAGATCGCCGTCATCGACGGCGACATCGCCTACACCGGCGGGGCCAACCTGGCCGATGAATACGCCAACCTCATCGTCCGCTTCGGCTATTGGAAGGACTGCGGCCTCCGCCTGGCAGGGGAGGGTGCCTGGGGCCTCACCCGGCAGTTTCTGTACCTGTGGCTGCGCATGGGCGGCGAGCTGCGCTCCCCCTGGGACAGCTACCGTCCCCGCACCGCCCCGGCTGGCGGCGACTTCTGCCAGCCCCTGGTGGACGGCCCGGACAACAACCCCGTGAACACCGCCGAAGACACCTTCCAGCAGCTCATTTCCAACGCCAACCGCTATATCTGGATCACCACCCCCTACCTGGCCATCGACGAGCCCATGATTCGCACCCTCTGCATCGCCACCGACAGCGGCGTGGATGTGCGATTGATGCTCCCGGGCATCCCGGACCACAAATTTGCCTACATGGTGGCCCAGTCCTACTTCGGAGAGCTGCTGGAGCACGGTGTAAAGATATTCACCTATACACCCGGCCTGCTCCATGCAAAATCCGTGGTAGCCGACGGGGAAGTGGGCTTCGTAGGCTCTGTAAATATGGACTACCGCAGCTTCCAGCTCCACTTTGAGTGCGGCGTTCTGTTCACCGGCAGCGCCGTGGCAGCGGTGCAGGCGGACATGGACGGCGTTCTCGCCCAAAGCCGCCGGGTGACGCTGGAGAGCTGGAAGCAGCGCAAGTGGTACACAAGGCTCCTGGGCACCGTCCTGCGGCCCTTTGCCATGTGGATGTAAATTGAAAAGGAGAGAGAACGATGCTGATACATGATATGACCAACGGCGACCGCTTTGAGGGATATTACATCCTGCAAAACATCACCCCCCGCACCACGGCGGCGGGGAAGCCCTTCTTGACGCTGAACCTGGTGGACCGCAGCGGCTCCGTCACGGCCCAGGTGTGGGACTATACGGGCCCCATTGGCCAGGGTGATGTGGGCAAGGTGGCCTGGATCGCGGGCCTGGCCTCGGAGTACCGGGGCGCGCCCCAGGTGACGGTCCACCGCATCCGCCTGGCCGAGGACAACGACGATTACCGCATCAGCGACCTGGTGGCCACGGCCCCCATCCAAATGGACGAGACCTGGGAGTGGCTCAATGAGATCGTCGCCACCCTGGAGGACGCGGACTATCGGGCCCTCTGCCAGGAGATGATGAAAAACTACGGCAAGCAGTTCCGCCGCATCCCGGCGGCCAAGAGCATGCACCACGGCTTCGTGGGCGGCCTGCTCATGCACACAGCCTACATGGTCCGGGCAGCCTGCTTCTACGCCAAGCTCTACCCGGCCCTGGACCGCAGCCTGCTCGTCACCGGCACCCTGCTCCACGACCTGTGCAAGTGCGAGGAGTTCGTCACCTCGCCCCTGGGCCTGGTGGCGGAGTACTCGGTGAAAGGCCAGCTCCTGGGCCACCTGGTCCTGGGCGCGGAGGCCGTGGGCCGTGCGGCGGCGGCTCTGGGCACCCCGGAGGAAAAGTCCGTGCTGCTCCAGCACATGATCCTTTCCCACCACGGTGAGCCGGAGTTCGGCGCGGCGGTGCGTCCCATGTGCATCGAAGCGGAGCTTTTGAGCTACCTGGATCTCATCGACAGCCGCATGGAAATTTACACCGAAAACCTGGAAAACACCCCCGTGGGCACCTTCAGCGGCAAAATTTACGCCATCGACAAGAAAATATATAACCATGGCTGATAGGTTTTCCAATTTCCACACCCACACCCTCTACTGCGACGGCAAGGACCGCCCGGAGGACCTGGTGCGGGAGGCCCTGCGCCTGGGCAGCCCAGCCCTTGGCTTCAGCGGCCACTCCTACGCCCCCTACGACGCGGACTACTGCATGTCCCCGGCGGAAACGGAAGATTACAAGGCCGAAATTCGCCGCCTGCGGGAGAAGTACGCGGGAAAAATTCGCATTTATATGGGTATTGAGCAGGATTTTTATTCCCCCGCCTCCACAGAGGGATACGACTATGTCATCGGCAGCGTCCACTACCTGTATAAGGACGGCGCCTACCTGCCCGTGGATGCCTCCCGGGACGCCCAGGCCCGGGCGGTGCAGCAGCACTACGGCGGCGACTGGTACGCTTTCGCGGAGGATTATTTTGCCACCGTCACCCGGGTCTACGACCGGACCCGCTGCCAGGTGGTGGGCCACTTCGACCTGGTGACCAAGTTCAACGAGGGGGACACCCTCTTTGCCACCGACCACCCCCGCTACCGCCGGGCCGCCCTCCGGGCCCTGGACGCCCTGGCCGCCGCCCCCGTGACCTTCGAGATCAACACCGGGGCCATCTCCCGGGGCTACCGCACAGAGCCCTACCCGGCCCGCTGGCTCCTGGAAGAGCTGCGCCGCCGTGGCGTGAAGAGGATCCTTTCCTCCGACTGCCACAGCCGGGAAAACCTGATTTTCGGCTTTGAGGAATATAAAGATTGGCTGAAATAATAAAAAGCACGGGGGTATGTGTCCGTATTTTTCTGTAAATGGGCTTTTTTAGTTGGAGGTGCCTTTTTTATTGCCCGATAGTACCATCGGTTGACAAGGGCAAACACGCCTGCCAGCGCGCCTTTGCGGCGCTTTTTGTCCTTCTCACCTTGGCGGGCGCCAGCCCGCCTGCGGCTCAAAAGCCAAAAATCGCTCGGAAATCCATCGCTGGCAGGTGCGAAGCAGTTTTGCCACGCAGAAATGTGTCCAGACAAGGAAAGACCCGCAGGGAATACTTGCCGTATTTCCAAGGG
>CAVJNL010000061.1:0-11684 GCA_963650985.1 Clostridium sp. CAG:413
AGCGTGTCGAAAAAGTCTTTTCGCCCCGCTGCCTAAGTTTTTGAAACTTTGAAAAAGTTTCAAAAACTATTGATTTCAATGGTGAGGGACACCCTTCTTGGGTTTCCCTCACACTCCCTTCCTTACCGTTATCGAGAATCTAACCGCTTTATCGACAGTCTGAGAAAATACTTCTCAGGCTGCAAGTGTGGAATTTGTCCGTCACAGACGGACAAATTATGCGCGCAGCAGACTGCAAGCCTTTTGTCGGAAAAACCCGGAGGGTTTTTCCGACAGGCTCAAACGACCGGCCCCAGGCCGGTCGTTTTCTCACATATAAATATATAATGCGAATGCACTCAATTCTGTCCCCGCTCGAAGATCTTCAAAATATCGTCGAAGTGGCTCTGCTCCTCTTTCAGCTCTGCCTCTTCCTCCGGGGTGATGTCCTCCGCCGCCTGTTCGGGCTTTGTCTCCGGGGCCTTCCCGGCCACGGGCGCGGAGATCTGCGCCACCTCGTCGGGTTCGGCAAACCCGGTGGCGATAACGGTCACGCGGATCTCATCGTCCAAATTCTCGTCGAAGGTGGCGCCGAAGATAGTCAGTGCGTCGGGGCTCACCGCCTCCTGCACCAGGGTGGCGGCCTGCTCCACTTCCTCCAGGCCGATATCCATGGACCCGGTGACATTGATCAGCACGCCCTTGGCACCCTGGATGCTGGTCTCCAGCAGGGGGCTGGAAATGGCCATGCGGGCGGCCTCCTCAGCCTTGCCCTTGCCGGCGGCGCGGCCCACGCCCATGTGGGCAAGACCCGCGTCCTTCATCACGGCGGTGACATCGGCAAAGTCCAGGTTAATGAACCCGGTGTCCCGGATCAGGTCGGAAATGCTCACCACCGCCTGGCGCAGCACATCGTCCGCGATCTCAAAGGCGTTGGCAAAGGTGATCTTTTGGTCGGTGGCGTACTTCAGCCGCTCGTTGGGAATGATGACCAGGGAGTCAACCTTTCCCCGCAGCTCCTCGATGCCCTGCTCGGCCTGGGTCATGCGGCGGCGTCCCTCAAAGCCGAAGGGCTTGGTGACAACGCCCACGGTGAGGATGCCCTGCTCCCGGGCGTTCTCGGCCACCACAGGGGCCGCGCCGGTGCCGGTGCCGCCGCCCATACCGGCGGTGACGAACACCATGTCGGTGTTCTCCAGGGCCTTGGAGAGCTGGTTGCGGCTCTCCTCGGCGGCCTTGCGGCCCACCTCCGGGTCAGAGCCAGCGCCCTTGCCGCCGGTGAGCTTCTCGCCGATCTGGATCTTATAGCTTGCCGCAGAAGAATTCAGCGCCTGCTTATCCGTATTCACGGCCACAAAGTCAACGCCCTTGACGCCGCTGGTGACCATGCGATTGACCACATTGTTTCCGCCGCCGCCAACACCGATGACCTTGATGTTGACCACATTTTCCATACCTGTATCCATTGCAAATGCCATGTCGCTTCCTCCTGCTGCAGATTGTCTGAGATGGCAGTCTTACCATCGATTAACAAGGGCCCTTGTCAATCGATGGTATCATCCGTTTATAGAATGGTTTCGCTGCTGCTATACCATATTTTATTTTATCTCACTTTCGCCAATCGGTCAAGTATTCCCCGTAATTTTCCCGAAAAAGTTTACCCAGGGATAAATCTAACCTCTTTTCGCGTCAGGTCGATGGTCCCCTTTTCGTTTTCCTCCAGCTTGGTGTCCACCACCGCCAGCAAGCAGTCCAGCTTGTAGCCGAAGTCCGCGTCCCAGGAGAGGATCACATCGAACCGCCCGTCAAACCGCAGCGTAATGCTGCTGCCGTCCTCCAGGTGTATCTCCTGGCAGCGATTCAGAGCCTCCCGGCTGTTCAAAGCGGCCAGGAGCGTCAGGAGCGTCTCTTTCACCCCCGCCTGCTCCGCGTCCACCTGCAAGGCCTTGCCCGCCTCCGGGTCCACCGGCGTCAGGCCCGTGATCTTCGTCACATCCGCCGCCGCGTCGGCCTTTTCCACCAGCTTGCCGCTGCTGCTGAGGAGCCACTGGCTCCCCTCTGCCTCCACCGCGCACAGGGCGCCGTTTTCCTCCACCTGGATGCACAGGGTGTCCGGGAGCTTGCGGCTGATGCGCACGCTGGAGATATAGGGCAGTTTTTGGGTGATTTCCTCCGCCACGCTGAATTTATTGATCAGGAATAGGTTGTCGCCCACATGAATGCCGCCGCTCTCGGCGATCTCCTGGTCCGTATAGCGGCTGTTGCCGGTGACCTCGATGGTGTCCACCTTGAAAAACACGGCCAGGGCGGCAACAATAGCGCCGCAGATGACAAAAAACATCAGCAGCTTATATAAAAAGGAAAAGCTTCCCTTTCTTTTTCTGCGTCTGCGCCTGTTCCGTCCGGTCATGTGTGTCCTCAACTTTCGTAAGTTTCTTCTTTTCGTATGCAGGCCCCCAGGCCCGCCAAGTCACCAACAATGTCGGCGTACCCCCGCTCAATGTGGCGGATCTCCTCCACTCGGGTCACGCCCTCCGCCTGGAGGCCCGCCGCGATCAGCGCCGCGCCGCCCCGCAGGTCCGTAGCCTGCACCGCCGCGCCCCGGAGGTTTTTCACCCCGGTCACGATGGCCGCCGCGTCCTGCACCCGTATCTGCGCCCCCAGCTTCTGCATCTGCTCCACATGGCGAAACCGCCCGGAAAACAGATTCTCCACGAATACCGTGTCCCCCGTGCTCCTAAGCAGCGCCGCCATCATAACGGCCTGGTCGTCCGTAGGAAACCCCGGGTACGGCGATGTCCGCACCGGCGAAACGGCCCGCAGCCGCCCGCTGCTTTTAAGTAATATACCCCCGCCGTCGCTGCAAATTTCGCATCCGCTCTCCCGCAGCACACACAGGGGCGCCGCCAGCTCCCGGTAGTCGGCCCGGCGCAGGTAAACGCACCCGCCCGCGCCCGCCGCCGCGCACAGATAAGTGGCCGCCACAATGCGGTCCGGATGTACCCTGTGCGAGCAGCCGTGGAGCTTTTTCCGCCCCTCCACCACGATGGTGGCCGTCCCCGCGCCCTGGACGCACGCGCCCATTTTCCGCAGGAACCCTTGCAGCTCCGCAATTTCCGGCTCCCTTGCCGCGTTGGAGATGGTGGTCACCCCCTCCGCCCCGCAGGCCGCCAAGATCGCGTTTTCCGTGGCTCCCACGCTGGGAATCCGCAGAAATATCTCCGCTCCCCGGAGCCTTTCGCCCCGGCAGAGTATGTTGCCGTCCTCCTCCCGCACCTGGGTGCCCAATGCTCTTAGAGCCGCCAAATGCAGGTCAATGGGCCGGGGCCCCAAGTCGCAGCCCCCGGGATAAGTACACTTCGCCTGGCCGCACCGGGCCAGGATTGCGCCCAAAAACATCACCGACGAGCGCATCCGCCCCATGAGCTCCCGGGGTATCTCCCACCCGGTCAGCTCCCGGGTGTCCACCACCAGGTCCGCGCCCTCCCGGCGCACATCGCCGCCCAGGTGGCGTATGATCTGCGCCGCCGTCTCCACATCGCTGAGGGCCGGGCAGCCCCGCACACGGCACACGCCGCCGCAGAGCACCGTAGCCGCCAGCATAGGCAGCACGCTGTTTTTTGCCCCCTGCACCGTCACCGCGCCGGAGAGTTTTCTGCCGCCCTCCACCAAAATGACGCTCATATTCCTCCCCCGTTTTCATAGAATGTACGCCATCCTATGCCCCCGGGGGCCTGTTGGTTACTTCACCAGCTCCATCACAGTATGATAGATCCGCTCCGTAGCGTCCAAAATGCCCAGCTCCGCCATGCCCCGGCTCATAGAGGTAAGCCTTGTGGGGCTTTCCAGAATGTCTCTCGCCGTGCGGTAGAGCTTTTCGCCGCTGCTCTCCTCCTCCCGGATGAGACACGCGCCCCCGTGCTGCGCGAGGGTACGCGCATTCTTCTCCTGGTGGTTGTTGGCCACATACGGCGACGGCACGATGATAGTCGGCACCGCCAGCGCCGTAATTTCACTGATGGTAGACGCCCCGGCCCGGCAGATCACCAGATCCGCCGCCCGCATCACCAC
Organism: Clostridium sp. CAG:413; assembly: GCA_963650985.1. Lineage (GTDB taxonomy): Bacteria > Bacillota > Clostridia > Oscillospirales > Oscillospiraceae > Vescimonas. The sequence continues at coordinate 4,051 of CAVJNL010000061.1, forward strand.
GGCCATGTCGTAAATATACTTCCTTACATCCAGCTTGTGGCTGCCCGGCAGGCCCCTCTGCTGCATCTCCTGCTGCATCCGGTCCCAACCCCGGCCACCCACGGCGTGGATGTGGAAAAAGGGATACCCGTCCTCTTTTTCCCGCTTAAAAAAGTCCAGCATCTGCTCGTTCATGGTGCTGGCCCCCAGGCTGCCCCAGAAGGACACCACCAGCGGCTCGTCTTTCCCGATTTTCAGTGCCGCCTTGGCCTCCTCATGGGTCAGGTCAAAGAAGTCGCCCCGCACCGGGGTCCCTGTGACCACAATGCGCTCCGGGTGCTTGTAGAGCGTCCTGCACTCCTCAAAGCCCACCATAATGCGCGAAGCGTGCTTTTCCAGCATCTTCGTGGTGAGCCCCGGTATCATGTTCGCCTCGTGTACCGCCGTAGGAATGCCCCGCTTGGCGGCGTATTTCACCATCGGGTAGCTTGCGTAGCCCCCGGTGCCCACCACCAGGTCGGCGGGAAATTCGTCCAGAATTTTCCCCGCCTTGCGCTCCAGGGTCAGTAGCTCCCAGGCGCTTTTGCAGTTGTGCCGCAGGCTCTCCGGGCTCACGGACCGCTCCAGGCTGCCCACGGCGATGCCCCGGTAGTCGTAGCCCGCCTGGGTCACCAGGCCGCGCTCAATGCCCTCCGGCGTCCCCACAAAGAGGATCTCCACCGTGGGGTCCATTTTCCGCATATACCCCGCCAGGGCCAGGGCCGGGTTCACATGCCCCGCCGTACCGCCGCAGGTAAAGATGACTTTCATAGCTTCCTCCTCTTATCCGCCCCGGGGCGCCGGGATCTGCCTGGATACGCTCAGTACAATGCCCATTTCAAACAGCTGCAGCGCAAGAGCCGTGCCGCCGTAGCTGAAAAACGGCAGCGAAATGCCCGTGGCCGGGACCAGGCCCGACACCACCGCGATGTTCAAAAATGTTTGGAGGCTGATCTGGGTCATAATGCCCACCACCAGCAGCGTCCCGAAGCGGTCTCTGGCCTGGAGGGCGATCCAAAAGCCCCGCAAAATCAGCAGCGCAAACACCAGCATCACCAGCGTGGCCCCGATGAGGCCCAGCTCCTCGCACACCACGGCGAAGATGAAGTCGTTGTGCTCCTCGGGCAGATACAGGAACTTTTGCCGTCCCTTGCCCAGGCCCACGCCCGTGAGCCCACCGGAGCCGATGGCAATGAGGCTTTGGCACATCTGGTAGCCCTCTTTTATGGGGTCCAGCCACGGGTCTCTCCACATACGAATGCGGTCCGCGCCGTAGGAGATGACCCCGGCCTCCACCAGCTTCACATAGGAAAAGCCAACCGCCGCCACGCCGCTGAGACCGCCGATGATCCAGCGCTTGTCAATGCCGCCCACAATCATCAGCACAACGCCCGTGCTCACAATGAGGATGGTGCCCGACAGGTGCGGCTCCAGCAGCATCAGCCCCGCAAACACAGCCAAAATTAGGATATAGGGCCGAATGCCGTATTTGAAATTCTCCATCAGGTTTTTCTTTTTGGAGATACTGTCCGCAAAGTAAATGATGATGGCCAGCTTTGCAATTTCCGACGGCTGAAAGGTCAGCACGCCGTCCTTGCCCAGCCACCGTGTGGCGTTGTTTTTCGTAATGCCCACATGGGGTACCAGCACCAGCACCAGCAGAAAAAACGACAAATACATGAGTATTTTTGCCATGCCCCGGAGCCTCTGGTAGTCCATCCGAGCCATCACAACCATGGCCGCCAAGCCCACCACAGCAAATAGAGCTTGCCGTTTCAGATAAAAAGCCGGGTCGCCGCTCTCATAGTTGGCCGAGGGGAAGCTGGCCGAAAACAGCATCACAAGCCCCAGCACCGTCAAGAGAATAGTCAGGAGCAAAAACGGCAGATCCAAGCGCCCCGCCGCAGGCCGGCTGACGCTCTGGCTTTGGTTCTGTCCCCGGACCTGGCTCTGCCCCTGGACCTGGCTCTGTCCCTGTCCCGAGTCCCGCCGGACCCGCTTCCGGGCAAATACCCCCCACCGTTTCCTTTTCTCCGCCTGAGGCATAGTCTCCCCCTCCTTTCCCTTTTATTTCAGAACTGAAAAACAAAATCGTATCGTGTCAAAAAACTACCCGTGCGCCCATCAACGGGCGGACAGAGCCGTCCGCCCCTACAACCAATTCCGTAGGGGCCGATGCCCACATCGGCCCGCCGTAGGCGCTCCTTGCTCTGCGTAGGGGCGACCCTCGTGGTCGCCCGCACCCCGGCTGTGGCAATCCGCCCTTTAATACGAAAACCGATCTATCACACCCAAATAAGCCAGCACGCAAAAGATAGCGCTGACCGTGGTAAACACCGCCACGATCTTCGTCTCCTTCCAACCACACATCTCAAAGTGATGGTGCAGCGGTGCCATTTTGAAAATGCGCTTGCCGTGGGTCAGCTTGAAATACCCCACCTGCAAAATATCCGAAAGCGTCTCGCAGATATACACAATGCCCACAGGAATGAGAATCAGCGGCATGTCATAGGCAAAGGCCAGCGCCGCCACCGCGCCCCCCAAAAACAGGGACCCGGTATCGCCCATGAACACCTTGGCCGGGTAGTGGTTGTAGAGCAAAAAGCCCAAAAGGCCGCCCACCATAGCCCCGCCGAAAATGCCCAGTTGGGGGAACTGCTTCCACACAATGCCCATTACCGCGAAGAAAATCGCTACGGGGATGGTGACGCCGGAGGACAGGCCGTCCAGCCCGTCGGTGATGTTCACCGCGTTCACCGTGCCCACGATGATAAAGGCCGCCAGGATCATATACACCACCCAATTCAGCACCACATAGGTGTTGAAAAACGGGATGTACAGGTTGGGGCTCAGCTGCCCCTCATAGCGCAGCAGGCACAAAAACGTCACCGCCGCCGCCAATTGCAGCAGGAATTTTTGAATGGCCGTGAGGCCGGTGTTCTGGTGGTGCTTCACCTTCTGATAGTCGTCAATATAGCCGATGACGCCGAACACCAGGGCAAACAGATACACATAGATGTGGGCGAAATCCCCCTGCACCATACCCCTCCAGCCCAGTATCACCACCGTGATACCGATGCCGATGATGAACATAAGCCCACCCATGGTAGGCGTGCCCTGCTTGGTCATGTGCCAGGTGGGGCCGATCTCTTTGATGCTCTGCCCCGCCTTCAGCTTCACCAGCTCCGGGATCAAAAGTTTTCCCGCCAGGGCCGTAATGGCAAAGCAGATAACGCAGGCTAAAATCACTTGCAGGATCATAATTTTCTTTCCTCTCTTCGCCCCTCACGGGCTTTTTTCTTCCGTATTCACAGGAGGGAGGCTACGATCTCCCGCTCGTCCATAGGAAGCGTTTTGCCGCCGATCTCCTGGTAAGTTTCGTGTCCTTTGCCGCACAGGAGGATCACATCTCCGGCCCGCCCCCGGTCCATAGCCAAGGCGATGGCTTTCTGTCTGTCCGGCTCCACCGCGTACCGCCCCTCCGCCCCGGCCATGCCGGGCAGAATGTCCCGGATAATGGCCTCTGGGTCCTCGGTGCGAGGATTGTCGCTGGTCACAACGGCGAAATCCGCAAGGTTCGCCACGGCCCGGCCCATCAGGGGCCGTTTTCCTTTTTCCCGGTCGCCGCCGCAGCCAAACACGGCGATGACCCGGCCCTCTGTAAACCCCCGAGCGGTTTTCAGCACATTTTCCAGCGCGTCCGGGGTGTGGGCGTAATCAATGAGCAATGTATAGGGCTTTCCCGGCGTGGGCACCACTTCCATGCGGCCCTTGACCCCGGGAAAGGTACGCAGCGCTTGGGCGCAGGTCTCCGCCGGAATGTTCAGCAGCCGACAGGCGGCCATGGCCCCCAATGTATTATACACCGAAAACCGGCCCGGCACACCCACGCGCACGGGAGTTCTTTTTCCGTTTTCCACAGCGGTAAACTCCACCCCCCGGCTCAGAAGCCGGAGGTCCTCGCCCCGGAGGTCTGCTTCCTCCCCCAGTCCGTACAGGAGCACCGGGCAGTGGGACCGGGCTAAAATGCGCTCCCGCCAGGGGTCGTCGGCGTTGCACGCCGCCGTGCAGCAATGGCGAAACAATTTCGCCTTGGCGTCGCAATAGTGCTGCATGGTTTTATGGTAGTCCAGGTGGTCCTCGGTGAGATTTGTAAAGACGCCCACGGTGAATTTTATGTTCTCCGTTCTGCACTGTGTGAGTGCATGAGACGACACTTCTATGACACCGAAGCTGCACCTTTGCTTCACCATTTTGCACAAAAAGTGCTGTATTTCCAGGGCGTTTGGGGTGGTGCGCCGGGCCGGAAAATGCTCCCCGCCCACGCAGTTTTCCACGGTGCCGATAAGCCCCGTTTTCTCCCCTGCGGCCTCTAGAATATGCTTGATTAAATAAGTCGTTGTGGTCTTTCCGTTGGTGCCGGTAACGCCCAAAATTTTCAGCTTTTCTGCGGGTTTTCCGTACCAGGTGCCGGCCATCTGTCCCAGGGCCTTTCGGGCGTTTCGCACCAGGATAAACGGCGCACCCCGGGGCAGCTTTTCCGGCGGTTTTCCTTGGCAGACCACCGCCGCCGCGCCCCGTTTCAGGGCCTCACGGACATAGTCCCCGCCGTCGCAGTTATTTCCGGGAATTGCCACGAAAATACTGCCTGTTTTTACCTCTCTTGAATCGCAGAAAACCCCAGTAATTTCAAGGATTTCCGGCACATTTTGCGTGCTGACCTCCACTCCGCGCAGCAGCTCCCGCAGGCGCATTCGGTCTCTCCTTTCACCGAAAACCACAGGACCGCCCCCGGCTGCTCAAAAAGTCTTACAAGTCAAGGCTTTCCGCCGGGCTCAGTCCGTAACGCCGCCGTCCCGGAGCTGGGCGGAAATCACCGTTCCCGCCGCCACCTGGGAGCCTGCGGCTTCCGACTGATTGATGACCCGGATGCTGTCCGAGCCGCTGTCTGTGGTGCCGGTGAATCGCAGGATCAGACCCGCGCTGCTCACCGCAACATTGGCCTCGCTGGGGGACATGCCCACCAGGTTCGGCACGGTGCAAAGGGTGGTCGGTTTCTCCGTCCCGGCGTAGAGGATCACCCGGGATTTGCCGGGGATCACGGTGCCGCCCTCGGGGGTCTGGTCGGTGACGGTGTCGCCGTCGCCCACCACCTTCACGGAGAAGCCCCGGGCCTTCAGCTTGGCCTCGGCGTCCGAGACGGACATACCTATTACATAGTTAACTGTGGTATCAGAGCCCAGCAGCTCCTCGGCGGAATAGGAGGGCTCCACGCCCAAATAGGGAAGAATTTCCGACATGATCTGGCTGGCGTAGGGGGCCACGGTGCCGCCGCCGCCACGGCCTTCGCCGGCGGGGGTATCCAGGGTCAGAAGCATGATATACTTGGGGTTATCCGCCGGGGCAAAGCACATGAACGACAGGATGGTGTCGCCGGTGTTGCCCTTATCCGCCGTGCCGGTCTTGCCGCCGATGCGGTAGCCCTTCACCTGGCCGTTGCGGCCCGTGCCGGACTCCACCACATACTCCAGGCACTGACGCACCAGGGCGGAGGTCTCCTCGCTGACCACCTGGCGCACGGGGGTATTATCGTGGCTGGAGAGGACATTGCCGTCGCTGTCCACCACGCGCTCCACCACATAGGGGGTGTGGAGGTAGCCGCCGTTGATGCAGGCGGCCTGGGCGGAGATCAGCGCCACGGGGGTGGTATTGAAGTTTTGGCCGAAAGCGTAGCAGGCCAGGTCCAGCTCGGAGGAGGTCTCCTGGGGGGCGAAAATGCCCAGGGCCTCGCCGTCTAAGTCAATGCCGCTGCCGTTTATGAGGCCGAAGTTCTTCATATAATCATAGAACTTCTCCGTGCCCAGGCGCAGGCCGTAGGTGATGAAAGCAGGGTTGCAGGAGTTGCCCGCCGTCTGCTCCAGGGTCTGGTGGCCGTGGCCGCCGCGATTGCTGCAATGGATGGTGGCATCCAGCACATGGATGGAGCCGGAACAGTCGAAGGTGGTATCCTTATCGATGACGCCCTCCTCCAGGGCCGCCGCCAGGGTCAGGACCTTGAAGGTGGAGCCGGGCTCGTAGGTATCGTTGATGGCCTTATTGCGCCACTGGCGCAGCTGGGCGTCGGCCAGGCTCAGCTTATTCTCCTTGACCAGGTTGGCGATGGCGGTATCGTAAATGCTGGAGGGGTCGTTGAGGTCGTAGCCGGGGCTGGAGGCCATGGCCAGGATGGCGCCGGTCTCCACATCCATGACGATGCCCGTGGCGCCGTTGGCGGCCTCGGTGGCGGTGACCATCTCATTGATGGCCTTTTCCACATAATACTGGACGGTGGCGTCCAGGGTCAGGACGATGTCGCTGCCGTTTTGGGCCTTATAATACTGCTCGTAGCCATAGAGCATATCGTTGCCCGCCGGGTCCTTGGTGGAGACCACCAGTCCCGTTTGGCCCTCCAGGGTGCTGTTATAGCGGGCTTCCAGGCCGTAGAGGCCGGTGTTGTCCGTGCCCACGAAGCCGATGACCTGGGAGGCCAGGGTGGAGTAGGGATAGTAGCGCTTGGCGTCGGTGGCCATGTAGACGCCCACCACGCCCTCGTCGTTGATATAGGTGCGAATTTGGTCGGCCACATCCTCCTCCACGCGCATTTTCAGGACCTCGTACTGGGAGTCGGTGCGCTCCATTTTCTTGAGGATGCCCTCTTTATTGATCTGCAAAATCTCCGAGAGCCTTTGGGCCACGCTGTCCTTGGTCCAGGTGACGGGGTCCTCCTTATCGTCCAGGGCGCGGTTGATCTCCAGGGGAGAGAGGAAAACCGTTTCCGCTGTGGCGGAGATGGCCATGATGTTGCCGTTGCGGTCGTAAATGGTGCCACGGGTGGCGGTGACCACGGTGCTGCGGGTCTGCTGGTCCAGGGCCTTGGCCTCCAGCTCGTCATGGCGCAGAATTTGAAGGGAAAAGAGCTTCATGAACAGTGCCACGAACACCAGGATGCCCAAAACGCCCATGAGGATCATGGTGCGGTTTTGGATGGTGCGGTTGGCCCGGCGGACTTTTTCACTTTTGCGGTTCATTTCGCCGTTGGTGGGGGTCATTTTTTGCTCCTTTCTCGGTTTTGGGGCGGGTTGGTAGAGGGCATTACGGATTGCCACGGCCAGTTTGCGAACTGGCCTCGCAATGACATGTTTTTTTGCATGGAGTGCGGTGTGCGGCGGGACACATGGGTCCCGCCCTACAAAGAAAAATATTGCCGTTTGTAGGGCAGGGCCCGTGTGCCCTGCCGGGAGTGCGGTGGTTATGGAGCGGCGGGGTGAGGACACCCCGCCCTACGCATTTATTAGGGCCGGTGCAACGGGCGGACAGGGGCGTCCGCCCCTACGCAATTGCAAGAGTTGCAGTGCAAATCCGGGTGGGCGGGGTAGAACCCCGCCCCTACGGATAGTTTGAGGGCTGGTGGGGCGGGCGACCACGAGGGTCGCCCCTACGGAGGGGTGCAAGGGGTGCGGTGAGCGGGCCGATGTGGGGAGCGAGCCGAGCGCTGCCAGTGGCAGAAGAAGCGAGGCGAGCGAGTGGCCGCGGTCAAAATTTCAAGCGTCCGCCGCAAGGCAGCGCGGAAATTTTGG
>CAVJNL010000062.1:0-11009 GCA_963650985.1 Clostridium sp. CAG:413
GTGTTAAGCACGCCGCCAGCGTTCGTCCTGAGCCAGGATCAAACTCTCTATAAATGGTATCCAAACAACTCCTTCGAGTCGCTCAAATCTTTACAGAGCTATTTGTCATAGCTTCAAAAACTTTTTATACTTAGTTCTATGGGTAATTGACTTAACCCCATTTCCCCAAGTTTAGTCGCACTTCTCAGTGCTCCCGTTTGGTGCTTTTCGTTTCGTTCGTTGTTTAATTTACAAGGTACACGCCCCACGCGGAACATTTGTTATTATACCGCGTTATGCCTGCCATGTCAAGCACTAATTTCAACTTTTTTCAAGTTTTTTCCGTGCCTTCCAGCCACCTACCGCAGCCGCCGCCTCTCGACGACTTTGCCACTTTATCACACCCACCCCCCAACTGTCAAGCATTATTTTCACTTTTTTAATTTCTGCCTTCACTTACGCTAATGTCACGCCGCCGCTCTTCCCTTTTGGGCAAAACCGTGCTATAATGGCCCAAACTGACAAGGAGAGACACCCTATGACCCCTTACCCTATTTTGCTGCTGGACGCGGACAACACCTTATTTAATTTTGATGTGGGCAACCGCCGGGCATTCAGCGAAATGTGCCGCGTCTGCCGCCTGCCGGACACGGACGAACTTTTTCAGACCTATGAACAGGCCAACACCGAGATGTGGACCGCCTTTGACCGGGGCGAATGCACCAAGACTTTTTTGGTGGTGGAGCGGTTTCGGCTGTTTTTGGAGCGCGCCGGGCTGAAAGCCGACCCGGTGATGTGCAACAATATCCACCTGAACACCCTGGCCACCAACACCGTCCTGATGCCCCACGCCCTGGAGGTCTGCCGGACCCTGGCCCAGACCCATAAGCTCTACATCGTCACCAACGCCGTGGCCGCCGTGCAGATGGCCCGCCTGGCCGCCAGCGACATTCGATTCTACATTACAGATGCCTTCATCTCCGAGAAGGCCGGGGCCAGCAAGCCCTCCGTGGCCTACTTTGACTATGTTTTCTCTCGCATTCCCGGCATCACACGGGAGAACTGCCTGCTCATCGGCGACTCCCCCTCCAGCGACCTGCGGGGGGCCAACAACTACGGTATCCCCTGCTGCTGGTACAATCCCCACGGCCTGGCCCGGCCCGACGGACTGCGCATCGACTATGAGATACGGGATTTGACGGAGCTGCTGCCTATTGTGAATCCTTAATAGAAAACCGGCCCTCACTATCGGGGGCCGGTTTTTTATGTGCTTTATTATTATAATTGTATGTAAAACACTTCGTTCACCGCAGGGCCGGCGTATTCTGCTTCCAGCTCGTGCTGGTGGTAGAGATACCCGGCGTCGTCGAAGAACTTGGCTCCGGTGGGGCAGCCCTTGACGCAGGCGCAGCACTTGATGCAGATGCCCCGGACCTGCGACACCTCCGCCGGGTCGATGGAGCCCATGGGGCAAAGCTCGGCGCAGAGGCCGCAGCCACCGCACCGGGACAGGTCCGTTTTGGGCTTTACCTTTAATATATTGATGGGGTTTCCGGCCCGGTCCCGGGGCGTATAATAGGGGCGGATGGGCTCTTGGCCCCCTACGGCCACGGGTCTTTGCGGGGCGGTCTCCAGTTTTGCGGCCAGCTCCGCCGTCTGGGCGGCAAATTCGTCCATCAGCGCCTGGTCTTCGGCATTGGGCCGCCCTTGTCCCAGCACACGGGAGAAGGAATGCTCCCCTACGAAAGCTCCGGCGGCTATGGGGTGCAGGCCGTCCGCTATGAGGAGGTTCCGCAGCTCCATGAGGGCATCGTCATAGTTGCGGTTGCCGAACAGCACCACCGGCACGGCCAGCGCGCCGCCGCCCACGATCTTCTCCTGTAAAAACGGCAGCAGCACATTGGGCACGCGCCCGGCGTACACCGGGGTGCCGAACACCACCAGGTCCGTAGCGCAGAAGTGCAGGGTCTCCCGGCGCACGGCGGGGCGAGAGAAATCCACGCTCTCCACGGGCAAATTCAGCCGGGACGCGACTGCGCCCGCGATGCGCTCCACCGTTTTCCGGGTGGTGCCGGTGCCGCTGAAATATACGGCCCATACCTTTTTCAGTTCCATAGCGTGCCCTCCTTACAGGTCAAAATCCTCCTGCTTCAGGTCCCCGGTGTGCAGCTTCACGGGCCGGGGCGGCACCCGCTTCAGGGGGTCATAGCGGAACGAACCACAATGGTGCTCCGCCGCCACAACGCCGCATTTCACGCAGGCCACTTCCCCGTCGCTGATGCGGGTGCCCTTGGCGCAGTAGGCACAGCGGGGATCTATTTTTTTGCGAAACAGCATAAGCGCCTCCTTACAGCGTCTCCAGTGTCACCTTGCCGTCCGCGGCAGAGGCCCGGAGGTGGGTGATGGGATGGTCGAAGCTCTCGATGATGCGCACCGCCATGGGGTCCTCCAGCTCCTTCTGGATAAAGCGGCGCAGGTTCCGGGCGCCGTAGGCGGCGGAATAGGACTTCTCCACCAGGTAATCCAGCAGGGCGTCATCGTAGGTGAAGGTGAAGCCCTTGGTGGAGAGGGAGTCCGTCAGCTCCCGGAGCATGATGGCGGCGATGCCGCGGAAATTCTCTTTGGTGAGCTGGTGGAAATAGACGATCTCGTCCACGCGGTTGATAAACTCCGGGCGCAGAAAGGACTGGAGGGCCTTCATGATCCGCTCCTTGTCCTGCTCGTCGCTGCTGCGGCCAAAGCCCACGGTGCCGCCGGCGCTCTTGTCGGACCCGGCGTTGGAGGTCATGACGATGACGGTGTTTTCAAAGTTCACCTTGCGGCCATGGGCGTCGGTGATTTGGCCGTCGTCCAAAATCTGCAGCAGCACATTCAGCACATCCGGGTGGGCCTTTTCGATCTCGTCAAACAGCACCACGGAGTAGGGCTTGCGGCGAATTTTCTCCGTAAGCTGGCCCGCCTCGTCATAGCCCACATAGCCCGGGGGTGAGCCCACGATGCGGGAGACGGAGTGCTTTTCCATAAACTCGGACATATCCAGTCGTATCAGCGACTCCGGCGCGTGGAAGAGGTCATCGGCCAGCTGCTTGACAAGCTCGGTCTTACCCACGCCGGTGCTGCCCACGAAAATGAAGCTCACGGGCTTATGCTTGGGGGAAATGCCCACGCGGTTGCGGCGAATGGCGGCGGCCACGGCGGCCACGGCCTCGTCCTGGCCCACGATGTGCTGCTTCAGGCGCAGCTCCAGCTCCGACAGGCGCTTGAACTCCTCCTCCCGAATCTTGCTGGCCGGGATCTTGGTCCACAGCTCGATGACCCGGGCGATGTTCTCCATAGTCAACTGGGGCACGCCCTTTTTCTCGATCTCCGTCAGCTCCTCCTGCAGGCGCATTTCCTGGCTGCGCAGCTCGGCGATGCGGGCGTAGCGGGCGTCCAGCTCCTCCTGGGTGAACTCCTTGCCCTCCTCGGGCTCGGCGGACATAAGGGTCTCCCGCTCAAAGGTGATGTTCTCCAGGTCGCGCTTCAGCTCCATGCGGCGGTTGATGGAGGCGTCGTGGAGGTTCAGGTCGGAGCAGGCTTCGTCGATGAGGTCGATGGCCTTATCCGGCAGGAATCGGTCAGTGATGTACCGCTCCGACAGGGCCACGGCCTGGCGCAGGATGCCCTCGGGTATCTGCACGCCGTGGAAGTTTTCGTAGTAATGGGCGATGCCCTTGAGGATTTCCAGGGTATCCTCCATGTTGGGCTCCGCCACCGTCACCGGCTGGAAGCGGCGCTCCAGGGCGGAATCCTTCTCAATGAACTTGCGGTATTCATTAAATGTGGTGGCGCCGATGACCTGAATCTCGCCCCGGGACAGGGCGGGCTTGAGGATATTGGCGGCGTTCATGCTGCCCTCGGCGTCGCCTGCGCCCACGATGTTATGCACCTCGTCAATGACCAGGATGATGTTCCCGGCCTTGCGAATTTCCTCAATAAGCCCCTTCATGCGGCTCTCGAACTGGCCCCGGAACTGGGTCCCGGCCACCAGGGCCGTCAGATCCAGCAGGTAGACCTCCTTGTCCCGCAGCTTAAAGGGCACCTGTCCGGCGGCGATGCGCTGGGCCAGGCCCTCGGCGATGGCGGTCTTGCCCACGCCGGGCTCGCCGATAAGGCAGGGGTTGTTCTTTTGGCGGCGGTTCAAGATCTGCACCACCCGCTCAATTTCCTCCTCCCGGCCAATGACGGCGTCCAGCTTGCCCTCCCGGGCGCGGCGGGAGAGATTGATGCAGTAATTATCCAGGAATTTGCGCTTTTTCTCGGTTTTGCCGCCCTTGGGCTCCCGACCCTGGGCAGACTGGTCCCCGGGCTGCTTCTCCGCCGGGGTCTGGCTGCCGCCGAAAAGACGGTTCAAAAACGGGAAAGTAGCGGTCTTGCCGCTCTCGTCCTCGTCGCCGTCGTCCTCGGGCAGGTCCTCCAGCTCCTCGGCCCCGCCGAAGGCCTGCATCATCTCGCCGCTGAGGCTCTCCAGGTCCTCCGGGGTGATGCCCATGCGCTTCATCATGTCCTCCACCTGGGGCAGACCCAGCTTGGCGGCGCATTGCAGGCACAGGCCCTCGTTTACCGACTCGCCTTTCTCGTTCATCCGAGAGATGAACACCACGGCTACATTTTTCTTACACTTTGAGCAAAAAGTAGGCTGCATAGTTTCCTCCGTTTGTCCTGCCATCCCCACCGGGAACGGACTTTGGGTTTACAGCGATGTGAACCAGTCCATAGGGGACCGACCCACAAAAAATTGCAGAAGTGCAGACTGCTGCACCATATCCTCCGTGATGACAAGCTGCAATCTTTGCAGCACCCACACGGCCAAAAATACCAGTAAAACCGCCACGGCCAGGCCCAGTGCGCCGCCGCCGATGAGGTTCAGAGCGTGGAGCCCAGGCAGCTTCCCGGCCAGCTTCAGCATCCGCAGCAGGAGCCTGCACAATAGCATGAGCACCACGAACGCCGCCAGGTATACCAGCGCATAGGCCACCGACTGGGCGATGCCGTCGGTGACGGCGGCCACCATGGTCGCTTTTGTCTCCTTCACCAGGGCACCGATACTGTCGGTGATGCGCTGGGCGGTGTCGCCGAAGAAGCCTGCCTGCTCCACCATGTCGGCGACGCTGCCGCCGGTGATGCCCTTACCGGCTATTTTTTTCTCCAAAATGGGTCGTATCCACTTAGCCACCGTGCCCGAAAAGGCTCCAGCGGCGATCCCGGCCCCCACAAAGGACACGATCATGGCCGCCACGCCGCCCAGGGTCTGCAAAAAGCCCTGCTTGGCACCGATTCCCAGGCCCAGCAGCAGCACACCCACGATCACAAGATCCAACCAAATCATACCCATCCGCCTCCTTTTTTACGGCAAATACAGGCTGGCGGCGGTGGTCCCGGCCAGCACCGCCGCGCCGTCGCTGCGCATGAGCACCCGCCGGGCGGAGCTCACATCCTCCAGCACGGTACACTCTCGCAGCTTTTGATCGTAAATGACCAGTTTATTGCTGTAAAGCACGGCCAGATACCTCCCCGCCGCCGACAGGTCCAGCACCTCGCTGTCCACCGTCAGGGCGGCGATCTCCTCCCCGGCGGCGTTCACCGTAGCCAGGTGGGTCTGGCCGCCGGAGGCGTAGTTCTCCAGAAGCACAGCGGCGAATTTATCCGCCCCCAGGCTGCACCGGGAGAGGCTGGCACCCTTGAAGTCGTAGGATGTCACCGTGCCGTCGGTCTTCACAAAGCTGAGGGCCTTGTCCGTGGCGGTGCAGAAGCGGCCATTCACCGTGCCGATGGCATACACGCCGCCCTCGATGGTCCCCTCGGCCTGCATTTCCTCCGAGGTGAGCTTATAAATTTGGAGCGAGCTTACAAAGCTGCCGCTGTTTTGGCTCATGGCCGCAGCGGCCATATATTTTCCGTTTTCCGACACGGCGGCGGTCATTAAATAGTTCTGTGCCGAGTTAAAATCGTACAGCGGCTCACCCTTGCCATTATAGACGGATACGGTGGTTTTATATCCTGTTTTTTTCAGCGTCACGGCAAATTTGCCGCCCCGGCTCATCTCCACGGTGAAGATGTCGCCCTCCAGGTCCATCTGGCGCACCAGGCCGCCGCTATCCAGCAGGTAGAGCGTCCTTCCGCCGATGTCATACACCACCGCCTGCCCGTCCCCGGCGCTGACGGCCACCTGGGAAAATTGCAGGGCCGTGTGGTAGACGGCGCTGCCCTTGTCGTCCAGGAGGGTGATCTCGTTGTTGGAGGCCACCAGGAGGCTGCCGTCCAGGTCGGCGTAGCGGCTGGAGCCGTCACCGTTATACTGGTAGATGCGTGCGCAGCCGCTCTCGTCCTTTTCTGCCTGCATGTAGGCGATGCTCCGGCGCAGGCCGTCAAAGGCGGTGCGGTCCAGCAGCACAAAGGCCGCCACCACCGTCAGCACCGCCGCGATGACCACCACCAGCGCCCGCAGCTTTCGCCGGGGCGGCTGTCTCTTTTTCACGCGCTTGGGCTGCTCCTGCTGCAGGTCGCCCTGTTCAAACTTCATCTGTTCCATTCAGTCTTTCATCCTCATACCACACCCGGGTGAGATACAGCCCCCCCGGCGGTGCCGTGGGCCCGGCCAGGGTGCGGTTGCCCGAGTCCAGAATCGCCGGAATGTCCTCCGGCAGCAGCTTTCCCTCGGCGGCGTAGAGCACCGTGCCCGTGATGGCCCGCACCATATTATATAGGAATCCGTTGGCGCACACCTTCAGCTCCAGCAGCTCTCCCCGCCGCTCCACGCGGCAGTAGTAGATGGTGCGCACCGTGCTTTTCACATTGGTCCCCACGGACCGCACTGCGGCGAAATCGTGGGTCCCCTCGAACATCCGCGCCGCCCGGTCCATCAGAGCCTCGTCCAGCTTTTTGGGATAGAAATAGGCCCGGTGGACATAAAAGGGATTTTTAATGCGGGAATTATAAATGCGGTAAGTATACTCTTTTTTGATGCAGGAGCCGATGGCGTTGAAATCCTCCGCCACCTCGAAGGCCCGGCGCACCACAATGTCCTCGGGAATGTGCGTGTTCACCGCGAAAGGAATACGATCCACGGGGATGCGGGAGCTGGTGTGAAAATTGGCCACATAATACTTCGCGTGTACCCCGGCATCCGTGCGGCCGCAGCCCACGCACTTGATTTTCTCGCCGCACACCATGGAAAGGCCCTTCTCCAAGGTCTCCGCCACGGAAATTTCGGTTTTCTGCACCTGCCAGCCGTGGTAGGCGGTGCCGTTGTACATAAGCACCAGGGCAATGTTCCGCATAGGGCATCCTTTCCTCTCGATTTTTTTTACAGGCCGAAGCGGCCCAGCACGATGACCCCCGCCGCCAGGGCCACGAAGCCCGCCAGCGTCAGCCAATCCGCCCGCTGATAGCGCAGCACATGCAGAGCTGTGCGCCCCTCGCCGCCGTGGTAGCAGCGGCACTCCATGGCCGTGGCCAGCTCGTCGGCCCGGCGGAAGGCGGAGATGAACAGCGGCACCAGAATGGGCACCAGGGCCTTGGCCCGCTGGAAAATATTACCGGACTCAAAGTCTGCGCCCCGGGCCTTTTGGGCGGACATAATTTTATCCGTCTCCTCAATGAGGGTGGGGATAAAGCGCAGGGCAATGGACATCATCATGCTCAGCTCATGGACCGGCACCTTGATCTTCTTCAAAAAACCCAGCAGGGACTCCAGCCCGTCGGTGAGGGAAATGGGGCTGGTGGTGTAAGTCAGCAGGAAGGTGCCCATAATGAGCATCACAATACGCAGCAGCATCTTCGCCGCCGCCACCAAGCCCTCCCAGGTGATGTGCCGCAGCAGCCACACATCGCACACGGGCGTGCCCTTGGTGAAAAACAGGTTCATGATGGCCGTGAAAATGACGATGATGAGAATGGGCTTGAGGCCCTTGGTCAGGGACCAAAACGGCACCTTGGAAACCAAAATGCTCGTGGCCAGCACCGCCGCCACAACGGCGTAGGTCAGCACGCTGTTTGCGCTGAACAGGGCCACGATGTATAAGATCACCGCCAGAATTTTCGTCCGGGGGTCCAGCCGGTGGACCACGGTGTTCCCGGGGAAAAACTGGCCCAGGGTAATATCCTTCAGCATGCCGCCTCGCCCCCTTTCAGCGCCAGGAGGCAGCGCGTCAGCTCCTCGATGGTGTAGATGCTGCTGTCGGGCAGCAGGCCCCGCTTTTGCAGCTCCATGGCGACCTTTGTCACCTGGGGCACATCCAGGCCCACCCGTAAAAGCTCACCCGCCCGGGAGAAAATCTCCTCCGGCGTGCCGTCCATCAGCTTGTGGGCGTGGCTCATGACGATGATGCGGTCCACATTCCGGGCGATCTCCTCCATGGAGTGGCTCACCAGAATGACCGTGTTTCCCTTCTGCTTATGATAGGCCCGCAGCTGGGCCAAAATGGCCTCCCGGCCCCGGGGGTCCAGCCCCGCTGTGGGCTCGTCCAGGATCAGCACTTTCGGCTCCATGGCGATGACCCCCGCGATGGCTACCCGGCGCTTTTGCCCGCCGGAGAGGTCGAAGGGCGACCTTTCCAGCATATCCTCGTCGATGCCCGCAAAGGCCGCCGCCTGGCGCACCCGGCGCTCTACCTCTTCGCCCTCCAGGCCCATATTCTTGGGCCCGAACGCGATGTCCTTGAATACGGTCTCCTCAAAGAGCTGGTACTCCGGGTACTGGAACACCAGGCCCACCTGGAAGCGCACCTTGCGAATTTCCTTGGGCTTTGCCCAAATGTCCTCCCCGTCCAGCAAGATTTCCCCGCCGGTGGGGCGCAGCAGCCCGTTCAGGTGCTGGATGAGGGTGGATTTGCCCGACCCCGTGTGGCCGATGATGCCCAGGAACTCCCCCGGCATCACCTCCAGGTTTACATCTTCAATGGCTTTGTGCTCAAAAGGTGTCCCCGCACTGTAAGTGTGCGTGAGAGCCTTCACTTCTAATATCGGTTTCAACTTGTTTGATCCCCTTTTATTTTTCGCCGGAAAAGGCGCGGCAGATGGCGTCCGCGCACTCCTCCACGGTCATAGCATCCAGCGGGATGTCTATGCCCCGGCTCCGCAATTCATAAAGTAACTCCACCGTGTCCGGCGCCGCCAGGCCCAGGGCCCGCAGCTCCTCCACCCGGGCAAATACCTCCCGAGGCGTGCCGTCCATGGCAATTTGGCCGTGGTTCATCACAATGGCCCGGTCGGCCTCCATGGCCTCGTTCATGTGGTGGGTAATGAGCACCACGGTGATGCCCCGCTCCCGGTTCAGCTTGTGGACCGTGGTCAGCACCTCCCGGCGGCCTACGGGATCTAACATGGCGGTGGACTCGTCCAGCACGATACACGCCGGCTCCATAGCGATGACCCCGGCGATGGCGATGCGCTGCTTCTGTCCGCCGGAGAGCAAATGCGGCGCGTGGCGGGCGTATTCCGCCATGCCCACGGCCTCCAGGGCGTCGTCCACCCGCTTGCGTATCTCCGCCGAGGGCACGCCTAGATTCTCCGGGGCGAAGGCCACATCCTCCTCCACCACATTGGCGACGATTTGGTTATCCGGGTTCTGGAACACCATGCCGATGCGCTGCCGCACCTCCAGCAGCAGCGCCGGGTCCGCCGTGTCCATCCCCTCCACCCAGACCTTGCCGCCGGTGGGCAGCAGCACGGCGTTCATGTGCTTTGCCAGGGTGGATTTTCCGGAGCCGTTGTGGCCCAAAACCGCCACGAAGCTCCCTTTTTCTATCTCCAGATCCACCTCCCGCAGGGCGGAGGACTCTTGCCGTCCCCCCTCCTCCGCCGGGTAGGTGAAGGTGAGTTTTTCCGTTTGCAGCATAGTTGACATAGCTTTATCTCATTTCTGTATCGCGCAGATTTTATTCGCTCATCCACCGGCCCGTGGCACCGCAGGGCAGCACCATGCCGCTTTCGCTGCACGGCAGGCCCAGCTCGTCCCAGGTGACCTTGCCGCCCCGGTCCTTGCCGATGAGCATTTGCAGAATATATCCCAGCACCGAGGGTGCCAGGCCCGTGGTGTAAGAGTTCAGGATCACGAACAGAGGCTTATCCGACAGCACCCGGGCGCAGAGCTTCACGAAGGGATAGAGGTTGTCCTCCAGCTTCCACACCTCGCCGCCGGGGCCCCGGCCATAGCTGGGCGGATCCATGATGATGGCGTCGTAGGTCTTGCCCCGGCGATTTTCTCGCTCCACGAACTTGGCGCAGTCGTCCACGATCCATCGGATGGGCGCCTCGCTGAGGCCGGAGACCCTGGCGTTTTCCTTGGCCCAGGCTACCATGCCCTTGGCCGCGTCCACATGGCACACGCTGGCCCCCGCCGCCGCGCAGGCCACCGTGGCTCCGCCGGTGTAGGCAAAGAGGTTCAGCACCCGAATGGGCCGCCCGGCATTTTTGATCTTCTCCATAGCGAAGTCCCAGTTGGCCGCCTGCTCCGGGAAAAGCCCCGTGTGCTTGAAGTTCATGGGCTTCACCTGAAAGCACAGGCCCCTGTAGCCAATGGCCCACTGCTCCGGGAGCTTGCGCTTGTCCCAGTGGCCGCCGCCGGTGGAGGAACGACTGTACCGGGCGTTGGCCTGCCGCCAGCCGGGGTGGCGGTGGTCCGTCTCCCAAATGGCCTGGGGGTCGGGCCGCACCAGGATCTGCTGTCCCCAGCGCTCCAGCTTTTCCCCACCGCCGCAATCCAGCAGCTCATAATCCTTCCAACCGTCCGCGATCCACATAAAGGGTCTACCTCCGCATATTAAATCAATGTATTATACACCCATAAATCGTTTTTCGTCAACACCGAAGCGGGCAATTCCCCTCTATTCCCAGCCGAGTTTACATTTCGTTCGCAATTAGGAAAAAAGGTGTTGACATTTGCCGCAGACGGTGGTATTATAAGCAAGCTGATTCGATTTGACCAGCAAAAAAAGAATATCCGGGTGTGGCGAAGTTTGGTATCGCGCTTGAATGGGGTTCAAGAGGCC
>CAVJNL010000063.1:0-10840 GCA_963650985.1 Clostridium sp. CAG:413
CTCCCCATCGGAGTTTTTTCAATCTAAAAGTGTTGCACTTGCTTGACAATCTGCCGGGGACCAGCCGCAGGTTGGTGGAGGGATTCCGTGCGGGGTAAACGGCTGCGCATTTTCTGCAAGTTCGTGCGGGGAAGAACTCCTCGTCCCGTCCCGCACCCCCGCCAAACACAACGCCGTACGCGGGCGGCCACCCAGGCCGCCCGCCCCACGGACATTTCTTACTTCGCTACCGGTACAGCGCCCGCATTCTTGATCAGGTCCGCCGCCGCAGCAGAGGTGGCGAAGTCGAAGAACGCCTGGGCAGCAGGGGAGAGGGTCGCCCCGCTCTTGGTCACCAGCACGAAGGGCCGCTGGATCTGATAGCTGCCGTCCAGCACGGTGGCCTCGGTGCAGGCCACGCCGCCCACAGTCACGGCCTTGATGGTGGTCTTACCCTCCACAGCGGAGAGGGAAGCGTACCCAATGGCGTTGGGATTCCCGGCCACAGCCTCGATGACACCGCCGGTGGAGGTCAGCTCCTGGTCCAGCTTGCACGCGTCCTGGGTCTTGGTGATGGACTCAAAGCCGTCCCGGGTGCCGCTGCCGGACTCGCGCCCAATGCAGGAGATGGCGCCTGCGGTGCCGCCCACTTCGCTCCAGTCGGTGATCTCGCCGGTGAAGATCTTAGCGATCTGCTCCACGGAGAGGTCCGCCACAGGATTGCTGGCGTTCACGATGATGGCGATGCCGTCCAGGGCCACCACCGTGCCCTCCAGGCCGTTGGCCTTCTCCTCGTCCTTCAGAGCCCGGGAGGAAAGGCCGATGTCCGCGGAGCCGTTGGAGGCGGCCTCAATGCCCGAGCCGGACCCGGTGGGGTCGTAGGTCACGGTCACGCCCTTGTTGTCCAGCATAAACTGCTCCTTCAGTGCGCCGATGACCTTGTCCATAGAGGTGGACCCGTTGGTAGACACCTTGCCCGCCAGCGCACCGTCACCGCCCTGGTCATTCGTCTTGCTGCCGCAGGCCGCCAAACTCAAAGCCAGCACCGCAGCCAGTACCAAGCAAATTACTTTTTTCATGTTCATAAACCTTCTTTCTTTTGTAATGGATGTTAGCCTCTTGCTCTGGTCTCATAGTAAAACACCCATGTT
This sequence comes from Clostridium sp. CAG:413, assembly GCA_963650985.1. Classification (GTDB taxonomy): domain Bacteria; phylum Bacillota; class Clostridia; order Oscillospirales; family Oscillospiraceae; genus Vescimonas. Next base: position 1,131 of record CAVJNL010000063.1, read on the forward strand.
AAGTCCGAAAGAAAAAAAGTGTAAAATTTACATCAAATTTTTTAAGTCAAAAATCCCCCCTAAAAAAGTCTCCGTAGGGGCCGATGCCCAACATCGGCCCGCCCCACCGCACCCCATGCACCTCCCCTGTCATTGCGAAGCCAGTTCGCAAACTGGCTGTGGGGAGCGAACCGAGCGCTGCCAGCGGCAGATGAAGCGGGGAAATCGGCGAAGCGCCGCCTGCGGCGGATGAAGCGAGCCGATTTCGAGGAAGTGCCCCGATTGGCGGCCATGACAGTGGCCGGGAATCGGCTGGCACGACGGTGGGCGGGGTGGAGCGAAGCGCTGGAAGGGTCGCCCCCCATCTTTCCCCTTTCCACTTTCCACTTTCCTCGTTCCTCTTATAAAAAACGGCCCCCGGCAACCGCCGAGGGCCAAAATCCCATATAAAAAATCCTCACACAAACACCGCCTGCACCAGCACCATGTACACCGCCGTCCCCGCGCCGATGGACAGCAGCACATTCCCCTTCCACAGGTGCAGCCAAGTTACCGTCGTCAGGGCAATCAGCTCCGGCAGCCCGTGGGGCGCGGCGGCAATGTCCACATTCCGCAGGCAGTACACCACCAGCAGCCCCATCATGGCCGCCGGCAGCGTCCGCCCCAAATATTCCACGATCTTCGGCACCGGCTTGCTGTCCGGAAACAGCACAAAGGGCAAAAACCGCGTGATCACCGTCCCCAGCGTCACCGCCAGCACGATGACCAGCGCCTGCGTCGTCGTCAAAGTCATAGCTTTTTCCTCCCCAACAGCAATACCACCAGCACCATTATCATCGCCGGTATCACCAGCTTGTCCGCGCCGAACACCGCCAGCGCCGCCACGGTGCAAACCAGTCCAATGAGGCCGCTCAGGCGGTTTTTCGGATTTTTCACCTGCTCGATGAACAGCACCACAAACAGCCCCGTCAGCGCGAAGTCCAGCCCCGTGGTGTCAAATCGGATGAACTGCCCCGCCAGGGCCCCCAACACCGAGCCGCCCACCCAGTAGATGTAGTCCAAGCCCGACACCGCCAGGTAAAAATCCCGGGCCCCTATGCCCTCCGGCGGCTCCACCGAGGACACGATGGAGAAGGTCTCATCGCTGAGGGTGTAGACCAGCGGCACCTTTGCCCAGCCCATGCCCCGGTATTTTCCCAGCATGGACACCCCGTAAAACAGGTACCGTGCGTTTACCATCAGGCTCATGAGAAAGGCTCCCATCGGGTCAAAAGCGCTGGTCAGCAGCGTGATGGCCACAAACTGCACGCTTCCGCAATACGCCACTGCGCTCATGAGAAAGGCCCATATAGCCCCGTAGCCCTTGGCCTGCATCAGCACGCCGTAGGCCACCCCCAGCACCAGATACCCCGTCATCACCGGCACCGTGTGGGGGAACGCGGCGGCCACCGTGCGCCGCAGGGAGCGCCCCGTCCCGTTCATGGCCTCCACCTCCAAAGTCAAAGTCTTTGGCCCATTTTACCCCATTTTCCCCCAAAACACAATCACAAATATGCCCCAAAAAGCGAAAAAACAGGCGCACACTTCCCAAGAAATGTGCGCCTGCATTTCGCCAGCAATTATTTTTGCTCCTCGCTGCGGTGCTTGAACACCGTCTCCGGGGCGTGAATGACCACCCTTGTGTCCTCCTGCACGGACCCGGTGAGGAAGGCGTTGCCGCCCACCACGCTGCCCCGACCGATCACCGTCTCGCCGCCCAAAATGGACGCGCCGGAGTAGATGGTCACATCGTCCTCCACCGTGGGATGGCGCTTGCCGGGCCGGGAGTGGCGTCCGTCCCGAGGGGAGAGAGCCCCCAGGGTCACGCCCTGGTAGAGCTTCACCCGATCGCCGATGATAGTGGTCTCGCCCACCACAATGCCCGTGCCGTGATCAATGAAGAAATAGTCACCGATCTGCGCGCCGGGGTGAATGTCAATGCCCGTGTGGCTGTGCGCGTACTCCGACATCATCCGGGGCAGAATGGGAATTTTAAGCTGATACAGCTCGTGTGCCACCCGGTAAACCAAAATGGCAAACAGCCCCGGGTAGGAGAATAGTATCTCCTCCCGCGACCCCGCCGCCGGGTCTCCGTCAAAGGTGGCCTCCAGGTCAAGCTGCACCTTCTGGGCGATTTTGGGCAGCCGCATCACCATTTCCGTGGACAGCTCCTGGGCCCGCAGCTCCTGCTCCTCGGGCAGGGCCAGGGCGACCTGGCTGAAAAGCTGCTTTTCGATGCGCTCCAGCAGCAGCGCCGCGTAGTCCTCCGGGGCCAGGCTCATGAGCGCCGCCTCCCCGTAGTACGCCGGGAAGATCAGACGCCGAATGTCTTTTATCAGCAGGATCACCGCCTGCCGGTCGGGCAGCCGCAGCTTTTTGCCGTACAGGGGTACGGACGCCGTGGTGTAGGTTTGCGCCATGGCCTTGGCTGCGGTGCAGATGTGGTTTTCACTCATCATAGAATTTCACTCCTGAAAAAATCCAAATAAAAAACAGAGGGCGCGTCATGCACCCTCTGCCGATTGCAAAAACAATGTGCCGCCGGGCTCAAACCCCCGGCACCTCCGCAGAGCATACATGGCCAAAATGCGCACAACAACAACAGACCATACACACGGCCTGACAGCAGTTGTTCATCGCAAAACGCATCATGCTCTGCCTCCTGAATCTTTCTAATGGTATAGTATATGGTAAAACCATCCCAAATGCAAGAGGCAACCTGCACAAAAATCAACTCACCCCCTTGGTGGGCATTACAGGTTAGAAAACCTCTTCACTTTTCTCTCAACCGGCCCCTTTGCCTAAAGAGGACTGTCACGGCAAAGCCATGACTGGGGGATTCTTTTTCCCCACCGCACCCGCAGGACATGCGAACCCTTTCCCACAAAAATTACCGTTGTAGGGCGGCACCCATGTGTCCCGCCGCACAACGCACCACCCCGGTGGCGTGAGGGGAGCGAATTGAGCGCCACCAGTGGCGGAAAAAGCGAAATGAGCGAGTGACTGCGGTCAAAATTGGGGGCGTCCGCCGTAAGGCAGCACAGAAATTTTGGGCACCGCAACAGGACCACGCCGCCCTACACATAACATGAAAGCCGGTGCCACCGGGGCGATGTGGGCATCGCCCCCTACGGAAGCGTTATATCGCCGAGGGTGCAGGCGACCGCAAGGGTCGCCCCTACGAAGCGTAACAAGGGGTGCAGTAAAACGGGGCGTCGGGGAAATCGACGAAGCGCCGCCAGTGGCGGATGAAGCAAGCCGATTTCGAGGAAGTGCCCCGGTTGGCGACCATGACAGTGGCCGGGAATCGGCTGGCACGACGCTGGGCAGGGTGGCGCAAAGCGCCGGAAGGGCCGCCATCCCCGCACCCCATGCAAACGCCCCATCCCCCATCCCACCCCTAACAAAAAATCCCCGGCCCGCAGGCCGGGGCGTATAAACGCTTCACAGCACCTTATTCAAAAAGTCAATAGCCCGGGGCGTCTTGGGATGGTTGAAAATTTCATCCGGCGTCCCCTCCTCCAGGATCCGCCCATCGTCGATGAACAGCACCCGGTCTGCCACCTCCCGGGCAAAGCCGATCTCGTGGGTCACGATCACCATCGTCATGCCGTCGGCAGCCAGGGACTTCATGATTTGCAGCACCTCGCCCACCATTTCCGGGTCCAGCGCGCTGGTGGGCTCGTCAAAGAGCATCACATCCGGCTCCATGCACAGGGCCCGTGCGATGGCCACCCGCTGCTTCTGTCCGCCGGAGAGCTGGCTGGGGAAGTTCTCCGCCTTGTCCGACAGCCCTACCCGCTCCAGCATTTTCAGGGCCTTTTCCTTCGCCTGCTCCTTGGTGGCCTTTTTCAGGTCCACCGGGGCCAGCATCAGGTTTCGCAGCACATTCATGTTGTTGAACAGGTTGAAATGCTGAAACACCATGCCGATGTGTTCGCGGATGGTGTTGATGTTGGTCTTGCGGTCGAAAATGTCCACATCGTCCACAATGACCTTGCCGCTGTCGATCTGCTCCAGGTGGTTCAGGCACCGCAAAAAAGTAGACTTTCCGCTGCCCGAGGGGCCGATGATTACCACCACCTCGCCCTCGTAGATGTCCGTGGAAATGCCCCGCAGCACCTGCAATTTGTGGAAGCTCTTTTTCAGATCCTCAACATGGACCTTGATATTACCCTCGTTCACGGCCTGCATTGAGCCTCCTTTCCACGCGCTTGGCGATGATGGACAGTATGCTGATGACGATCAGGTACATCACGCCCACGATCGCCCAAATCTCAAAAACCTTACCCTCCACAGCGTTCACATTCTTCGCCGCGTTGATAAGCTCCGGGAACCCGATGATGGACAGGATCGAGGTGTCCTTCAAGGTGATAATGAACTGGTTGATGATGCTGGGGATCATGGTCTTGATGGCCTGGGGCATCACCACCCGCTGCATGGCCCGCCAGTAGGGCAGACCCAGGCTCCGCGCCGCCTCCATCTGGCCCACATCCACCGACTGGATACCGGCCCGGATGATCTCGGACATGTACGCGCCGCAGTTCAGCGCCAGGCAGATAGTGCCCGCCTGCAAGGAGCTGAGCATCAAGCTCCCGGAGGTGTAGTTGTTCACAAAGAACGGCACGCCGAAGTAAACAAAGTAGGCCAGCACAATCATCGGCACGCCTCGGATCAGATACACGAATACGAACGCGATGCCGTTGCAGACCTTGCTTTTCAGTACGCTCAGTATACCGAAGACCACGCCGATGATGCAGGCAAAAAACAGGCCATACAGCGCCAGCAGCAGCGTTTGGCCCATTGCCTTGAGCAGTATGTTGCCGTAATCAGCAATTAGTTGTGTCATGTGACATTCCTTTTCTCTTCCTCATAGCACCGCTGTGCCGCCAATGCGGCACAGCGGTGCATGTTCTTTATTAACGGGTCCGATCAGCCCAGATACTTGGCAATGATCTTGTCATAGGTACCGTTGGCCTTGATGTTGGCCAGGCCCTTGTTGAACAGGTTCAAGAACTCCCGGTTATCCTCGTCGAAGATGGCCACGCCGTAGTCGGCGCCCTCATTCTCGCTGCCCTCAACGACCTTCAGATCATAGTTGTTCTCCTTGATGGAGGTGAGCATGATGGGGGTGTCCTCAAAGCAGGCAGCAGCCTGGCCGCCGATAACGGCCTGGTACATGGTGGGGGAGTCCTCATAGGTGACCAGGGTGAAGCCGTACTGATCCTTTAGGCTCTCGGCGTAGGTGGCGCCCATGGTGCCGGTCTTCACGGCCACAGACTTGCCGCTGAGGTCGTCGAAGCTCTTGATGTCGCTGTCGGTGCGCACGGTCATGCACTGGGTGGCGGTGTAGTAGCCGTCAGAGAATATCCAGCCGCTGTCAATGCGGTCCTGCTTGATGGACGCACCGGCGATCATGGCGTTGGCCTGCTTGGACTTGCAGGCGGCGATGGAGGCATCCCAGCCCAGACTCTTCAGCTCATACTTAAAGCCCTGGTCGGCAGCCACAGCGGCCATGATGTCCACATCGATGCCCACAAAGTTGCCGTCCTTGTCGGTGTACTCAAAGGGACGGAAGGTGGTATCGGTAGCCACGACCCAGGTCTTCTCGTTGCTGTTATCGTCGCTTGTCTTAGAGCCGCATCCGGCCAGCAGAGCAACGGTCATAAGTGTGCAAAGCACAAGTGCAAGAATTCTTTTCATTTTTAATTCCTCCAAACATTGGTAATTCTATCATACATAATAATATGGCTTTCGTCAAGAAATAATCGCACATATCTTCCCAATTTTGCAAGAAAAATCTCTCTCACTTTCATTTTCGCCCCGATTATCCCGCCATCCACACGAAAAAACCCCCTCCGTAGGGGACCGATGTGGGCATCGGCCCCTATGGAGGACGAGAGAGGTACGGGGTGACTTGACAGGTGTCATAAGGGGTGGTTTTGGAATAGGCTTTGCCATAAGCATACAGCATAATAGCGCGGCGCGGTGGGGGTAGGGTGCTGAAAAATTGCTAGAACTAACAAAGATTTTTAAGGGCTCACAAATGTTTTATAAAAATTCCGTTAAAGGAGTATGATCGGGCTGTCGAATAACGGCCCTTTGGGCCGGGAAAACCCGCACTGTACAAGGAGAAAATCGAATGGAAAAACTGTTTCATCTGAAGGAGAACGGCACCACCGTAAAAACGGAAATCTTGACCGGTCTGACCACCTTCATGACCATGGCGTACATCATCGCCCTGAACTCCAATCTGCTCACCAATTTTGACACCGGCTCCGCCCTGTGGAACGCTGTGTTCGTGGCTACCTGCCTGGCTTCCGCCGTGGGCACGGCCTGCATGGCTTTCTTGGCTAACAAGCCCTTTGTCATGGCCCCCGGCATGGGCCTCAACAGCTTCTTTGCCGTGATTTGCGGCAACATCGCCGCCATGCTGAAAACCGACTACACCTCCGCCTTCCAGGCTATCATGTGCATCATTCTGGTGGAGGGCATCGTGTTCCTGCTACTCAGCGTGTTCAACATCCGGGATAAGATCGTCACCGCCATCCCCCTGGCCGTGCGGCTGGGCATCGGCCCGGCCATCGGCCTGATGCTCATGAACATCGGCTTCGGCTCCAACGCGGGCGTTTACGCCGAGGGCAACGGCTACACCTCCCCCCTTCTATGTCATGCGCGACTTCTTCGGCACCATGACCCCCAGCACCATCAGCGACTCCATGGGCAAGGAGTACAGCCAAATGGCGCTGTCCGTCATCACCATGTTTGTGGGCCTGTTTGTCATCGTGCTGCTGGCGAAGAGGGGCAAGAAGTCCGCTGTGCTGATGGGTATGCTGTCCGGCTCCATCATTTACTGGGCGGGCGAGGCCATCTTCCTGCACACCAACCCCTTTGCCTCCTTGAAGGGCGCCAGCTTCCTGCCCCATTTCAAGGACATGGCAGAGGTGACGCTGTTTAAGTTCGACTTTGCCGATTTCTTTGAAATTGGCTGGTTCACCGCTGTGACGCTGATCATCACCTTCTGCATGATCGACATGTTCGACACCATCGGCACCCTGGTGGGCGCGGCGTCCCGGGCCGGTATGACCGACAAGGACGGCAACATGCCCAAGATGAAGGAGGCCCTCACCGCTGACGCCGTGGGCACCATCGCCGGCACCTGCTGCGGCATCGGCCTGGCGATGATCTCCCACATGGTCATCAAGGTCTTCTCCGGCCGGGCCAAGGAGGTCTCTGTGCTGACCTATGTGATCGCGGCGCTGTTCATCGTGAAGTTCTTCGCCGTGGTGTGAGAAAAGTTTATAGGATATAAGAAAAGAACGGATGGCGTGAGGCTGTCCGTTCTTTTTTGGTATACAAAAAACCGAAACCACCCCGGGTGGGATGGCCTCGGTTTTCACATATTATATCTATACAAATTAGATATATTTCAAATTCTCAATACTGAAAACAGCTGCCGCCGACAAATTCTCTTACGATGGAGTTCAGGGGGACATAGGGGGTGTGCAGGGGCGGGACGCTTTCTACGGCTTTCATCAGGTCCGTGAGGCCGTACTGGCTGATGAACTCCGGAGTCAGCTCCTCCCGGAAGCGGGGGATCTCCTCCAGGTACTTGGCCAGGATGCAGGGCTCGTAGTCATGGAAGGTGTCAATGTGGATGGCGGCGTTGTGCTTGTGGGGCTGGATGTAGTTCACCTCGCCCCGGTCCACGCTCTGGGCCTTGCGGACGGTGTCTTGCAGGGAGTGGCCCCGGGTCTTATAGTCGCGGATCATGCGGCGCACCACCCGCAGCTGCTCGGGGCGGACGATCTTGTCGTCGTTGGTGATGATGCGGGTGCGGGGGGCCACATAGATGCCGTTGGCCTCGCTGCGGAGCTGGTCGAAGATCAGGGGGTTGAGCATGTGGATGCCCTCGGCGATGATGATGGCGTCCTTGTCGCCCTGCATTTTGCGCCAGCCGCCGGTGTTGCCGGTGACGAAGTCGTACCAGGGCACCTCCACCTCCTGGCCGTCAGCGAGACGGTGGATGCAGTCCACCAGGAGCTGGCGGTTGACGCAGTAGGGGCTCTCCCAGTCGGTGGCCTCCGGGGGGCGCTGGTCCAGGGGCAGGAAGAAATTGTCCATGCTCAGCATGCAGACCTTCACGCCCAGGTTTTCCAAATATTGCTGCAGGCGCATGGCCGTGGTGGTCTTGCCGGAGCCGGAGGGGCCGGTGAGGGCCACGATGGGCTTCTTGGTCTTGCTCGCCAGAATGGTGGCGGCGGCGGAGCTGATCTTATCGTGAAAGACCTCCTCGCAGCGGAGGACGAACTGCTCCTCGTTTCGCATGGCGAGATTGATATTTTCCAAGTCTATGACGCGCATAAATAAATACTCCTTTCGGACAGGTATACATAAAACATATTAGCATTATAGCAGAAAGGGGACGCGGGTGCAAGTTTCGCCTTGGCGGGGGCGGAATTATGGATGAAAACGATAGAACAGGAAATTCTATGCAGTAAATCTATTTTACATTCCGGGGATTTGTGATATTCTAAATATAGAATAAGGGGGGTGCCCTATGGAAAACGAAAAATTATTTTGCAAGGGCGGCGGCTGCACGGCCAAACTGGGCGCCGGGGTTTTGAGCCGGGTGCTGGAGAGGCTGCCGAAGTTTGACAAGGACCCGGCGCTGCTCATCGGCTATGACAGCAAGGACGACGCCGCCGTGTATAAGCTGACGGAGGATGTGGCGGTGGTGCAGACCCTGGACTTTTTCCCGCCCATGGTGGAGGCCCCCTACACCTTCGGGCAGATCGCGGCCACCAACGCCCTCAGCGATGTGTGGGCCATGGGCGGCCAGGTGAAAACGGCGCTGAACATCGTGTGCTTCCCGGAGAAGTCGGACCTGAACATTTTGGGCGAGATGATGCGCGGCGGCGCGGAAAAGGTGGCCGAGGCCGGGGGCGTCCTGGCCGGGGGCCACTCCATTGCGGACAGCGGCGTGAAATACGGCCTGTCCGTCATGGGCGTTGTCCACCCGGACCACATTTACGCCAACAACACGCCCCAAAAGGGCGACAGCCTGGTGCTGACCAAGCGCCTGGGCGTGGGCATCCTCTGCACCGCGAACCGGGTTGGGGAGGCCAGCGAGGAGGCTATGCAGGCCGCCATCGGGTCCATGACCACGCTGAATAAGTATGCCGCCGAATGCTGCCGGGCATACCAGGTACACGCCTGCACGGATGTGACGGGGTTCAGCTTCCTGGGCCACCTGCACGAGATGATGGACGGGGCCCACAGTTGCCGCATTGAGGCCGGGGCGGTGCCCATTTTTGCCGAGGCCCTGCGCCACGCGGACGAGTTTCTGCTGACGGCGGCGGGCCAGCGCAACCGCAACCACACCGGCCCCTTCGTGCGGTTTGAGAATGTCTCCTTCGCCATGGAGGAGGTGCTGTTTGACCCCCAAACCTCCGGCGGACTGCTGGTGGCCCTGCCGGGCGATCAGGCGGCGGCTTTGGTGGAGGACCTGCGCCGGGGCGGCGCTCCGGCGGCCATCGTGGGCCAAGTGACGGACAGCGAGGACATTGAAATTCGCGTCATTGGATAAATATTATAATAAATGGAGTCCTGCAAACAAAAGTCAATAGCTGAAATGAAAAAAGTCCCGCAAAATTTGCGAGACTGAAAATGGGCGCAACAAAACAAGCTGG
>CAVJNL010000064.1:0-10818 GCA_963650985.1 Clostridium sp. CAG:413
TATTTTTCTTCCCCCAGTAGAACTGGGGGTTTATTTCCACGCCTGAAGGCACCAATGAAAAGCCCCGGAACCTTTGAGATTCCGGGGCTTTTTTCGGTGGTGCGCGGTACAGGACTCGAACCTGTGACCCCATGCACGTCAAGCATGTGCTCTACCAGCTGAGCTAACCGCGCAAGAACGAATATTATAATACCGTGTTCAGGGGGATTTGTCAATAGTTTTCTTGCGTGGAGGGGAGATTTTTTCGTTTTTTGTTTTGGCGGGGTAGGGGCAATGTGGTTTTCAGGGGTGCGGTGGGTTTTCTTGCGGTGCGTAGGGGAGGGGTTACAAGAAGTGCGGTAAAGCGGGGCGTCGGGGACGCCGCCCCCTACGGGTGGTTACAAGGGGTGCGGGAAGCGGGCGACCGCAAGGGTCGCCCCTACGGATGGGTTACAAGTAGTGCGGTGATAGGCGGCCTCTGATGGCAAAATTTTCTGCCTTGTTTTTGCTTTGCGGCGGGTTATATTTTTTCGCCATTCTTACCAACGGGGGTGGTTTATCCCTGGGGGGAATTTAGGCGTTTGACTGATTTTATCCCAAATGGTAAATTTCCCTCTTGCGGAGAAAAAATTTTTGTGTTATGCTCCGTTTACCATCGATTAACAAGGGCAAACACGCCTGCCAGCGCGCCTTTGCGGCGCTTTTTGTCCTTCTCACCTTGGCGGGCGCCAGCCCGCCTGCGGCTCAAAAGCCAAAAATCGCTCGGAAATCCATCGCTGGCAGGTGCGAAGCAGTTTTGCCGCGCAGAAATGTGGCTAGACAAGGAAAGACCCGCAGGGAATACTTGCCGTATTTCCAAGGGACTTGACGCAGTATGGGCGCATTTCTGCCCGTCAAAACCATGTCTGCCCTTGTTAACCGATGGCAACATCAGGAAAGGAAGCTGTGGCTATGAAGAACGCTATGCGCAACATGTTCTATACCGCCTCTGCGCAGGGTGCCTGCGCCGCTTCCTCCTGCGCGGATATGCGCTCCATTCTGGGCATTATTATTCTGGACGCCAGCGTGCTGCTGGGGTCCCTTTTTGTACTGCTGCTTTCCTCCGTGAACCGGACGGCGCGTTCCCTTCCTTCTCCGCAGGCGTGCTGATCACGCCTACCCATCGCAGAAGCTCGAGGCCTCGCCCATCCGGCGGGGCCTCTTTATTTATAGATGTTTCTCTCCTGCTATGCCTGGCCAGCTCAGAAGCGAAACCCCTCAACCCCTTAATTCACACCAAGAGATAGAAAGCGAGAAACAGTCATGGGATTCTTAAATTTTGTTATGGCACTCAGCCCCATCATCGTGGTGCTGGTGGGCATCCTCGGATTCCGCCAGTCCGCCAAAAGGGTCGCCCCGGTGGCGCTGATTTGGACGCTGGTGCTGGCTTTTACATACTTCAACATCTCCGGCGCATCCTTTAAGGAGAATGTGGCCGTGTACGACGCCCTGCTCTGGAAGGGCATTAAAGAGGGTCTGAAGATCGTGCTGATGGTCTTCGGCGCGTTCGTGATCTTGAACCTGCTCCGGGACACCGGGGCCATCGACGAGGTGAAGGGCACCATCGCACGCATCAGCGACGACCGCCGGGTGCAGGTGGTCATTGTGGGCATGATGCTCCCCATCTTCCTGGAGGGCGCTGCCGGAGCGGGCTCCCCCGCCGCCATCGCCGCGCCGTTCCTGGTGGCCCTGGGCTTTGACCCGGTCACCTCCATCGCCCTGGCCCTGTTGGGCGACGCCACACCCTGCTCCTGGGGCGGCGCGGGCCTCACCACCATCAACGGCGGCGCGGCTCTCACCGACGCGGGCATCAGCACCGTGGCCCTCAACTCCGCCATGGTGGGCCGCATCCACATGTTCGGCGTGCTCATCATCCCGTTTATCATGGTTGCCATGACCTTTGGCCGCAAGGGCTTCAAGGGCATCGTACCCTACCTGGTCTTTGCCGGGGTCACCACCGGCGGCGTGATGTTCGCCCTGTCCAACTTCGTGGGCGCGGAGGTCACCTCCATGGGTACGGGCCTGGTGTCCATCCTGCTCTCCGTTGCCTATGTGAAGCTGGTGGGCGTCAAGACCCCGGAGGAGTACCGTTATCAGTTCACAAGCACGGAGAAAAAATACGGTGCGTTCCGGGCTATGTCCCCCTATATCTACATGCTGGTGCTGCTGCCCGCCGTGCGCTACGGCTTCCCGGCGCTGGTGAAAAACGGTTTTTCCATCATGTGTACCTTCGGCTATATCGTGTGGGTGGATGTGGTGATCCTCATCTGCGGCTTCCTGGGCACCATGACCCTCAAGACCGGCCTGAAGCAGTACGGGCAAATTTGCAGCAAGACCGTGGGCCATGTGCTGCCGGTGCTGGTGACCATGGGGAGCCTGCTGGTGGTGTCTTACATCATGCAGGCACCGTCCACGGGCATGATGAACCTCCTGGCCTCCGACATCGCCGCCGTGGTGGGTAAGTTCTACCCCGCCGCCGCCGTGCTTATCGGCGCCAGCGGCTCCTTCATCACCGGCACGGGCCTGGGCTCCAACATCATGTTCGCGGATATGCACATCCAGGCGGCGGACGCTTTGGGCATGAACCCCATCACCGTGTTCGCCGGGCAGAACGCCGGTGCCTCTCTCGGAAACCTCATCTGCCCCAACAACACCGTGGCCGCCTGCGCCACCGTGGACCAGATCGGCAACGAGAGCAAGGTCATGAAGCGCACCCTCCCGGCCTTTGCCATCATCCTGGTGGTGTACATGGTGCTGACCATGCTCTACACCTGCGTGCTTTTTCCCAACTTCGGTATGTAAAAAATATTTGCTTTAAGGAGATGTTTTTATGACTAAAAATCGTGTGGTAGGCGTTATCGGCCTGGGCCATGTGGGGGCCCATGCGGCGTATTCTTTGGCGGTGCAGGGCATCGCCGACGAGCTGGTTTTGGTGGACCAGAACCAACAGAAGCTCCAGAGCGAGGTGCAGGACCTACGGGATGCTGCGGCCTATCTGCCCCACCGAGTCACCGTTCGGGCCGGGGACTTTGCCGACCTGGGCGTGTGCGATGTCATCGTCAACAGCGTGGGCAAAATTGACCTGCTGCGGGGCAACCACAACCGGGTCACGGAGATGGACTTTACCATTCCCGCCGTCCGGGGCTACGCGGAGAAGGTCAAGGCCAGCGGCTTTGACGGCGTGGTGGTGAACATCACCAACCCCTGCGACATCGTGACCCGGGAGCTGGCTTTGGGCCTGGGCCTGCCCAAGGGTCGGGTCTTCGGCACCGGCACGGGGCTGGACACCTCCCGCCTGCTCAGCGCCCTGGCCCGGCAGACGGGCATTGACCACAAGTCCATCACCTGCTATATGCTGGGTGAGCACGGCAACCAGCAGTTCGCCCCCTGGTCCTGCGTCAGCTTCCGGGGCATGCCCCTGGACAAGTGGGCCGAGACGGACGAGCGCTTCCGCTTTGACCGGGAGGCCCTGCAAAAGGAATCCATCGGCGGCGGCTGGGTGACCTTCTCCGGCAAATACTGCACCGAGTACGGCATTGCCACCACCGCGGCCCGGATGGTCCACATCGTGCTCCACGACGAAAAGGCCATCATGCCCGCCAGCATGGAGCTGAATGGCGAATACGGCGAGAGCGGCCTGTTTGCGGGCGTGCCCTGCGTCATCGGCGCGAAAGGCGTGGAGGAAGTGGTGGAGCTGCCTTTGACCGACGATGAGAAGGCAAAATTCCACGAGTGCTGCGAGGGCATCCGCCACAACATGGAGCATTTGAAAGAACTATAAAAATTGCAGATAAAATTTCAACACATACAGGAGGAAAAAATCATGCAAGTGAAAATCTCTCATAGAATGTCCAAGCCCGACTTTCAGGCGGAGTTCCTGGCCGGGATCCTGCGCGCAGCGGCAGACCCTGACCTCATTTCCTTTGCCGGCGGCCTGCCCAACCCCGTTTCTTTCCCCGTGAAGGAGATGGACGAGGCGGCGGACAAGGTGCTGAAGGAGAACGGCGTCAGCGCCCTGCAATACAGCGGCTCCCAGGGCTACGAGCCCCTGCGGCGCTACATCTGTGAGCGCTATAAGAAGATGATGGACCTGGACTTTAAGCCCGAGGACATCATCATCACCAACGGCTCCCAGCAGGCTTTGGATATGTTCTCGGCGGTGATGATCGACCCGGGCGACGAGATCATGGTGGAGACCCCCAGCTACCTGGCGGCCCTGCAGACCTTCCACCTGTATGACCCCAAGGTGCTCTCCATCCCCCTGAACCGCGACGGCCTGGATGTGGCCGCCCTGGAAAAGGCCGTGAAGGAGCACGACCCCAAGTTTATCTATGTGATCCCCAATTTCCAAAACCCCACGGGCCTGACCTACACTGAGGAGGTTCGCGTGAAGGCCGCCGAGGTCCTAAAGGGCACCAACATCATGGTCCTGGAGGACAACCCCTACGGCGAACTGCGCTTCTCCGGCCAGGCGGGCCACAGCTTCCACTGGTTCCTGGGCGAGCAGTGCGCCATGCTGGGCACCTTCTCCAAGATCGTCTCCCCCGGCATGCGCATCGGCTGGATCGCCTGCAAGGAGCCCACGGTGCGCGAAAAGCTCCTGGCCTACAAGTCCACCATGGACCTGCACACCAACATTTTCTGCCAGATGGTCCTGGCCCAGTACCTGGCCGACCACAACCTGGACGAGCACATTGAGAAGACCCGCACGCTCTATAAGGCCAAGGCCGAGAAGATGCACGAGTGCATGAAGAAGTATTTCCCGGCGGGCGTGGAGTACACCCAGCCCGAGGGCGGCATGTTCCTCTGGGCCACCATGCCCGAGGGCATTCAGGCTGTGGATGTGCAGAACCGCGCCATGGAGCGAGGTGTGGCCGTCTGCTCCGGTGACCCGTTCTACGAAGAAGACCGCGGCGTACGCACCATGCGCATCAACTATTCCAACTCCACCGACGAGGATATAGAAAAAGGCGTGAAGATCCTGGCCGAGGTCATGACCGAGATCATGGCGGAGAAGAAGTGAAAAGGCGTAGCCATGTGCTTACCGGGGGCGGACGAAGGTCCGCCCCCAGTTGTTTTGCGCGGAGGGGTGTGTAGGGGCGGTCGCCCCTGCCCGCCCGGCGCGGGGGATATGCACAAACAAAATCAGCCCCGGGGCGGGTTGCTCCGGGGCTGGGTTCTTATGCTATTTCGCTTTACTCCTCGCCGGGCTTGTCGCCGTTCTCCTCCGGCTTATCGGCGGGGGCTTCGCTCTCGGCGGGCTTATCCTCGTCCGTTTTCGGCTCGTCCTTGGGCTGATCGAAATCCGGCATGGGGATGGGCTCGGAGATCATGCTGATGTGCTTGGCCGGGGCCTCGATGCTGTTGGGGGTGGAGGGGCGGAAGGCCTTGGGCTCGTCCTCCCGGGTGGCACCGTAGTTGTCCACGGTCTCCGGGTCGCGGCCCTCGATAATAGCCATCATCTCCTGGCCGGTGATGGTCTCCTTCTTCAGTAGATAGGCGGCGATCTTGTCCAGCAGCTCCCGGTTGTCCTGCAAAATTTGCTTGGCCTCCTGGTGGCACTGGCGGATGATCTTGATGGTCTCCCGGTCCGCTGCGGCGTAGGTCTCCTGGGCGCAGGTCATGGAGTAGCCGCCGTCCAGATACTGGCTCTGGATGGTGCCCAGGGCCATCATGTCGAACTCGTCGCACATGCCGAACCGGGCCACCAGGTTCCGCGCCATTTCCGTGGCCCGCTCAATGTCGTTGGCGGCGCCGGAGGTCATGGTATTGCACACGATCTCCTCGCTGGAGCGGCCTGCAAGCAGCGTGCGGATCTCCGCCAAAATGTCCTCCTTGGACATGAGGAATTTCTCTTCCTCCGGCAGGTGCAGCGTGTAGCCCAAAGCCCCCTGGGTGTGGGGGACGATGGTAATTTTGCTCACCGGCTGGGCGTTCTTCTGCTTGGCAGCCACCAAAGCATGGCCCACCTCGTGATAGGCGATGATGCGCTTTTCCTCGTCGGTAATAACGGTGCCCTTCTTCTCGGAGCCTGCAATGACCACCTCAAAGGCCACCAGCAGATCGTTCTGATTCACCGCCTTGCGGCCCTTGCGCACGGCCCGGAGGGCGGCCTCGTTCACCAGGTTTGCCAGGTCCGCGCCCACGCAGCCGGCGGTGGCCTGGGCGATCTTCTCCAGGTTCACATCCTCGGCCAAATGGATGTTGCGGGTGTGGACCTGCAGGGTGGCCAGGCGGCCCGCCAGGTTGGGCCGGTCCACGGTGATGCGCCGGTCAAACCGGCCGGGACGCAGCAGAGCCTTGTCCAGCACCTCCGGGCGGTTGGTGGCGCCCAGGACGATGACGCCCTTGCTGGGGTCGAAGCCGTCCAGCTCCGCCAGAAGCTGGTTAAGGGTCTGCTCCCGCTCATCGTTGCCGCCGAAACGGCCCGCGTCACGGGACTTACCGATGGTGTCGATCTCGTCAATGAAGATGATGCAGGGGGCCACCTTGGCGGCCTCCTTGAACAAATCGCGCACGCGACTTGCGCCCACGCCCACGAACATCTCCACAAAGTCGGAGCCGGAGATGGAGAAAAACGGCACATTGGCCTCGCCCGCCACGGCCTTGGCCAGCAGCGTCTTGCCGGTGCCGGGAGAGCCTACCAGCAGCGCGCCCTTGGGCAGCTTCGCGCCGATGGCGGTATACTTGCCGGGGTTGTGGAGAAAGTCGATGATCTCCTCCAGGGACTCCTTGGCCTCGTCCTGCCCGGCCACATCCTTAAAGGTGACGCCGGTCTGCTTCTCCATATACACCTTGGCGTTGGACTTGCCGACGCTCCCAATGCCGCCGATGCCGCCGCTGCTCTTGCTCAGCAGGCGCATCACCAGCAAAAACGCGCCCAGCATCAGGATCGTGGGCAGAATATAGGAGATCATGAACTGCAAAATGGGGCTCATCTGCTCCTGCACCGGGGCGGTGTAGGTGACATTGTGCTCGTCCAGCAGGTCGTAGAAATTGTTGCTGTTGATCTGGGTGGTGTAGAGAATGACCTTGGTTTTATCGGAGTTGGTGTAGGTCTTGGGCTCCTCGCCGCTCTCGTCGGTGTAGACATAGCCGTCGATGGGCGTGGCGAAGATCTGTCCGTTTTCAAACTCCACCCGCTGAATTTTATCCTCCCGCACCAGGTCGGCCAGGGCGCTGAAATCCACCTCGAAGCTGGTGGACTTGTTGGCTGCGTTGCCGTTGTAGGCGGCAAAATAGTTAAACGCGATGGTCAGCACCACCGCCCAGGCCAGCAGCACCAAAACGCCCCGCAAATTGCGGTTATTCTTGCTGTTTTTGTTGTTCTTATTGTTATTCGAGTCCATGATCGGCCTCCTTCCGCTTAGAAAGGCATTGCATTTAATGGAAGTATACCATATAAAATAAAACCAAACAAGTGCGGAAAATCCCTCGCCGTGTAAAATTTCTATGAATTGACCTTTCTTTTTTCTTTCTATTATATCCCATCTGTGCTATACTATTTTTATATATTCATTTCAATGAGGACAAGCTATGAGAGACAACGACAGACAAAAGTCCCTGCCCCAGGCGGAGGCGGACGGCATCATCGAGGGCCGCAACGCCGTCATCGAGGCCCTGCGCTCCGGGGAGAACATCGACAAAATTTACCTGGCCAAGGGCGAAACGGACAAGACCCTGGGCCATATCGCCTCCCGGGCTCGGGAAAAGGGTATCGTGGTGGTGGAGGCCGACCGCCGCAAGCTGGACGGCATGAGCCGCACCCACGCCCACCAGGGGGTCATCGCCCTGGCGGCCATGCGGGAATATGTGTCCGTGCAGGCCCTGCTGGAAGCCGCCGAAGACAAGGGCGAAGCGCCGCTGCTGGTGGTCTGCGACGAAATTTCCGACCCCCACAACCTGGGGGCCATCCTCCGCACCGCCGAGTGCGCCGGGGCCCACGGGGTCATCATCCCCAAGCGCCGCTCCGCCGGGCTCACGGCCATCGTGGGCAAGACCTCCGCCGGCGCGGTGAGCTATATGCCCGTGGCAAGGGTCGCCAACCTCCCGGCCACCTTGGAGGAGCTTAAAAAGAAGGGCGTGTGGGTCTACGGCACCGCCGCCGAGGGAACGACCTCTCTCTACGACGCCGACCTCAAGGGCCCGGCGGCCATCGTCATCGGCTCCGAGGGCAGCGGCATGGGCCGCCTGGTCCGGGAGAAATGCGATTTTTTGGTGAGCATTCCCATGAAGGGGCACATCTCGTCCCTGAACGCCAGTGCTGCCGCAGCGATTTTGTTATATGAGGCGGTGCGCCGCCGGATGTAAGCGAGGACTATGAGCAAATATACCGACGAAGAACTGAATCGGGCCTTGTCGGAAACCGGGGAGCTGCTGAAGGACATCCCCCTGTCCCAGGACTACGACCTGGAGGACATTCTAGCGGAGTTCGGCGCGGGAGGTGCCAAGCCCAAAGCGCCGGAAAAACCCGCCCCGGAGCCGGAAGAGACCGCCCCCACAGCGGAGGAGCCACCGCAGGCACCCCCGCCGGCGGAGCCCGCCCCGAAGCCGGAATCGGTAGAGGAGCCCGCCCCCGTACAGGACGAGCCCGTCCCGGAAGCGGAGGAGCCCAAAGAGCGGCTGGTGTCCATCGAGGATGTGATGGACCGCACCGTCTCCGCCGTCATGGAGGATGAGTCGGCCCAGCGGCAGTTGGAGCTGGAGCAGGAGGAGGCGGCGGCCCGCAAGGCCAAAAAAGCCGCCCTGTGCCGGGCGCGCCTGGCGGCCTGCAAGTCCTTTTTCCGCGCCCTGACGGCCCCCAAGCCCCGGCCCGACCCGGAGCCGGAGGACGGAGAGACCCTGCCCCCGGAGCCGGACATGGACGAGGCGGAGTTCCAGCAAAAGCGCCTGAGCCGCCGCCACCGGGGCGCGGCCCTGCGGTGCCTGCTGCCCACAATTTTGTTGATCGCCATTACGGCGGCGGAGTCGCTTGTGACCATGCCCGCCTTTTGGACGGAGAATCCCGCCCTGCGCTTCGGCGCGGTGGGAGGGCTCTTGCTGCTGGAGGGCGTTTTGGCTCTGCCTCTGTGGAAAGACATGGCCGAACTTCTCCGAAACCGCCACTTTAGCTGCGCCGTCGGTGCGCTTTTGCTTCTCCTTTCCTGCACCGCCGACTGCGTTTGGTGCATGGTCAAGGGGGGCGAG
This sequence comes from Clostridium sp. CAG:413, assembly GCA_963650985.1. Classification (GTDB taxonomy): domain Bacteria; phylum Bacillota; class Clostridia; order Oscillospirales; family Oscillospiraceae; genus Vescimonas. The sequence goes on from CAVJNL010000064.1 coordinate 9,205, forward strand.
CACCTGCCCCTGGCCGGGGCGGCGGCGCTGGTGGTTTTCTGCTGTCAGTGGGGCGTTTTCCTCCGCTGCGAGAGCCTGCGGGAGAGCTTTCGCCTGGCAAATTTGGGTGGCCGCCCCCCCTGGGGCGTAGCCAAGACCGAGGCCGGCGCCGTGAAGCAGGAGGGCCGTATAGACGGCTTTTACACCCACGCCATGGCCCCGGACCCGGCGGAAAAGGTCCGGCGCACCCTGCTGCCCCTGCTGCTGGCCACGGCCTGCGTCCTGACCGGGGTGGTGTGCCTGTCGGAGGCAAAGCCCTCCCAGCCGTTTTGGGTCCTCACGGCCCTGCTGGCGGCGGCTATGCCTCTGTCGCTCCCTGTCGCCGGGGCGCTGCCTATGCGAATGCTGGCCCGCCGTCTCAGCCACAGCGGCTGCGCCGTGGCGGGGTATTGCGGCGCGAAAAATATCAGCGGCTTCCGCCGTATTATCATTACGGATGAAGACCTGTTCCCCTCCGGCACCCTGTCTCTGAACGGGCTGAAAATTTACGGCGAGGAGCTGGGCCGGGTGTTGTCCTACGCGGTGGCCGTGGCCCGGGCGGCGGACAGCCAGGCCTTGCCTCTTTTGGAGCAAATGCTCTCGGATAACGGCGGACGGGCCGAAAAGCTGGACGACTTTCATTGGTACGAGGAGGGCGGCGCAGGCGGCTCCATTCACGGGGAAACGGTGCTCCTGGGCAGCGCCTACTTCATGCGCAAGCAAAAGGTGCGCCTGCCCAAGGGATTGAAGGTCCCCTCGGGCCTGTTTTTGGCGGTGGACGGCCAGCTCACGGCCATTTTCGCCCTGCGCTATCAGCCGTCGCGGAATGTGGACTGGGCCCTGCGGGCCCTGCGGCGCAACCGGGTAACGCCGGTTTTGGCGGTGCGGGGGGGCAACATCACCCCGGACTTCCTGCGCCGGAGCTTTAAGGTGGACGCCAAGCCCATCTACCCGGATGTGGAGACGCGCTTGACCCTGCTGGAAAAGACCCGGGAATCGGCCCCGGCCAACGCCCTGGTCTACCGGGATGGGCTCATGCCCTACGCGGAGACGGTGCTGGGCTGCCGCAAGCTGCTGCTGGCGGTGCGCTGGACGGCGGCCCTGACGATCCTGGCGGCGGTGGCGGGCCTGCTGCTGTGCTACTACCTCACAGGCATCGGCGGCTACGCCTCCCTGACCCCCCTGCGCCTGGTGCTGTTCCAGCTCCTGTGGCTCCTCCCGGCCCTGCTGCTGGCGGGACAGGTGAAGTATTTTTAAGAAATTCAGAACGGTATGCGGCGGGGTGTAGTCACCCCGCCGTATAATAGGAGAGCTGTCGAAAACGGGGCGTCGGGGAAATCGCCGAAGCGCTGCCAGTGGCAGAAGAAGCGAGGCGATTTCGAGGAAGTGCCCCGATTGGCGGGCACGACAGGGCCCGGGAATCGGCTGGCGCGACGGTGGGCAACCGCCGCCCCCTACGGGTGCGTTACAAGTAGTCGGTGAAACGGGCGACCGCAAGGGTCGCCCCTACGGAGCGTACAAGATGTGCCGTGGGGCGGGCCGATGTAGGCATCGGCCCCTACGCAAAGGTTTTGTAGGGGCGGACGACTCTGTCCG
>CAVJNL010000065.1:0-10797 GCA_963650985.1 Clostridium sp. CAG:413
ACCCTTGCGATCGCCCGCCCCGATACCCCCACATACCCACAAGAAAAGAGGACGGCCCGCAAGCCGCCCTCTTTCCTATTCTTCTTCTGAAATGCCCCATCAGCCCGGAGGCCAAGTCATATCCCGGCCCGAAAGCACATGGAAATGCAGGTGATGCACGCTCTGCCCGGCCTGCTCGCCAATGTTGGACACCACCCGGTAGCTCTCCAGCCCCAGCTCCTTGGTGACCTCGGCGATGACCTCAAAAATGTGGGCCACCACGGCGCTGTTGACGCCGCTGACCTCCGCCACAGAGCCGATGTGGCTCTTGGGGATCACCAAAAAATGGGTGGGTGCCTGGGGATCAATGTCATAAAAGGCGTAGCACAGGTCGTCCTCATACACCTTATTGGACGGGATTTCCCCCGCCGAAATGGCGCAGAATAAGCAATCGTTCTTCATTTGGTCCGCTCCTTTCACTTGAATTGATTATTTTTCTCGCTGTACCGATACCCGATGGCCGCCAGCCGCTCCTCCAGGTCCGTTCGGCTTACGTCCAGGGCGACGCACAGCTCGCTTAAATCGCTGTATTCGTCCCGCAGCTTCATGTTCACGAAGCTCAGCAGGATCACAGGGTCGTTCGGTATCATCTCAGCCCAGCTTCTCTGACACAAAGTCGTCCACAGCCGCCAGGGCATCGTCCACCTTCAGCGGGTCGCTGCCGCCGCCCATGGCGCTGTCGGGCTTGCCGCCGCCCTTGCCGCCGCAGATGCCGGACACCAGTTTCACCAGATCCCCGGCCTTCACGCCCTTGGCTACGGCCTCCTTGCCGCACACGGCCAGGAAGGTGATCTTCTCCCCGGCGATGCTGGCCAGCACACCCACCACAGAGGGGTCCTTATCCCGCAGAAAGTCGCCCATCTTGCGCAGGGCGTTGGCATCTAAGCCCTCCCGGGTTGCGGTAAGCACATGCAGACCCTTCACGGTCTTGGCCGAGGCCAGGAACTGCTTGGCTTCGCCCAAAGACGCCTCCGCCTTGAACTTATCCAGCGCCTGGCGAAGCTGCTTCATCTCATTGGCCTGCTGCTCCATGCGCTCCAGCAGCCCCGCCGGCGCGGTCTTGAAGAACTGGGCCGCCTTGGACAGAACGCCGTGGTTCTTTTCCATGCTCTCCAGGCTCAGACGCCCACAGGTGGCCTCCATACGCCGCACGCCGGAGGCAACGCTGCTCTCGGACTTAATGCGGAACGGGCCCGCCTTAGCGGTGTTGTCCAAATGCGTACCGCCGCAGAACTCCATGGAGAAGTCGCTCATCTCCACCACACGCACCGTCTCGCCGTACTTCTCGCCGAACATAGCCACCGCGCCCTTCTTCTTAGCCTCCTCGATAGGCAGGACCTCCGTCACAACGGGATAGCCCTCCAAAATGGCATCGTTGACCATCCACTCCACCCGGCTCAGCTCCTCCGGGGTAATGGCCTCAAAATGAGTGAAGTCGAAGCGCAGACGGTCCGGCTCCACCAGGGAGCCCGCCTGATGCACATGGTCGCCCAGGACCTTTTTCAGCGCCGCATCCAGCAGATGGGTGGTGGTGTGGGCCCGGCAGATGGCCTTGCGCCGATGGGTGTCAATGGCCGCCTCCACGGTGTCGCCCACCGCCAGCACGCCCTCGGCCAAATGGCCGTAGTGCATAAACTTGCCGCCCTTATTCTTTTGTACATCGGTCACTGTAAAGGTTATTCCCTTTGCAGCAATAACGCCGTGGTCTGCCACCTGACCGCCCATTTCCGCGTAGAACGGGGACTTGTCCAGCACCACGATGCCATCGCTCCCGGCCTCGATCTGGCCGCACAGCTCGTCCTCGCACACCAGGGCCACCACCGTGGCCTCACACTCCGACTGGTCGTAGCCCACAAACTCCGTGGACGGCACTTCCTTGCCGAATTCCACGCCGGCCCAGCCCAAGTCGCCCAGGGCCTTTCGGGCCTCACGGGCCCGCTCCTTCTGCTCCTGCATCAGCAGACGGAAAGACTCTTCGTCCACCGTCAGTCCCTCGTCGGCAGCCATCTCGGCGGTCAGGTCAATGGGGAAACCAAAGGTATCATACAGCTTGAAGGCGTCCGCGCCGGAGAACACCGTCTCGCCCTTGGCTTGGTGCTCGGCCAGCATCTCCGCAAAAATGCGCATACCGCCGTCGATGGTCCGGGCGAAGCTCTCCTCCTCGGTGCGGATGACCTTGGTGATGTAGGTCTGCTTCTCCCGCAGGTCGCCGTACTGGCACTCGTTCTCATGCACCACCGTGTCCACAATGCGATACAGGAACGGCTCGTTCACGCCCTGGAGCTTGCCGTGCCGGGCCGCCCGCCGCAGCAGCCGCCGCAGCACATAGCCCCGCCCCTCGTTAGACGGCAAAATGCCGTCGCAAATCATAAAGGTAGCCGCCCGAATGTGGTCCGTAATCACCCGCAGCGACACATCCCGCTTCTGACTCTGGCCGTAGAACGCCCCAGTCAGCTCCGAGACCTTGTTGGTAATGTTCATCACCGTGTCCACATCAAACAGCGAGTTCACATCCTGGCACACCACAGCCAGCCGCTCCAGGCCCATGCCGGTGTCGATGTTCTTCTGCTTCAGCTCCGTGTAGTTGTTGTGTCCGTCGTTATCGAACTGGGTGAACACATTGTTCCAAATCTCAATATACCGGTCGCAGTCGCAGCCCACGGTACACCCGGGCTTGCCGCAGCCGAACTTCTCGCCCCGGTCGTAATACACCTCCGAGCAAGGGCCGCAGGGGCCGGAGCCGTGCTCCCAAAAGTTGTCCTCCTTGCCGAAGCGGAAAATTTTCTCTTTAGGAATGCCGATCTCCTGGTTCCAAATGTCAAAGGCCTCGTCGTCGCCCTCATAAACAGAGGGATACAGCCGGTCCTCCTCCAGGCCCACCACCTTGGTCAGAAACTCCCAGCTCCAGGCAATGGCCTCGTGCTTGAAGTAGTCGCCGAAGGAGAAGTTGCCCAGCATCTCAAAATAAGTGCCGTGCCGGGCGGTGTGGCCCACATTGTCGATGTCGCCGGTGCGGATGCACTTCTGGCAGGTGCAGACCCGGTGCCGGGGCGGCTCCTCCTCGCCCTTGAACCAGGGCTTCATGGGCGTCATACCGGCGTTGATCAGCAGGATCGACTTGTCGTTCTGGGGCACCAGCGAAAAGCTGGGCAGGCGCAGATGGCCCTTGCTCTCAAAGTAGCTGAGAAACATTTCCCGCAGCTCATTGAGTCCGTGATAGGGATGGCTCATAATTTTTTTGCTCCTTTATCATGAATTTTTAATTTGCTCAACTATATTTGTCAGTTCCCGGTCCAGATTCTCATAAAACCGGGCAATGTGCAACCCGTCCGCCAGGGCATGGTTTACATAAACCGTCACCGGCATAACCACCCGTCCGTTCATATATGTGAATTTTCCCCAGGAAAACCGGGGATTACTGTCGTCTGGCCCGGTCATGGGGTGCTTGAGCTGGGTGTAGGTGAACCAGGGCACGCAGGAGACGAAAAAGTTGCTCAGCGGGTCGCCGCTCTCCACCAGCTCATCGCCCCGCAGGGCCTCCGCCTGCCGCCGCTTGCCGTCGGCCAGGAATTCCTCATAGGGCAAAAGCCCGCTGTCCACCAGGCAGTAGACATACACGCCGCTGCCCTTCATAGCCGTGTAGGAGGGGCAGCAGCGGTCAAACTCCACCACCTGCCCGTCCAGCAGCCGCCGCCGGAACTCCGGCACGGCGTTGGCAGCCCTTGTCATGGCGTAGAGAAAGCTCAGAAAAAAAGGCCGCCCGTCCAGGGCCCTGTGGAACTCTGTAATATCCACCTGCACGGTAATGCCCGCCCAGGGGTCCGCAAAGGCCCGAAAGTAGGCAAACTGCCCGCTGCGTGAGTCCTCCGCCATGTTCACGATCTTATACGCCATTTTTTCACCTCGATAAAACAAAAAACCTCCACCCCACACATAGGGGCGAAGGTCAAACTTCACGGTACCACCCTAATTCAGCAGAAAACTCTGCCCTCTTAGCCACCCTGTAACGGGGATGAACCGTCCGGCTCCTCACCGGCCGCTCCGAAGCGGCGCGCAGACCCCTGCGTCCAACGGGCTCTCACCACGCCCCGTCTCGCTTCGGACCGGCAGTCTGCTTGACTTCCTCTCAGCATTTTTACTTATTTTATCACAAAATCCCCGCTTGTCAATACATTCTCTCCCCTCTCCCCCTTTTTTGTCCAACTTGCCTCTTGTTCCCCCGAAAATTTCTGTTATACTTATTATATATTCATTGTGTCAAAAACTTTGCGCTATCGGCGCGATTTTTTCCGGCCCCCTTGCCTAAAAGGGGCTGCCCGTGAAGCGGACTGGGGGATTCCGTTTCCCCGCCGGGCCACAATAGAAGCGCGCAATTCCAAAAGAATTATTGAAAAAATATTGGGTGATTTTATGATTCGCAGCCCTCGCATCGACTGGTATCGCCACCTGGCCTTCGCCTCGGTGGGCGGTTTTTTTGCGGCCTATGCCGTCCTGATCCGGGTGGGCGTCATGGCCAATGCCCAGACCCTGAACCTGCTGGAAATGCTCATAAGCGCCCTCTACGGCAGCTGGCTCCAGGCCCTTTGGCATCTGGGAGCCCTGGCCCTCTATGTGGCCGGGACCATGTCCACGGTGGTGCTGCCCCACCTCTTCGGGTGTAATATGCGCCGCATCTCCCCGCTGGTGGACGCCCTCTGCGCGGCGCTTATCTCCTTTTTCCCCCAGGATATGCCCATTCTCCCGTCTCTGTACCCCATTTTCTTCGCCATGAGCGTCCAGTGGAGCAGCTTCACCGGGGCCCAGGACCACATCAGCTCCACCATTTTCTCCACCAACAATGCCAAGCAGGCCTCCCTCTCCCTGGCCCGGCACCTGTGCTTCCGTCAAGAGGGCCAGCTCCGGCGCATGTGGTTCTATGTCTCCACCATTCTGTGCTTCCATGTGGGAGCCGCCCTCTCCTTCTACGCCGTGCATTTCTTCTCCGTCAAGGCATCCTGGTGCGTGCTGCCCCTGGTGGCCCTGGCCTACTATCTCGTGGTGTGCGAGGAGCGGATGGCCCAGGAATCCGCCGCCACCGCCTGACTTTACCCCTTCCCTGCGCCGCTGCTTTCCCGGCAGCGGTGCATTTTTGTTTTCCTACTATATTTTGTGTCCGCCCCGTGTACATATTTACCACATTTTGTGTTTTTTGTCTGTTCCTCCAAAATTTCGCCCCTATTTTTGTCACAGATTTTTACCATATTTTGTGTATCATGCTCTTGCAAATCCACAATATATAGTGTACTATAAGTGTGTTCACACAATACTTGCCCACCGGGGACAGAGGAGGATACAAGAATGAAGATCATCAAGCGAAACGGTTCTGAGGTGGTTTTTGACATCACCAAAATCATCGTCGCCATTACCAAGGCCAACGACTCTGTGGAGGAAGCGGACCGCATGACCCCCATACAGATTCGCCGCATCGCCGAGTCTGTGGAGCTCCAGTGCCAGAAAATTGGCCGCGCCCCCACGGTGGAGGAAATTCAGGACATGGTGGAGCATTACATCATGGCCCACGGCGCCTTTGAGGTAGCCAAGCACTACATTACCTATCGCTACACCCGCTCCCTGGTCCGCAAGTCCAACACCACCGACGACAAAATTCTCTCCCTCATCGAGTGCAACAACGAGGAGGCCAAGCAGGAGAATTCCAATAAAAACCCCGTGGTCAACTCCACCCAGCGTGACTACATGGCCGGTGAGGTCAGCCGCGACCTCAGCGAGCGCATCCTCCTGCCCTCGGAGATCGTGGAGGCTCACCGGGAGGGCATCATCCACTTCCACGACAGCGATTATTACGCCCAGCACATGCACAACTGCGACCTGGTGAACCTGGAGGATATGCTGCAAAACGGCACCGTCATCACCGGCACCCTCATTGAGCGCCCCCACAGCTTCGCCACCGCCTGCAACATCGCCACTCAGATCGTGGCCCAGGTAGCCAGCAACCAGTACGGCGGCCAGTCCATCAGCCTCACCCACCTGGCCCCCTTCGTGGAGGTCAGCCGTCAGAAGATCCGCAAGATCGTCCAGGGCGAGATGGAGTCCATCGGCGTGGACCCCGGTGAGGAGAAGATCAGTGAGCTGGTGGAGACCCGCCTGCGGGAGGAGATCCGCCGGGGCGTCCAGACCATCCAATACCAGGTGGTGACTCTCCTGACCACCAACGGCCAGGCCCCGTTCATCACTGTGTTCATGTATCTGAACGAGGCCCGCAACGAGCAGGAGAAAAAAGACCTGGCCATGATCATCGAGGAGATGCTTCTCCAGCGCTACCAGGGCGTGAAAAACGAAAAGGGCGTGTGGGTCACCCCCGCCTTCCCCAAGCTCATTTACACCCTGGAGGAGGACAACATCCACGAGGACTCCCCCTACTGGTACTTAACGGAGCTGGCCGCCAAGTGTACCGCCCGCCGCATGGTGCCCGACTACATCTCCGAGAAGAAGATGAAGGAGCTCAAGGGCGATGTCTACACCTGCATGGGCTGCCGCTCCTTCCTGACCCCCGACCGCTTCACCGACGCGGGGGTGGGCAACATCGCCAACGCCGGCAACTACGAGCCCGGCAAGCACAAGTATTATGGCCGCTTCAACCAGGGCGTGGTCACCATCAACCTGCCGGATGTGGCTCTGTCCTCCGGCGGCAATATTGAGAAATTTTGGAAGGTCTTTGACGAGCGGCTGGAGCTGTGCCACCGGGCCCTCCGCTGCCGCCACGACCGCCTGAAGGGCACCACCTCCGATGCCGCCCCCATCCTCTGGCAGTACGGTGCCCTGGCGAGGCTAAAGAAGGGTGAGGCCATCGACAAGCTCCTCTACGGCGGCTACTCCACCATCTCCCTGGGCTATGCGGGCCTGTATGAGTGTGTGAAGTACATGACCGGCAAGAGCCACACCGACCCCTCCGCCACCCCCTTTGCCCTGTCCATCATGAAGAAGATGAATGAGAAGTGCCAGGAATGGAAGACCGCCGAGAACATCGACTATTCCCTCTACGGCACCCCCCTGGAGTCCACTACCTACAAGTTTGCCAAGTGCCTGCAAAAGCGCTTCGGCGTCATCGAGGGCATCACCGACAAGGGCTACATCACCAACAGCTACCATGTCCATGTCACCGAGCCCATCGACGCCTTTACAAAGCTGGAGTTCGAGGCCCAGTTCCAGCACCTCTCCCCCGGCGGCGCCATCAGCTATGTGGAGGTGCCGGATATGCAGAACAACATCCCCGCCGTGCTGGAGGTGATGAAGTTCATCTATAACCACATCATCTACGCCGAGTTGAACACCAAGAGCGACTACTGCCAGGTCTGCGGCTGGGACGGCGAGATACAAGTGGTGGAGGAGGACGGCAAGCTCATTTGGAAATGCCCCCAGTGCGGCAACACCGACCAGGACAAGATGAATGTAGCCCGCCGTACCTGCGGCTACATCGGCACCCAGTTCTGGAACCAGGGCCGCACCCAGGAGATCAAAGACCGAGTCCTGCACCTGTAAGAAAAACAAAAAAACGGGGTGGACCGCTCCACCCCGTTTTCTCTGGAATCGAGGAAAACTATGTACTACGGCGAACTGAAAAAATGTGACATTGCCAACGGCGAGGGCGTCCGGGTCACCCTGTTCGTCTCCGGCTGTCGCAACCACTGCAAAGACTGCTTCCAGCCGCAGACCTGGGACTTCTGCTTCGGCCAGCCCTTCACGGAGGAAACGGAAAAAGAAATCTATACCGAGCTGGAGAAGTCTTATGTAAACGGCCTGACCCTTTTGGGAGGTGATCCTCTGGAGCCGGAAAACCAGCAGGCCCTGCTTCCCCTGCTGCGCAATATTCACCGTAACTTCCCCAAAAAGGGTGTCTGGTGCTTCACCGGATATACACTAAAAGATCCCCAAAACTTCACCGAAATTCACCCAAATTGCTCCATTACAGAGGAGTTTCTCTCCTATATCAGCATCCTGGTAGATGGCCCGTTCATCGCCGAAGAGAAAGATATTTCCCTCCAATTCCGGGGCAGCCGCAACCAGCGCATCATCGACCTGGACCGCAGCCGCCAGGCAGGGAAAATCGTTCTCTGGGACAAACTGCGCCGATAAAATAAGTAAAAAGCAAGGGCATCTTCCGTAAAGAAGATGCCCTCAGCGTGTTGAAAAGAACTTTTCAACACGCTGCCTAAGTTTTTGAAACTTTTCAAAGTTTCAAAAACAATTGATTTGAATGGTGAGGGACACCCTTCTTGGGTTTCCCTCACACTCCCTTCCTTACCGCCTCGTAAATTTTCCGTTCTATTGATAGTCTAAAAGGGCATCTTCTGTCAAGAAGATGCCCTTTACAGTTGTTGAATTTCTTATAAAAATTACACCCGGAAGATCTCGCCCTCGGTGGGAGCACCGGCGGCCTGGGCCTCGTCGGTGTCGATGTGCATGGTGGTAGCGCCGTCCTTGTTCACGCGGACCACCACATCGTCGAAGATCAGCTTACGGCCCTCGCCGCCGCAGGCCACGCGAATAATTTCGCCGTTCTTAATGCCCATCTTCTCCGCGTCACTCTCCAAAACATGCAGGTGCCGCTTGGCAATGATCACGCCCTCCTTCAGCTCCACCTCGCCGGCAGGCCCGATGAGCTTGCAGGCGCCGGAGCCTTCCACATGGCCGCTCTCACGGACGGGGGCGTCGATGCCCAAAGCGCGGGCGTCGGAGCCGGAGACCTCTACCTGGTCGGCCTTACGCACGGGGCCCAGGATGGACACATTGGCCATCTCCTTCTTGGGGCCCACCAGGGTGACGCGCTCGTTGCAGGCGAACTGGCCGGGATAGGACAGGTCCTTGCGCTTGGTAAGCTGAAAACCGGCGCCAAACAGCTTCTCAACGGTTTCCTGCGTCAGATGAATGTGACGGGCAGAAGTTTCGATCATGAATTTCATTTTGTCATTCCTCCTGTTTTGTATGATCTTCCGCTTTCGGTTCGTCCGAAACGGTCAAATCCTCTTTCTGTGTGGACAGACGAATTTCCTCCACCTCTCCGATCATAAAATAGTCGCGGCTCTTGGCGGTGATGTGGCCCGTGACGGCCAAAATCTGACCCTTTTTCCAGTCCTGCAAGAACTTTTCATCAGCATGGATGCGCAGGCCGAAGCCGGTGTCGATGTCGCCGTTTTCATCCAGGCCACAATATATGAATTTCACCGTAACGCGGCGGCCGGCGTATTTACTCTGCTGGCCATGCACATACTCTGACTTGACCTGTTCAAAGGTCATGGGGTAAATTTCCCCGTCAGGCATATGAAAATACAGTGCGCCGTACAGGTGGCTCATGCGCTTGCGGCGGTTTCCGCTTCTGGCCACAGCCAAAAAACACACCACCACCAGAACGACCAAACCCACCTTTGCCTGCTTCATGAAAATGGACACAATACACAGCACAAATCCAGCCGCCAGCAAAAGCTGGTTCATCAGGTCCTGCCGCTTCAGCACGCTTATAATTTTCTTCATAAAAAAACTCCTTTTCGGGACTTTTTTATCATACCACGGTTTTCTGCAATATGCAAGGGCAGAAAAGAAATGCTTGCAATTTCATGGGATTTTGGTATAATCATTACAGATAAAACCCCGTTTTCCGATTATCATTTCTAATGTTGAGGTGAAAAAATGGCTGTAAAACTGGAGCTTTACCGTGTATTTAAGGAGGTCGCCGAGGCGGGCAACATCACCGCGGCGGCACAGAATCTGTTTATTTCCCAGTCGGCTGTGAGCCAGTCTATCAAGCAGTTGGAGTCGGACTTGCAGTCCCGGCTTTTCGCACGCAATTCCCGGGGCGTGTCCCTGACCCCGGACGGCAAGATGCTCTACGAGTATGTGCGCAGCGCCATGGGCCTGCTGGAGACGGGGGAGGAAAAGCTGTCCCAGTCCCGGCAATTGCAGGTGGGACACCTGACCATCGGCGCCAGTGACACGGTGACGAGTCAGTTCCTCCTCCCCTATCTGGACCGCTTTCACCGCCAGTACCCAGGGGTACACATTCAGATCATCTCGGGCCGCAGCCACAAGGTGCTGGGCCTGTTGCAGTCGGGCAAGGTAGACATCGCCTTTGCCAGCACCCCCCAGGACGCCAGCTCCTTGAGCACCTTCCGTTGCTTTGAGACCCACTCCATTTTCGTGGCGGCGGCAGACTACGACTGCAACTTTGACCACATCTACACCCTGGAGGAGATCGTGCAGTTCCCGCTGATCTTGCTGGAGCGCAAGGCCTCCAGCCGCCTGCACTTGGACAAGTTCTTTTTGCAGAACGGCCATCACCTGAACCCGGAGATCGAGCTGGGTGCCCGGAGCCTGCTGGTAGACCTGGCAGCCATCGGCTTCGGCGTGGCGGGGGTGACAGAGGAATTTGTGAAGAACGAGCTGTCCAGCGGCAAGCTGCGCAAGCTGCAAACGGACTTTTCCATCCCGCCCCGGAGCGTAGACCTGTGCATCCTGAGGGATGTGCCCCAGACCTCCGCAGCGCAGAAATTCATGCAGTTTGTGCAGGCGAATTTGTAATTTGTAAATAGTGCAGAGCAGAACGGGCGGGATAGAACCCCGCCCCTACGGATTACATGAGAGTGCGTGAAAGCGGGGCGTCGGGGACGCCGCCCCCTATGGATGCTTTACAAGGAGGACGGTGGGGGCGGGCTGATGTAGGCATCGGCCCCTACGCAAAGGTTTTGTAGGGGCGGACGACTCTGTCCG
>CAVJNL010000066.1:0-10385 GCA_963650985.1 Clostridium sp. CAG:413
CCAGCTTGTTTTGTTGCGCCCATTTTCAGTCTCGCAAATTTTGCGGGACTTTTTTCATTTCAGCTATTGACTTTTGTTTGCAGGACTCCATTAACCGTAAAGGGAGATCAGCACACCGGCGGCGATGGCCGAGCCGATGACACCGGCCACATTGGGGCCCATGGCGTGCATCAAGAGGAAGTTGCCGGGGTTGTACTGCTGGCCGACCTTCTGGGAGACGCGGGCGGCCATGGGTACAGCGGAAACACCGGCGGAGCCGATGAGGGGATTGATCTTTTCCTTCAGGAACAGGTTCATGAACTTGGCCAGCAGCACGCCGCCTGCGGTGCCGAAGCTGAAGGCTACAACGCCCATGAGCATGATGGCCAGGGTCTTGGGGCTGAGGAAGGTGGCGGCGGTGGCGGTGGCACCAACGGAGATGCCCAGGAAGATGGTGACAATGTTCATCAGCTCGTTTTGCATGGTCTTGCTGAGACGATCCAGCACACCGCACTCCTTAGCCAGGTTGCCCAGCATCAGGCAGGCGATCAGCGGAGCCGCAGAGGGGACCAGCAGCGCAACGAACACGGTGACGACCACGGGGAAGAAGATCTTCTCCTTCTTGCTCACCTGGCGCAGGGGCTTCATGACGATCTTGCGCTCTTCTTCGGTGGTCAGGGCCTTCATAATGGGGGGCTGGATCACCGGGACCAGGGCCATGTAGGAGTAGGCCGACACGGCGATAGGGCCCAGCAGGGCCGGGGCCAGCATGGCGGTGACGAAGATGGCCGTGGGGCCGTCTGCGCCGCCGATGATACCCACGGAGGACGCTTCCGCGCCGCTGAAGCCCATGAGGCGGCAGCCCACGAAGGTGATGAAGATGCCAAGCTGCGCGGCAGCGCCCAGCAGCAGACTCTTGGGGTTGGCAATCAGGGGGCCGAAGTCGGTCATGGCGCCCACACCCATGAAGATGAGGCAGGGGTAGATGCCCAGCTTGATGCCCAGGTACAGGACATCAATGAGGCCCACGGAGACGGTGACGGTGCTCATGGTCACGCCGCTGGCGGCGGCGAACTGCTCGGCGGCCACCAGGGTCTGGACCTGCACGGAGAGGGAGGTCACCGCGTCGCCGGTAGAGGCGGCGATCTGGACGGCGGCCTGGTTCATGGTGTCGGCGTTAAAGAGGCTCTGAGCAGCGGACCAGATGGAGTCTACATAGGGCTGGAGCACATCGGCGGAAACGCCGCTATTTAACATCTCGGACAAAAAGCTGGCCGTGATGGGCTCGCCCTGGAAGATGTCCCAATGGACATGGCCGCCGGCGAAAAGAATCTCGTGGAACATACCGGCATCAGGCAGGTTGGTCACCAGCATACCGATGGCGATGGGCACCAGCAGCAGCGGCTCGAACTTTTTCTTAATGCCCAGGAACAGGAGCACGCAGGAAATGAAAATCATAATGAGACATTTCCAGTTGTCGCCCTGGGTGAATTGGAAAAAGCCGGTGCTGGTGAAGAAATTGGCAATAGCTTCCATACAGCGGACCTCCGCTTAACCGATGACGCACAGCAGCGTGCCGGACTCCACCGTGGCGCCCTTGGAAACGCTGACGGAGACGACCTTGCCGTCGCAGGGGCACATGATCTCGTTTTCCATCTTCATGGCCTCCAGGATCATCAGCACCTGGCCCTTTTTCACGGCATCACCGGCGGCGACATTGACGCTGAGGATATTGCCGGGCATGGGAGAAGTGATCGGCTCGCCACCGGCGGGGGCAGCAGCGGGAGCGGCAGGCGCTGCGGGGGCAGCGGGTGCGGCCACGGGGGCGGCGCCGGTGATTTCCTCCAGCTCGACTTCGTAAGCGGTGCCGTTTACATTCACTCTGTACTTTTTCATTTATATTATCCTCCAAATCAGATTTGTTTCATGGAAATGATGCGAATGGCAGAAACATCGGTGCCCATTTCCTCGGCGATGGCGGCTGAGACGGCGGCGATGAGCTCCGGCTGGATGCCGGGATTGGGCACGCTGACCGAGGCAGCCACGGGAGCGGGGGCGGCGGATTTTGCTTCAGACTTGCGGCAGACATAGCTCATCAGCGATACCAGCAGGATGATGCAGACCAAACCTACAAACACCGTTCCCAATCCCATCAGGCAGACGAAAAGGCTGGAATATTCCATGGGTATTTTCCTCCTACATCGAAATTTGAGATCATTGTAGCAAATTTTTTGTGCAAGTTCAATAGCCGTGAAGAAAAAAACTAAAAATTCGACAGAATAGCTAAAAAATTTTTAGATATTGTTGGAAGTTTAACAAAGACTTTTCTTTTTAAGAATCTTATGTTATCATGGCTCTATGCGACAGAAATAATACGGAGGATTTTTTCGTAATGCGATACGGAGAAGTGCAGCCGGGGGTGTTTTTGGCCCGGCCCAATCGGTTCATCGCCCATGTGCTCTTGCAGGGGCAGGAGGTGGTGTGCCATGTGAAAAACACCGGGCGGTGCCGGGAGCTTCTGCACCCCGGGGTGCAGGTGTGGCTGGAAAAGGGGACAAACCCAAAGCGGAAAACGGCCTGGGACCTGATCGCCGTGCAGAAGGGGGACAGGCTGGTGAACATGGACGCCCAGGCCCCCAACCGGGTCTTCGGCGAGTGGGCGAAGAACCTGGAGGAGGGCGTTCTGCGGGTGCGGCCCGAGGTGTTTTTCGAGGATAGCCGACTGGACTTTTTGCTGGAGACGGAAAAAGGGCTGCACTATGTGGAGGTGAAGGGTGTGACCCTGGAAAACGGCGGCCATGTGTACTTTCCCGATGCGCCTACGGAGCGGGGCGTACGGCACCTGCACACGCTGGTACGGGCCGTGGAGCAGGGACACCGGGCCACTGCGTTTTTCGTGGTACAGATGGAAAATGTACTGGACTTTGCGCCCAATGACAGGACGCACCCGGCCTTTGGTCAGGCCTTACGGCAGGCGGCAGAGGCCGGGGTGCAGGTGCAGGCCTTTTGCTGCCATGTTACGCCGGAGGAGATGGTGATAGACCGGGAGGTGCCGGTGGTTTTATAAGGGGACGGCGACCCCTACGAAAAAAGTATGTGGGACGATGCGATCATCGTCCCACATACTTTTCAGTCTGTCAAAGACCCCCCGCTTTCGCTGCGTGAAAGCGGGGGATTTCTTGCAGTTCGGGGAAAAACAAACGAATATAAGACGAAAAATGGAGTTTCTCCAACTCCATTGGGCCAATTTTTTCAGATTCATGGCAGCAAATAATTTAAGCCTGACCCATCGTGTGACGGCGGCCAAGCCTCGGTGGTGTGTATAACGCATGGCGTGTTTCTCCTTCGCATCCGCAAAGACCCGTTCAATGGTCTCTTTTCGTTGTGCGTAAATCTTTTTGCCCAGGTCGGTCTTTCGGATGCCCTCCACAATATCCAGGTATTCCTGCCAAATGTGGGTCGTGAATAACTTCTGCCCCTTCTCATTTGCCTTACAGCAGGCTTTGAACGGACAGTTGACACAGTTTTTCGGGGTGCTGCGATAGATCCGTTTTCCATCCCGGTCGGTTGGAGTAAACCTTCGCGGCTTTGGCAACCTGCTCCTTCCGGTACTTTTTCTTGTTGGCACTGGCTTTGATATGGGTCCCGTCAATAAAAATCGCGCTGGGATCCACCATCCGATTGTTGATGGCCTTGCTCAGGATGTGCTCGAAGATTTCTTCCGCCAACTCCTCGGGAAAGCGCTTGCAGAAGGCGTAGCTCACCGTGGCAAAGTGGGGGATGGTATCCAGCAAATTGTAGCCGAGAAACCAGCGGTAGGCGTTATTTACCTGAATTTCCCGGTAGGTCTGGCGAAGCGAGGGAATACCGAACAGGTGCTGAATGAGCACCATTTTTATAAGCACAACCGGATCTGCCCCGGGGCGTCCGTTGTCGTGGCAGTAGTATGGCTCCAGTCGTTCATACAGCCGCTCATAATCCATGACCTTTTCGATCTTCCGCAGAAGATGGTCTTTCGGAACCAAGGCCTCCAGGTCTACAATAATTGGCTCGTGCCGTGCGTCTTTTCTCCAAGCTTCCATGAAAACACCCCCGTTTCCTGTATTATACCAAAAACGGGGGCGTTTGGGTTGTTTTTTGACAAGCTGGGACGAACCACTGGTTCGTCTCTTTCGCTTTTTCATTACTCACGCGTGTTTGCGGCGGCGGAGGGTGTCGAATACGAAGAGGATCACCGCCAGCCACACGAAGGCGAAGGTGACGGCGTTGGCTTTGGTGAAGGGCTCACCGTAGACGAACACGCCCAGTAGCAACTGCAATGTGGGGTTCACATACATGAGGATGCCCGAGGCGGTGATGCTG
Organism: Clostridium sp. CAG:413; assembly: GCA_963650985.1. Classification (GTDB taxonomy): domain Bacteria; phylum Bacillota; class Clostridia; order Oscillospirales; family Oscillospiraceae; genus Vescimonas. Next base: position 4,342 of record CAVJNL010000066.1, read on the forward strand.
GTCTGCTTGATGCCGCTGGCAAAGAGCATCAGGGGCACCGAGGTCACCGCGCCGCTGAGCACAAGCAGGGCGATCTCCGTCCCGGTCAGGGAGGAGACGGTTGTGAGCCCCGAGAACTGCGCGTACAGGATAAACGCCACGGCCAGGGGCAGCACCGACAGCGTCTCCATGCAGATGGAGACCTCGCTCTGGGCCTTGATGCCCTTCTTCAGCGCCCCATACAGGGCGAAGCTCAGGCCGATGATGATGGCGAGATACGGCACATTGCCGTACAGCACCACGGAATACATGACCCCGATGAAGGCCAGGGCCGAGGACACCCACTGCACGGCGGTGAGCCGCTCCCGGAAGATCAGCGCGCCGATGAGGATGGAAAACAGCGGGTTCATGTAGTAGGCCAGGCTGGCCTCCAAAATGCGGCCCATAGCCACGGTGAGGATGTAAACGCCCCAGTTGATGGAAATGAGCAGGCCGCAGCACAGGTACAGCCGCCTCTGCTTTTTATCCCGCAGGATGGCCCGGACGGCGGGGCCGCCTTTTTTTATGAGGATCACGGCGTAGCAGAACAGGCAGGAGAACACCACCCGCTGGGCCAGCACATAGGCCGAGTTGACCCCGGCCAGCAGCTTCCAAAACACCGGCAGCAGACCCCAGAGGATGTAGCAGCCTAAAACTTGTAAGGTGGAACGGTTCATGGGCAATACTCACTTTTGAAAGGATTTTTTTGCCCTCACAGGACCATGACCAGGGTGCCTGCGGCGATGAGGACGCAGCCGATGAGGGACTTGGGGGTGAACTTCTCGTGCAAAAACACAAAGGCCAGCACCAGAGTGATGACCACGCTCAGCTTGTCGATGGGCACCACCTTGGACGCCTCGCCCAGCTGCAAGGCCCGGTAGTAGCACAGCCAGGAGGCCCCGGTGGCCAGGCCCGAGAGAATGAGGAAAAGCCAGCTCTTGCGGCTGATCTCCGAAATGCCGCCCTGGGCGCTGGTGAGGAACACCATGCCCCAGGCCATGAGCACCACCACTACGGTGCGGATGGCCGTGGCCAGGTTGGAGTTCACGCCGTCAATGCCGATCTTGGCCAAAATAGAGGTGAGCGCCGCGAACACGGCGGACAGCAATGCAAAAACAAACCACATACAAATCACCTTTTTGATAAATTGGGGGCGGTTCATGCTGCCTCGATGGGAGTATAACACAGCTAAACCGCATTTTCCACCCCCTGCGGAGAACTTTCTTCACAAAAAATTTACCCGACAGGGCCGCGTGGACTGTCGGGTGAGGGATGTTTAGTTTAATCGTCCCGGGGCGAGGTCTTGGCGATCTTGCAAAAGAGCCAAACGGCGGCTGCTGCGAACAGGATAGCCAGCACGACACCGAAAATGCGTCCGGCGGTCATTGGACTTTTCAGCGCCAGAAGAACGCCCAGGAGGATCACCAAACCGCAGACGGCCCCGGCGATCAGGCAGCGCAGCCACTTAGGCGCTTTGGGGTTATTGAGCAGGTCGGAGAAGAGAAACTCCATGAAATGCTCTCCTTTTTTGATTGGCTTTACTATACGCGCCGGGGCGGCGGATGTCAATAGGACCGGGCGTTACTTTCCGTTTCGGCGGGCGCGCACGATGGCGGCGATGCCCGCGAGGTTGGAAAGAACCGTCACAATGTCGAAGGCAAAGGAGACATAGTTGTGGATGGAAAGGTCGTAGACCAGCCAGCAGAGCTGTGCGGCGATGATGACTACCTTCAGCTTCACCTCGTCCTTTATGTCCAAAAACCAGGTGAAAAGGCAGGCGGCAATGCCCGGCAAGAGGCCGATGGGGCCGCTGTACCCCACCCGAAAGGCCAGGACCGCCTGCACCAGGATGACCCCCAGCTTGATAGGCACCGTGAGCTCCCATTTTAGGCAGATAAGATTCCGCGCGATGCTCACCAGGGCGGAGATGAAGCCACTGATCCCGCCCAAAAGCAGGTTCGCCGCGCCCATGACGCCGAACTGCACGCACTGTGCCAGGAGAATGTGCCTGCGCTGACGGATAAGCCCGATGGACGCCATCAAAACCGCGCCCACCAGGGCGATGCCGTTGCCTAAAAGTACATGATTCATACTTAGCCCTCCTACAAAAAAACCTGCTTGACTTTCGCTGTCAAGCAGGTGGGGGAACAGGATATGGGCCGCGACCTGACAAGAACAGCGATGTGCCGTCATTGTTCACGATTGCGGTCGTTTGTGGATCGCTTACCCAAATTGTAAGCATAAATGACTGTGCTCAGTATAGCACGGGAAGCGGGAAAAGGCAAGGGGGGCGGCGAACTTTTTTCAGTTGCTCTCACCCGGGGCGTCGGGGTCGTCCTTCGCCGGAGCTTTACGACGGCGGGCCCAAAGGTTGAGAATACCCCGCTTGGCCCCAAACAGCAGGGCGTACAGGGCGATATACACGGCAATATAGATCCAAATGCTGGTGGTGTCGAGGAGCTTTAGCACCAGCGTGTTCGTGAGGAACAGGACAACGACGATAAGAACGATGTCCAGTATGATCTCGGGTATCTTTCTCTGCATGGCGGGTGTCCTTTTGTTTTTTCTTATTATACGCGCAAGGCGGCAGATGTCAAATTATTTTACAAGGCCGACGGTCTGGAAGTCCCGGTCGACGATGGTGAATTTCTTTTCGTGGATGGGTCGGGACAGGGCCCGGAGGATCATGTGCTCGTCGGTGAGGAGGACAAAGTAGGGGCGGCCTGCGTCGGTGAGCAGGTAATATTGTTGGTCCAGGCTGCCCAGGGTCTTGCCGAACTCCTGGGTGCCGAAAAGGGGCAGGCCGTCCAGCAGCAGGGAGAACCAGCCGATGACCTGGTCGGCGGCGGTCTCGGCGCGGGTGTTGCGGATCTTGGTGACGGTGAGGCGGACGATCTCTGCCTCCGGGTATGCCTCCAGCAGCGACCATAGCTGCCGAAGCCGATAGCTTACGGTGTTGTAGTGCAGGTGCAGCTCCCGGGCCATGCGGCGCTGGTTGCCCAGGCAGCGCAGCCAGCCCTCCAATGTGTCCAGCAGCTCCTGTCGGTTTGGCTCCGACTGACGCAGCACCGGGGATAGGTGGCGGTCTATATAGGCTTCAGCTTTTGCTGTGTCTGCTTCCAGTAGCCACAGGATATCCGCCGGATCATCCGCCACACAGGCGCGGCCACTGTTTTCGGCCACGGAGAGGGCGAAGCCGGTGGTTATCAGCAGCTCGCCCCGGGCAAGCCACCGGGCATAACCCGGCGTATCCGTCAGATTGACGCCGGTGACTTTGCGCTCTAAGCCTACCTCACCGCCGCAGACGATGCAGCCGGCAAAGGCGGGCAGATGCAGTATCTCCCGCAGGGTGGGATAGTCTGTTTTGCGCGGGGATGGCATGGTGGATTCCTCCATTGTGATGCAGTCACAAAATTCCCAAAAAGTTCATGGGGATTTGACGATGGAACCGAACGCCCGCTGGGCTATGATAACAGCAGAAAAAGCAACAGAGGTTGGTTCCATGGTAAATGCAAAAGCAAAAAGCGTTCCCGTCGTGCCGCCCCGGCGGAAATTGGCCGCGCTGGTGGCCTCTGCCCGCTGCGGCGGGGAAAACGAGGCCCGGTCCTGCTATGTCCGCCGCTGCACGGCGGCGTCCCCGGCGCAGAGCCGAAAACACTACGCCTAAGGTGAAATGGGGAGAACTCCTCCGGCCCGTGTTGCCGGGGGAGTTGTATTTTTAGGGCTCCTCCGGCGGGGTTTCCTTTTTCAGCAGGGAGGCGGCGGTGATAAGGGTCAGCACCGACTCCGTGACCATGCCAGAGTACGACCGTACCGCGATGACATACACCAGCCACGAAAGCCCGCTAACGATGCCCGCCGCCTGTATCACCCGCTTGTTGGACTGAAAAAACGGCAGCAGCGCGGCCAAAGATGCCACAATGGGCAGCAGGGTCACAGGCGTTTCGTAGGTCACAATGGCAATCAGCAGGAATACCGCCACGATGGGGACCGCCGTGATCGCCTTGTTCCAGTTATATTTTTCCTGCAATAAAAAGAGCAGCAAAACCACGATTTGAAAGAAGCTGCACAGCGCGCCGGAGCGGGCCTGGAGCAGCGCATAGTGAATGGCAAAGATCAGGTTGGCCAGCACTTGCCACAGCAGGATCCGCCGCTTGTCCTTCTGCCAGTAGCTTAAACCCATGGTGAGCAGGGCGCCGAAGCCGATGAACTGATAAAACAGGTTCATTTTTCGTTCCTCCCATAAAAAGACGCCGCGCACCCAGCCGGGCGCGTGGCGAAAAATGGACGCGATGTTCCAAAAAAATCCACACAAATTTTGGTAATTTATTATAACATAGGTAGGGGGCGGTTGTCAATCTTGGGGATGAATAAAGATGCAGCGCCGCATAGAACGCACCATACGCAAGCAAAAGCGGCTTAAAAACGCCTACGAAGCCGCAGGGCTTACCGAAGACGCCACCACCGCAAACATCAAACTGCGGCGCTTGAATGCCAAATACAAGGAGTTTAGCAGGGCGGCGGGACTGCCGGAGCAGAGAGAACGTCTGAAGGTGCTGTACGGCGACGAAAAAAGCGAGGCGGCGGCGCAAGCATTAAAAGCAAGGCGAGAAGCGGAAGCCGCACAAGCTGCGTTGCAAAACGAAAAAAATATTGCTATACTAAAAGAGAAAATTGCAAGCGGAGAAATTTCCACAAAAATTAGACCACAGGTGCAAGCCCGCCACATCGAAGGAACGGCGGAGTTTGAGAGGTATAAGGCGCAAAGACTTGCGAAGGGGCAGACTCCGCAAAGCGTTATGACAATCACGATGCAAGAAGCGCAAGAATTTGTGGATAGATATGTTGACACTGGAACGGTCGTGGTACAAACGCAAAAAAACGGAGCAATTAAAACCATAGAGTTTACCGACGCAGATCGTGTGATAGGCCGGTATTATAAAAATAACGCTTATCATAACACAAAGCGTGCGGGTATTTATTACTCAAAAAAAGGGACCCATGTTGTACCAACAAGCCCGAAGGAGGACAAATAAATGGTAAACATTTGGAATTATGCAAATCAACTACCCCGCGTAAAACTTTTGACAGCAATGGGAGAATTGTTTGAGGGCAAAGTAATTGCTGTATTAGATGCGCTTGAATCTGACGATGACCAAGATAACATGGCGGTTGAAGCGGATAGCGGCGAAATCAAGATTTTTTATCCGAATGAAATCGAAAGCATTGAGGTGATTGATTAATGGATAATTTCAATGCAATTTATAAGTTGCTTGTTGCGCTGGAGCGGTCGATGGACCTGCCCACATTTAATATTGATGATCTTCAATTTGAGACGATGGGCGTTTCTCCCGAACGCTTATATCGGTACTTGGAAATGCTGCAAGATGCGGGGCTTATCAAGAATGCGGATTTGTATACCAGTGTGACCGGAGACCTTTGCTCAAAAAATCCTCGCAAAATACGCATAACGCTTAAGGGACTGGAGTATTTGCAGGAAAATGCCATTATGAAACGGCTCTATAAAGCAGCAAAGGGTATTGTAGATTTAATTCCTTGAGAGGTGCTGCATGATTGATGACAAGCTAAAAGCCGCCATTGAACGGGCGTTAAAAAACGGCCTGCGGGTGCAGCTGAAGCGCATGAAAGATGGCAGCGTCAAGGCGCAGATCATTAAAGCGGAAAATTCTGCGCCTGAAGGTTTTATATTCCACTGCTTCCGCCCCTGTGCCTGCTGCAAATTATACCGATAGCGAATTTCTGCAAGCGGTGAATAATGTACAGCAATCCCACGCATGGGAAGTTATAGACGAGCTTATAGATATCCTAAAAATCACAAATGAGCGAGTTTATAACAGCGTCATGCGAAAACTGGAATGAGCGCCGTTACTAACACATTACTAACAAACTTGATTTTCAAAAAATAAAAAAGTCCGGGAACCATTGAAATTCCTGGACTTTTTTGGTGCCCCGTCGGGGATTCGAACCCCGGACACCCTGCTTAAAAGGCAGGTGCTCTACCTACT
>CAVJNL010000067.1:0-9922 GCA_963650985.1 Clostridium sp. CAG:413
GGCGCACCTTGGCACGGGTGACCTCCACGCCGCAGCGGTCGCAGATCTTGCCCTTGAAGCGGATCTTCTTATACTTGCCGCAGTGGCACTCCCAGTCCTTGGTGGGCCCGAAGATCTTCTCGCAGAACAGGCCGTCACGCTCGGGCTTGAGGGTGCGGTAGTTGATGGTCTCGGGCTTCTTTACCTCGCCGAAGGACCACTCACGGATCATTTCCGGAGAAGCGATACCGATTTTAATAGCATCAAATGTTGCGTAACTCATTGTAAAAGCTCCTCCCTTCCTTAATACTCATCGTCCTCGTCGATGTCGTCATAGGAAGCGTCCACTTCCTCTTCATCGACTTCTTCATATCCGGCATCGGCCAGCTCGTCCTCGTCGGCATAGCGCTGCTGACGGTCGTCGGCGTCCATGCGGGCCAGGTTGAAGGTATCCAGGGCGTCTTCGTCCTCCTTCAGCTCGATCTCGTTGCCGTCTTCGTCCAGGACCTGGATGTCCAGGCACAGGGACTGGAGCTCCTTTACCAGTACCTTGAAGGACTCCGGCACGCCGGGGGTGGGCACATTGTGGCCCTTGACAATGGCCTCATAGGTGCGCACACGGCCCGTGACATCGTCGGACTTCACGGTCAAAATCTCTTGCAGGGTGTAGCTGGCGCCGTAAGCCTCCAGGGCCCAAACTTCCATCTCGCCGAAGCGCTGGCCGCCGAACTGAGCCTTGCCGCCCAGGGGCTGCTGGGTGACCAGGGAGTAGGGGCCGGTGGAGCGGGCGTGGATCTTATCGTCCACCAGGTGGTGGAGCTTCAGGAAGTAGACATAGCCCACGGTGACTTTGTTATCGAAGCGCTCGCCGGTGCGGCCATCGTAGAGCCAGCTCTTGCCCTCGGGGTCAAGACCGGCCTGGGCCAGGGCGGCGTCGATGTCCTTATCGGTGGCACCGTCGAAAATGGGGGTGGCTACCTTCCAGCCGAGAGCCTTGGCGGCGTAGCCCAGATGGACCTCCAGCACCTGGCCGATGTTCATACGGGAGGGAACGCCCAGGGGGTTCAGAACGATGTCAAGCGGCGTACCGTCGGGCAGGAAGGGCATATCCTCCTGGGGCAGGACACGGGAGACAACGCCCTTATTACCGTGGCGGCCTGCCATCTTGTCGCCCACCTGGATCTTGCGGCGCTGGGCGATATAGACGCGGACCACCTCGTTGACGCCGGGGCCAAGCTCATCGCCGTTTTCACGGGTGAAGACCTTGGCGTCTACGATGATGCCGCTCTCGCCGTGGGGCACCTTCAAGGAGGTGTCGCGGACTTCTCTTGCCTTTTCACCGAAGATGGCGCGCAGCAGGCGCTCCTCGGCAGTGAGGTCGGTCTCGCCCTTGGGGGTGACCTTGCCCACCAGGATGTCGCCGGCGTGGACCTCGGCACCCACGCGGATGATGCCGCGCTCGTCCAGGTCCTTCAGGGCATCCTCGCCCACATTGGGGATGTCGCGGGTAATTTCCTCGGGCCCCAGCTTGGTATCGCGGGCGTCAATTTCGTATTCCTCGATATGGATGGAGGTATACAGGTCCTCCTTTACCAGGCGCTCGTTGAGCAGCACGGCGTCCTCGTAGTTATAGCCTTCCCAGGTCATGAAGCCCACCAGGATGTTCTGACCCAGGGCAATTTCGCCCTGCTCGGTGGCGGGGCCGTCGGCCAGGACCGTGGGGTCCTCGCCGCCGTGGACGCGCTCGCCTACGGAGACGATGGGCTTCTGATTGATGCAGGTGCCGTGGTTGGAGCGGAGGAACTTGATGAGCTTATACTCCTTCGTTTCGCCGCTGTCGTAGTGGACGGAGATGGCGCGGGCGTCCACCTTGGTGACAACGCCGTCGCCCTCGGCCAGGACGGCCACCTCGGAGTCCAGGCAGATCTTGTGCTCCATACCGGTGCCCACGATGGGAGCGTGGGGCTTCAGCAGAGGCACGGCCTGGCGCTGCATATTGGCGCCCATCAGAGCGCGGTTGGCGTCGTCGTTGGGCAGGAAGGGGATCATGGCGGTGGCGATGGACACCATCATACGGGGGGAGATGTCCATATAGTCCACATACTGGGGCTCCACCTGGATGATCTCGTCTCTATGACGGCAGGTGATACGCTTGGCGGTGAAGCGGCCCTCCTCGTCTACCGGCTCGGCGGCCTGGCAGACCACATACTGGTCCTCCACATCGGCGGTCATATAATGAATTTCATCGGTGACCTTGCCGGTCTCGTGATCCACCATGCGGAAGGGGGCCTCGATGAAGCCGTACTCATTGACCCGGGCGTAGGTAGCCAGGTAGGAGATCAGGCCGATGTTGGGACCTTCGGGGGTCTCGATGGGGCACATGCGGCCATAGTGGGAGTAGTGGACATCGCGGACCTCCATGTTGGCGCGCTCGCGGCTGAGGCCGCCGGGGCCCAGGGCGGAAAGACGACGCTTGTGGGTCAGCTCGGCCAAAGGGTTGGTCTGGTCCATGAACTGGCTCAGGGGGCTGGAGCCGAAGAACTCCTTGATGGCGGCGGTGACGGGCCGGATGTTGATGAGGCTCTGGGGGGTGACCACATCCAGGTCCTGGATGGTCATGCGCTCGCGGATGACGCGCTCCATGCGGCTAAAGCCGATGCGGAACTGGTTTTGCAGCAGCTCGCCCACGCAGCGCAGGCGGCGGTTGCCCAGGTGGTCGATGTCGTCCTTGGTGACAAGGCCGTGGGCCAGGGCGTTCATATAATTAATGGAGGCGAGAATGTCGTCCACGATGATGTGCTTGGGAACCAAATGGTCGGCATGGAGACGGCACTGGTCGATAAGCTCCTGGCCCTGGTACCGGCTCAGCAGGTCCTGGAGGACATCGAAGCGCACACGCTCCTTGATGCCGCACTGGGCCTTGGGGTCAAAGTCCACATAGCGGCTCATGTCGCACATGCGGTTGGTGTAGACGCGAACGGTGGAACCATCGTCGGCATAGGCGGTGACCTCGGCCACGCCGATGGCGTCCAGCTCACGGCACTCCTTACCGGTGAGCACATGGCCCTCGTCGAAGAGAATCTCGCCGGTGGCGGGGTCGGCCACGGGCAGGGCCAGCTTGCGGTCGCGGGCGATGGACCAAAGGGTGAGCTTCTTATTGAACTTATAGCGGCCCACAATGCTCAGGTCATAGCGGCGGGGGTCGAAGAAGAGGTTATTGAGCAGGGTCTCAGCGGAGTCCAGCGTGGGGGGCTCGCCGGGGCGGAGCTTGCGGTAAATCTCCAGCATGGCCTCCTCGTAGGACTTGCAGTTGTCCTTTTCCAGGGTGGCTACGATGCGCTGGTCGTCGCCGAAGCGGTCGAGAATTTCGCCGTCGGTCTTGAGGCCCAGGGCGCGGATGAGGCAGGTGATGGGCAGCTTGCGGTTTTTGTCGATGCGGACCCAGAAGACCTCGCTGGTGTCGGTCTCATACTCCAGCCAGGCGCCCCGGTAGGGGATGACGGTGGAGGTGAGCAGGGGCAGGTCGGTCTTGAGGTCCACTTCCTTGCCGTAATAGATGCCGGGGGAGCGGACGATCTGGCTGACCACCACGCGCTCGGCGCCGTTGATGACGAAGGTGCCGGAGTGGGTCATCAGGGGGAAGTCGCCCATGAAGATCTCCTGCTCCTTGATCTCGCCGGTCTCCTTGTTGTGCAGCCGCACGCTGACCTTCATGGGAGCCGCGTAGGTGGCATCCCGGGCCTTGCACTCCTCCACATCGTACTTGGGCTGCTCGTTCATGCTGAAGTCGATGAAGCTCAGCTCGAGGTTCCCGGCATAGTCGCTGATGGATGCTACATCCTCAAACACCTCATGCAGGCCCGTCTCCAGGAACCACTTGTAGCTCTTCTTTTGGATCTCCAGCAGGTTGGGCATCGCCATGACCTCTTCGTGTCTGGCAAAATTCTTGCGCAGGGTTTTGCCGTAATACTTGTCCTTGGCCATCTTCAATACTCACGCCTTTCTTGCTTTTATGTCAACATTTTTTGCTTAACGAGATCGGGGGTTTTCGGCCCGGAGGGGTCTGGCTCCGGCGCGACACGCACGGGTTTGTTGTCGCTTTTGTGCCGGTTTGGCTTGTAATTCCGGGCCGAAGATGGTATGCTATGGATAGATAGTAAAAGGGGATATACCCCCACTATCCGAACATAATCGATTCATTATAGCAAGTCAAGGCCCCGTTTGTCAAGAGGGGTTTTTGTTTTTTCCGGGTGTGTGCCCGGAATTTTTTGTTTTTTGGGGGGTGCGGATAGGGGGATTACGGATTGCCACAGCCAGCGTGCGCGCTGGCTTCGCAATGACATGGGGTTTTGCAAGGGGTATTGGGGATAGAAAAACTGCACGGCTGGGGGCCGTGCAGTTCTTTGATTTTTTATATTTTATGTGCGGGCGCGCTTTATGGAGAAGACGATCAGCGCAACGACTGCGCCGACGCAAACCGCTTCTCCTATGAAAGGATAGGCGATATACGCGTCGCTGCTCAGTCCGAAAATGCAGCTTTTCAGGACCACCAGCAGGCCGAGGACCGCCAGGGACGCCAGGGTTATGGTCAGCCAGCGTTCCGGCTTGACAAAAAGGCCCAGCAGGACACCCAGCACGAGCAAGATGACTTCCATTATGACGATGAATCGCAAGGTTGGTGAATCGGTCCACGAAAGGAGCGCGCCTATGCCGCTATAAATCACTACTTGGATCATACTTTTACCTCCCTATCAAGTCCATGCTATTAGCTAACCTCTAACATGAACTTATAAAGCAAAGTCGCCGTAGCTCTCTGCGAATTTCTTATGCAAGACCTTGCCGCGCTCAGCATTTGGTCATTGTCACCCGAAGACGCTTTTGCATACCATCCTCTGGCTATATTCGCATATTCATCGACAAGTGTACCGACATATTTATTGGCATCAGAATATTCATCACTCGTTAGTTTACTCACGGCATAAGATTCCATATTGTTCTCAGCCAGGCTTTCAAACTGTGTATGATTTGTAAATACAGCGGTTGCATTTTTGGCGTGATGCGGAACATTCACATCCTGCAAATAATGAAGTGCCCGCCCGAGGGTTTCCATTGCAAGCGCCCTTGAACCGTTTCTATACTGTGAAACCGCATTATAATAGTGTTCAACGCACTTTGAATATGCGGTTATAGACCCACCACTATAATTCTTTCCGTTTTCACCATAAAAATGCCATGCATAAATACCTGTTGTCTCGTCACTATCGGGCAAAACCGAACCACGAACAAGTGCAGATAACTGGCCATTGTAAAAAGAATTTGCGGAACCATTATCTCCTCGAAGCAAGATGAACGCTTCTTTTGTGATGTACCCATGCGTTTTGGGATTTGCCGCATCTGGCGCTCCGCTCGTCCATTGAGGTGAAATCTGTCCATCTTTTATGCCCGGAAACACTTCTTCAATTATATCCATATAATCCGGCTCAATAATCTCACTTTCCGCAGTGTCCAGCGCATACACGATGTTCCCAAGGGGTATGGTTAATACCAAAATCAGGGCCGCGAGCATACTAACGATTCTTTTCATAATTTCCTCCTATCTTCTGCTAAAAATCCCTTCTTCCTACTCTTACTATAGTTGGCCGTAGCCTTGTGTAAATAATTTACCATAAAATCAAAGTTCAGTCAATCATTTTTTGTGTAAAATATATTTTAAATATCTAAATATTTAAATTGCAAATTCGACCATTGTTCCTTATATTATATTTAAAAGCCGCACGACATGAAAATGCTGTGCGGCTTTTGTGGTATTACAGTTAGATTTCAAATTCCTTTGATGAATCTTTTTCCTCATAGGTCAGGTCGGTTTCGGCGACCTTGCGGAGTTCTTTGCGGCTGATGATGTCGTACATGCAGGGGACCACCAGGAGGGTCATGAGGGTGGCGTAGACCAGGCCGCCGATGCAGACCAGGGCCATGGGCTGCATGAGGGCTGTGCCCGCGTCGCCGCCGAAGGCCATGACCAGCAGGCCCAAAATGGTCGTGATGGAGGTCATGAGGATGGGGCGCAGGCGGGTGACGCCCGCTTCGATGATGGCTTCCCGACGGTCCATGCCGTCCAGGCGCAATTGGTTGATATAGTCCACCAGGACGATGCCGTTATTGACGATGATGCCCACCAGCATCACAAAGCCTATGAGCGACACCACGCTCAGCTCCACCCCGCATATCAGCAGGATGATAAAGCCGCCGGTGAAGGCCAGGGGGATGGTGAACATGACGATGAACGGGGACTTCAGCGACTGGAACTGGGCCACCATCACCAGGTACACCAGCAGGATGCCCAGCAGGAGCATGAGCATAAGCTGCTCCATGGCCTCCATGATGGTCTCGTTTTCCCCGGCGAACTCCGTGGTGGTACCTGCCGGGAGGGTCAGGGCCTCGATGGCACGGATGGCCTCGGAGGAGACGCGGGTCACATTGTGGTCTTCGTCCACGGTGGCGGTGACGGTGATGCAGCGGCGCTGCTCCTGGCGGGTGATGGTGCTGAGGCTCACGGTGCGCTCCAGGGTGGCTACCTCGCCCAGCTTGAAGCTATTGGCGGTGGTGGTCGCGGTGGTGCTGCCCATGGAGCTGCCGGACATGGAAGAACTGCTCATGGAGCTGCTTGTGCTTCCGGACATGGAGCTCATGGCACCGGACATGGACGAGCCGGGGTCGATCTCCAGGTCCATAAGGTTATCCAGGGTCACCTGCTGCTCCTGAGGCAGGCCGATGGTGACCTCCATGTCCTGTCCGTCCAGGGTCATATCCGCACCGGTGGTGGTGCTGGACAGGGCCTGGGCCACCTGCATATAAATTTGGGCCACGGTCATGCCATGGGACATGGCCTTCTCCCGGTCTACGGTGATGTGGATAGCGGGAACGGCGTCCTCCAGGCCGTTGGAGACGGAGGCGACGCCCTCCACGCCCTCCAGGGCTTCCCCGGCCAGTCGGGCGGCCTCCTGGAGGTCGTTCATATCGTCGCCGTACACCTCCAGGGTGATGCCGCTGCCGGTGAGCATTTGGGTCATGCTGTCCGCCGCCCCGGCGTAGGTGACGGTGCATTCCATATCCTTGCACAACTCCACCAGCTCGCGGCCCACGGCGTTGCCGCTCTCCCCCTCCGGGGCGATGACATAGGCGGTGACATCGTAGTCGCCGCCGGTGCTGCCCATGCTCATCATGGACATGGCGGAGCTGGAGGACATGGCCGCGCCCACGGTCTCCACATTTTCAATGGTCAGAGCCCGGCGGGTCACCTCGTCGGCAAGCTCGGCGGCCTTGTCGTGGTCGCAGCCCTCGGGCATGGTGATGGTGACACTGACGGTGTTCAGGTCAATTTCCGGCATGAACACGAAGCCCCGGTGGATGGTCAGGGCCGCCGAGCCTGCCAGGAGCACCGCCGCCGCGCCCAGCACCACGGCCTTGTGGCGCAGGGACCAGGCCACGGCCTTGCGGTAGCCGGGGTAAATTTTATCCAGCAGGCCCGGTTTCATGGGCTTCTGCTTTTGGAGCATCCCCGCCGCCATGGCCGGGACCAGGGTCAGGGCGATGATGAGGCTGGCCAGCAGCGAGAAGGTCATGGTCAGGGCCAGGTCCGTGAAGAGCTGCTTGGTGATGCCCTCCACGAACACGATGGGCAGGAAGACGCACACGGTGGTGAGGGTGGAGGCGGTGATGGCCCCCAGCACCTGGCCCGCGCCCGCCACCGCCGCCTGGCGCACATTGGCGCCCCGGGCCCGGAGCCGGTAGATATTCTCGATGACCACCACGGAGTTATCCACCAGCATACCCACCGCCACGGCCAGGCCCGACAGGGAGATCATATTGATGGTAACACCGCAGAAATACATGAGCACCACGGCGAAAATGACGCTGATGGGGATGGACACCAGGGTGATGACCGTGGGGCGCAGGTCGCGCAGGAACAGGTACAGGATCAGAATGGCGAACAGGGCGCCCCAGGCCAGGCTGGAAAAGATGGAGCCGATGATGATGCGGATGTAGTCGCCCTGGTCCATGAGGGCGGTGAAATGCAGGCCGTCATACTCCTGGGCCAACTCATCGAAGCGGTCGGAGATGTTGGCGGAGACCTCCGCCGTGGCGTAGGTGGACTGCTTATTGAAGGTGACGGTGACGCCGTTTTCGCCGTTGAGCTTGGCGTAGATTTTATCGGAATTGTCGGTGACGAACACCTCCGCCACATCGTCCAGGCGAATGGCATCGACCCCGTCCAGGCCCAGGTCCAGGAGCACCAAATTGCGCAGCTCCTCCTGGGTGGTGATGTTGTCGCCCACGGACACCATGTACTGCACGCCGTCCTCCTGGACATAGCCTGCGGGCATGGAGAAATTCTGCGCCGTCAGCAGGGCGGAAACGGTGCTGAGCTGGAGGACGGAGGACAGGTCCGTCTGGGCCAGGGCGGTGGAGCGGCTCTGCTCCAGGGTGGAGAGGCCGGACTCCAGTTGGGTCAGAGCGGAGTCGATCTGCACGCTGCCGGAAATGAGCTGCTGGGCCCCCTCGGCCAGGGTCATGCCGCCGGAGGTGATCTTCTCTACCAGGCCCGCCAGGACGGCGTTATCGGACTTGAATTGCTGAATTTTTTCTTGGAGCTGACGGAGCTGCTCCGCTGTTTTTTCGATCTCCTCCTGGATATGGTCCCAGTCGGTGCCCAGGGCCTTCAGGCGCAGGTCGATCTCCGCCAGCTCGGAGGTGACCTGGATGTAGCCGCTCTCGGCCTTGATGGCGGCGATCTGCTCCTCCTTCTGCTCGGGCGTCAGGAGGGGGTTATTCTCAATGGCGGCAATGCGGGCATCGTAGCCGGCCTTTTTTGCCTCCAGCTCGGTTTTCCGCTGCAAAAGCTCCTGAAGCAGGGTCAGTCTTTCCCGGAAGGACTGCTCCTGGGTATCCATTTCCCGGAGGCTGTCGCGGACGGCGGTGAGGGCCTTTTCCGCTGTTTGGGAGATGGCCGTCTCCTCCGCCGTGTGGATGGCCTCTTTGGCGTCCAGGAGCTGCTGGCGGGTCTGCTGGAGCTGGGTCTGGGCCGCGTCCAACTGGGCGTTTACGGCGGCGGCCAGCTTTTCGGAGAGGGCGTCCAGCTTCTCCTGGCTGAGGATCACATTCATCTGCCGCTGCAAAATGCCGCTGACAGAGACGCTGGCAACGCCGGTGATGCCCTCCAGCTTATTGGTGAGGGTGCCCTCCACGAACTCGGAAAGCTCCGCCACATCCATCTTGTCGCTGGACACGGCGGCCACGGCCACCGGGAGCATGGTGGGGTTGATCTTCAGCACATAGGGGGTGCCCACGGTGTCGTCCCAGCTGCCCTGTAAGGTGGCGATCTTCTGCTGGATGTCCACGCCGGTGGAGTCCATATTCACGCCCTGCTCGAACTCCAGGACCACCATGGAGACGCTGTTTTGGCTGGAGGAGGTCACATGCTTGATCTCGTTCAGCGTGGCCATGGCCTGCTCCATGGGCTTGGTGATGTCCGCCTCCACGGTCTCGGGGCTGGCGCCGGGGTCGGTGGTGACGATGACCACATAGGGAAAGTCCATGTTGGGCATCAGGTCCGGCGTCATCTTCAGATACGCCACCACGCCCAGGACCAATATGGCCAGCACCGCCACGAACACCGTAAGTGGCTTTTTCACGCTGAATTTTGGCATGCGGTACACTCCTCTTTTGGAAAAAAATATTGCCCCTATATTACATAATTGCAAGTAGTGTAGCACGGGCCAAATTCTTTTGCAAGCGGTGCGGGGGATTGTTTACGAAAGTGTTACAAAAGTGGGAGGGGGGCGGGGACGGAGAGGAAAGAGGAAAGGGGAAAGATGGGGGTGGAAGGAAAAGGGCAGATTGTCAAGCAAGTGCAACACTTTTAGATTGAAAAAACTCCGATGGG
>CAVJNL010000068.1:0-9872 GCA_963650985.1 Clostridium sp. CAG:413
GAGGGCGTATTGTCTTCTTATTTTCGGGGTGTTGCACTTCGGATTGTAACCTGTCCCCCTCCCTTTAGGCAAGGGAGGCAACGGGTTTTCGAGGGTGCGGTGCAAGTCCGGGTCGGGCCGTCGGGGACGCCGGCCCCTGCGGAGGGTTACATGAAGTGCGGTGAGGCGGGCTGGGTAGAACCCCGGCCCTACGGAGGGCATGATGGTGCGGTGGACGGGCGACCGCGAGGGTCGCCCCTACGGTATATTTGCGCGGAACGAGGGGCAATGGCGGTTTTTTCGGGGCAAATTTTTGATTTTGTTGCTTTTATCACTGCGAGGTTTGTATTTTTGTGTATAATCAAGGGTAAGCTACTTGAACGAAGGAGGTATTTGCGATGGCTATTATTCACGCAAATGAGGATAATTTTAACGCGGCGGTGCGGGAGAGCACGGTGCCGGTTTTGGTGGACTTTTGGGCTACCTGGTGCGGGCCGTGCCGGGCTTTGGCGCCTACGCTGGATGAGATGGCCGGGAAATACGACGACTTCCAGATCGTGAAGGTGAATGTGGACGAGTGCCGGGACCTGGCGCTGCGGTATGGCATCGAGGTCATCCCCACGCTGCTGGTATTCAAGGGCGGACAGGTCGCAAAGCGCTCCGCCGGGCTCATGGGTGAGCAGGAGATCTTGGCGCTGGTGCGCGGGTAAAATCAAAAAATATAGCAAAACAGCGCCACCGCAATTGCGGTGGTGCTGTTTTCTTGCATCTAAAAATCGTTCTTTTCAAAAATTTTGACAATCGTCAAAATCGCTACCAAAATCCAAAATGTGATCATCGCACTTTTGTAAGATAGTCCGCAGTCAAGGACAGATACCCCCGCTCGTTGCGGGCAATCCCGGCCCACTCCAGCACGGCGGCCAGGACAAACACCGGGTCGAAAACATAGGTTCCGTATTCAGCTCCAAAATAATGCGCGCCAATGTAACCGACAACCGTATCCTCGGTGCAGTGGCCCTCTCCCAGCCGGGAATTGCGCCCCAATCCTTTGCGGGCCGAGCCGCCCTCACGAATCAGCAGCTTAACAATGTGATCGAAAACCGTGTAGGAAAAAGGCGGCTTAATAGGCAACTCATTGCAGAGAAATGTTTTCCCGTCATTACCCGCTCTGATGACATACTGCTTGCCGCTGACAGAGCGCACCGTAGCCTTGCCGCCATTTTCATAGAGCTTGTTGCGGATGATGTCCGACGCTTTCGTGCTGACTGCCTCCGTTTTCTTGAATAAACTCATATCTACTTCCTCCTCATTTTCATCTTCGTTGCGCAAGCCTAAACGCAGCAGCAGTTCCTCCAGTCTCTTCTTGGCAGTGGGATAGGAAATTCTTAATTGTGCCTGCACATCTTTCAGGCTGCCGCGGCAAGCCAAAAAGATTTTCAAAAACTGCGCATCCTCTTCGGGCAAGTAATTGTAGGGCAAAAGCGGTTCATCCGTGGGAAACTCCGCCTTACACCCAGGGCACGCCAACCGGGCCAAATGCAGATGCTCCCCACACACGGGGCATAGACCAGAAAACTTCATGTTTTTCCCTCCTTTGGCCTAAGTATATCGTATAAATGCACTCTTGTCAATATAAAAAATCAAAATATTAAGCTCTTGTTATTATATGAGTTTTTAGCATCTTCTTCATTTTATTAAATAGTCTATATGAACCTGTGCCAATTTTCTTTCTTTGGTTGACATTTTGGGCGGTTTTGGGTAGAATTGGGACAGAAATTTCACCTGGCAGGAGGGGCTTTATGAACATTGGATTGCTGGGCTGCGGCGTTGTGGGCGGCGGCATTTTGGATTTTTGCGCGGGACGGGAGGACCTGTCCGTGAAAAAGGTTTTAGTGCGGCGGGCGCGGCCTGATCTGGGCGACCTGACCGTGACGGACATCAGCGACATTGTGGACGACAGCAGCATCGGCATCGTGGTGGAGGTCATGGGCGGCCTGCACCCGGCTTATGAATACATCTGCGCCGCACTGCGGGCGGGCAAGCATGTGGTGACGGCCAACAAGGCGGTCATCAGCGCCTACTACCCGGAGCTGACGGGCCTGGCCCGGGCTTTTGGCGTCTCGCTGCGCTGCACAGCCGCTGTGGGCGGGGGCATCCCCTGGCTGACCAACCTGGAAAAATGCAAGCGGCTGGACACGGTTTGCGAGATCGGCGGCATTATGAACGGCACCACCAATTTTATTATGGATGCCATGCACGCTTCGCCGGTGTCGTTCCCGGAAATTTTGAAGCAGTCCCAGGAGCTGGGCTACGCCGAGGCGGACCCTTCCGCCGATATCGACGGCGACGATGTGCGCCGGAAGCTGACCATCTCCGCCAACATCGCCTTCGACGCGCTGGTGCGGGAGGAGGACATCCCCATGTTCGGCATTCGCACCGTCACGGACGGGGACATCCGGGCGTTTAAGGCCCACGGGTTCGTGTGCAAGCTACTGGCTACGGCCAAGGCGGCGGAGGGGGGCGTGTGCGCCTTCATCGAGCCGACCCTGGTGGACGGACACGACCTGGAGGCCGCCGTGCCGAAGAATTTTAACCTTATCACCTACTACGGCGAGAAGATCGGGCGGCACAGCTTTTTTGGCCAGGGGGCCGGGCGGTATCCCACGGCCTTCAACGCCGTACAGGACTGCCTGGACATTGTGGCCGGGAAGCCGGGATTTTACACCGGGGATATGGAGCCCGCTGCGGTGGTGTGCGGGTCGGAGGCGCACCCGTACTATGTGCGCACCGCCTGCCCGGACGACTTTTTGCGGTCCGTGACCGTGGAGCAGTGGGGCGACGGCGTGGTGACGGCCTGCGTCAGCGTGGAGGAAATGCTGCGCTGGGGCCGGGCTCAGCTGAAGAAGGACCCCGGGTGCTTCCTGGCGGGGATCCTGTGAAATTGAATTTTGGCGTTGAGGACCGCCGGGGCTTGCCCCGGCGGGAGCTTTTTTTGTGGAGGAAAGATGAAAGTGAAAAGATTTTGGGGGTGCAAGGGGTGCGGGGGTGGGGCAAAATTTTTCGCGGTTTATACAAATTATTCACACATCTTTGCTTTATCTATGGTATACTCTTGATAATAGGTATGTTCGGGGTGGTCCTCGGGCAGGAGGAGGATGGAAATTTTATGATGGTCGAGAAAACCAATCAGTTATCTATGAACAACATTCATCTGCCGGGTGGGTCGCCGCAGCAGGAGAAGGAGCTGGCCCAGGGCATGGTGCGGGTGAATCATTTGTACCGCAGCGCGCTGAAAATGGCCGTGGCGCAGATGGAGATCCTGGACGAGGAATTCGCTACCCTCAACGACCGCTCGCCTATTCACCACATTGAGTACCGCATCAAGGCCCTGGACTCCATTGTGGAGAAGCTGCAGCGGCGGGGGCACGAGGTCACCATTGACAACATCTACGCCTATGTGCAGGATGTGGCGGGCATTCGGATCATCTGCAACTACTTAGACGACATTTACTACCTGCGCAGCCTGCTGACCCGGAACGAGTCGTTTCGGGTGATCCAGGAGGTGGACTACATCAAGACGCCCAAGCCCTCGGGCTATCGCAGTCTGCACTTGATCGTGGAGGTGCCCATCGTCATCTCCGAGGGGACGCTGCATTTGCCGGTGGAGATCCAACTGCGGACCATCGCCATGGACATGTGGGCCAGCTTGGAGCACGAGCTGCGGTACAAGTCCAGCCGGGCTTTTTCCGAGGCCGACGCTAAGCGGCTGCGGCTGTGCTCGGAAGCCGTTTTTGAGGTGGACCGGGAGATGCAGAACATTTACAAGGGCAAGCAGGCAGAGTATGAGGAGAAGGAGCCTGGGGCGAAGGATGCGAAGGGTTAATTTGGATATGGATAAGAAAAATCGTCCCCGGGTGGGGACGATTTTTTTGCGCGGCATGGAGTGCGGGGCGGCGGGGTGAGGGCACCCCGCCCTACGCATTTGCAAGGAAATTTTGCGAGGCCAGGGCGGGCGGACAGGGGCGTCCGCCCCTACGGAGGGTTACAAGAGGTGCGGTATATTCGGGCCGTCGGGGACGCCGGCCCCTACGGAGGCGTTGCAAGAAGTGCTATGGGCGGGACGATGTAGGCATCGTCCCCTACGGAGGGGGTTGTAGGGGCGGACGACTCTGTCCGCCCGGTGCGGCGGGTTCCATGTAGTGCGTAGGGGCGGGGCTCTGCCCCCGCCCGCGGGCGACCGCGAGGGTCGCCCCTACGGACGCGCTCAAGGGGTGCGGTAATCGACCCCTCAGTCAGCTTCGCTGACAGCTCCTCTTGCGCAGGGGAGGCTTTTTTATTAGAGAAGAGTGAAAAGAGAAAAGGGAAGAGTGAAGAAATCTTTTTGCAAAAAAGGAAGGCGGAAGGGGTCTGCTGGTCCCCTTCCACCATGGAAAAGACGGTTTTCCGCCTCGGCTTGCTTTTTGGGCCGGGGCATCGAATATAAAAAACGCCCTGGCCGACTTCTCTAGAATCCATCGGACAAAGCGCCAAAGCGCCCCTGTGGGGGCTGGTTCAGACGAATAAGTCTCCCGGCTATGCTTCTTCGCTGGGCCTGCCTTCTCATGCCGCGTGGCACAATGGCTCTTTTAGGCTTCGCTCCGCAATACGGTAAAGCTGTGACACTTCACAGCGATGTGCACTCGCTGCGGGCTCCTACCCCCGCAGCTCTCTCGGTGTGCGTTCCTCTGGATCCTCTGAGGTCATCATTGAATTGTATCATTATATTATCATTCTCGGAAGCAAATGTCAACCGTTTCTGTGGGGCAAAAAAGTGCGCACCCGGCTTGAGGGGTCCGGGTGCACGCTTTTTGTAGGAAAATGCCGCAGGCCTGCGGGGCGTATGCGCTGAAGTGCGCTCCGGGGCCCCTGTTTTCAGGCCCGCCCATGCCGCAGCTTGAGCTGCAGGCGGTCGGCGATCATGGCGATGAACTCGGAATTGGTGGGCTTACCCTTGGCCGAATTCACGGTGTAGCCGAAATACTTTTGCAAGGTCTCCAGGTCGCCCCGGTCCCAGGCCACCTCGATGGCGTGGCGGATGGCCCGCTCCACCCGGGACGGCGTGGTGGAAAAGCGGCTGGCCACCTCCGGGTACAGCACCTTGGTGACGGCGTTGATGACATCCATGTCCTGCACGGCGATGAGAATGGCCTCGCGCAGGTACTGGTAGCCCTTGATGTGGGCGGGTACGCCGATCTCATGGATAATGGCCGTGACCTGGCCCTCCAGGGCCGGGGAAAACTCCCCCGCCTTCTGCTGGGTATGCACCGCCTGTCGCATGAGCTCCAGCAGCGACTCCTCACTGCAAGGCTTCGACAAAAAATACCACACGCCAAGCTGCACGGCCTGGTTCACCGTGCGCTGCACGCAGAAGGCCGAGACCACTATGGTCTTGGGGGCCCGGTCGCCCATGCTCTGCAATTGCCGCAGCAGGCCGAAGCCGTCCAGCTCCGGCAGGACAAGATCCGATATCAGCAGATGTGGATGCATCTGCTGCACGAGGCGCAGCGCCTCGTTGCCGGACCCTGTACTGCCCACGACTTGAAACTCGCCTGTGCCCTCTATGGCACTCTTGAGTACCGTTCGGTACTCCTCGCTTGCGTCCGCTAAAATAACGCTTGCTCTGTTCTCCATACTCTCCCTCGTCCTTATACTTCAAAATTTCAGCGCAGAGAATTTTCGCTTCCTCAACAGCGCTCCCCTGCCTTGCATATAATTTACCATATTTCAGTGTCGTTTTCAAGATTATTTTAGCGATTCTATACGATTTTTTGACTGCAAATTTCGACAAAATTCGACACTGGTTTTTTTCACTTTTCATGAGAATGGGCCGGGGCGGGGTGAAAAAAGGACGCGTCAAAACCTTCCTGAGACCCCTATTTTCACCGATTCCATGAAAAAATCGCATTCTTCATACTTTTTTGATCTATATTGCGCTGTTTTGACAGAAAATTAACAGTTTCAAAACTTTTATGGAGAATTGACATTTTTCGTTTTTTGTGCCATTCTGTAAGCAGGAAGGTCACGAGAAGCAACAGCAAAAAAGTAAGGAGTGGATTCGGTATGAGCAGATTGGATATCAAGTCGCCCAGCCGGGCGGAAACTGTGGTGGAAAATCTCTATCGTGATGTGGAGCGGCGCATTGCGGCCAGCCCCCCGGGCCTGTGCCCGGTGGACATGGCGCTGAGCTTTCTGCGCCTGTGCCACGCCCAAAGCTGCGGCAAGTGCGTCCCCTGCCGTATTGGCCTGGGGCAGCTTTCGCTGCTTTTAGAGCAGGTGCTCTCGGGCACCGCCACCATGAATACCTTAGTGACCATTGAAAAAACGGCCCGGACCATTGTGAACACCGCCGACTGCGCCATCGGGCGCGATGCGGCGCGGCTGGTGGTGGACGGCTTGGAGGGATTCCGGGACGACTACGAGGAGCATATCCTGCACCACCGCTGCCTGGCGGGGCTCAAGTACCCGGTGCCGTGTGTGGCTCTGTGTCCCGCCGGGGTGGACATCCCCGGCTACATGGCCCTGGTGGGCGAGGGCCGCTGCGCCGACGCGGTGCGGCTGATCCGCAAGGACAATCCCTTCCCTACCGCCTGCGCCTACATCTGCGAGCACCCCTGCGAGGCACGGTGCCGCCGAAACATGATCGACGACGCCATCAACATTCGTGGGCTGAAGCGCTACGCCGTGGACCACGCAGGCGATGTGCCCCAGCCGGAATGCGCTCCGGCCACGGGCAAGAAGGTCGCCATTGTGGGCGGCGGGCCCAGCGGCCTGAGCTGCGCCTACTACCTGGCGCTGATGGGCCACAAGGTGACGGTTTTCGAGGAGGCCACGCAGTTGGGCGGTATGCTCCGCTACGGCATTCCCAATTACCGCTTCCCCCGGCATCTGCTGGACGCGGAAATTGCGTCCATCCTGTCCCTAGGCATTGAGGTCCACACGGGCGTCACCGTGGGCAGGGACATTTGGCTGGAGGAACTGCAAAAGGAATATGACTGCCTGTACATCGCCATCGGTGCCCACCAGGACAAGAAGACCGGCATTCCCGGGGAGGACAGCAGGAATGTCATGTCCGCCGTGGAGATGCTGCGGGCCATCGGCGACGACATCATGCCCGACTTCACGGGCAAGCAGGTGGTGGTCATCGGCGGCGGCAATGTAGCCATGGATGTGACCCGCAGCTCCATTCGTCTGGGAGCGGAGAAGGTCACCTGCGTATACAGACGCCGCATTGAGGACATGACGGCCCTGCCGGACGAAGTGACCGGGGCCATGGCCGAGGGGGCCGAAATTATGGCTTTGGCCGCGCCGGTGCGCATTGAGGCGGACGAGGCGGGCGTGGCCAAGGCCCTGTGGGTGCAGCCCCAGATCATCGGCGAGGCAGACAAGGCGGGCCGTCCCCGGCCCGGCAACGCCGACCTGCCGGAGGTGCGTATCGAAGCGGACATTATTGTGGTGGCCATCGGCCAGGGCATTGAGATCAGCGGCTTTGACGCGGCGGGCGTGCCCATTAAGCGGGGCACCTTTGTGGCCGGGCTCTCCGGCCAGGTGGGCAACATGGACAATGTGTTCGCCGGGGGCGACTGCGTGACGGGCCCCGCCACTGCCATCCGGGCCATTGCCGCCGGAAAGGTGGCCGCCGCCAACATTGACGAGCACCTGGGCTTCCGCCACGAGATCACCGTGGACATGGACATCCCCAGCCCCAAGCTGAACAACCGCGCCCCCCACGGGCGCATCAACACCACCGAACGGGAAGCCTGCCTGCGCAAGTGCGACTTTGAGGACATCGAGTGCGGCCTGACCCAGGAGGGCGCCGTCACCGAGGCCTCCCGCTGCCTGCGGTGCGACCACTTCGGCTACGGCATTTTCAAAGGAGGGCGTGTGGAAAAATGGTAAATCTTACGATTGACAGAAAGCCGGTCTCCGTGCCGGAGGGCACCACCATTCTGGAGGCGGCCCGGTCCGTGAACATCGCCATCCCAACCATGTGCTATCTCAAGGGTATCAATGAGATAGCCGCATGCCGGCTGTGCATGGTGGAGATCGATGGGTTTCCCCGGCTGATCCCCTCGTGCGACAATGTGGTGGCCGAGGGCATGGTCATCCATACCAATTCCCCCCGGGCAAGAGAGGCCCGGCGAGTGAATCTGCGGCTGCTGCTGAGCCAGCACGACATACGCTGCACCAAGTGTACCCGCAGCGGCAACTGTAAATTGCAGACCCTGACCAACGACTATAACCTCTTGGGCGAGCACTACATCAAGGACCTGAAAAAGACCAAGGACGACTTCTCAAACCCCGTTGTGCGCATTGAAAACCGCTGCGTGCGGTGCATGCGCTGCGTGCAGGTGTGCGACAAGGTGCAGAGCATGAACATCTGGGACCTGATGGGCACCGGCTCCCACACCACCATCGGCGTGGCTACGGCCCGGTCCCTGGGGGACTCCGACTGCACCTTCTGCGGCCAGTGCGTGGTGCACTGTCCCGTGGGGGCCTTGCAGGAGCGGGACGACACAGGCAAGGTCTTTGACGCCCTGGCCGACCCCAAGAAGATCACCGTGGTGCAGATCGCCCCGGCGGTGCGGGCCGCGTGGGCGGAATATTACCACTTGGACCCCAAGTTCGCCACGGCACAGCGGATGGTCACGGCCCTGAAGCAGATCGGGTTTGACTATGTGTTCGACACCGACTTTGCAGCCGACCTGACCATCATGGAGGAGGCCAGCGAATTTATCGACCGCTTCACCCACCGGGACCGCTACACCTGGCCCATGTTCACCTCCTGCTGCCCGGGGTGGGTGCGGTTCGTGAAGAGCCAGTTCCCCCGGTTCGTGAACAATCTATCCACGGCCAAGAGCCCCCAGCAGATGTTCGGCGCGGTGACTAAGAGCTACTTTGCCGAAAAAATTGGGGTGGATCCCCACGACATTTTCGTGGTGTCGGTGATGCCCTGCATCTCCAAAAAGAGTGAGTGCGCCCAGCCCACCATGACCGACGCCTGCGGCGACGCGGATGTGGATGTGGTGCTGACCACCCGAGAGATGGTGCGGATGTTCCGGGGCGATCAGATCATGCCCGCCACCCTGGAGGAGACGCTCTTTGACAGCCCCCTGGGCACCGGCACCGGCGCGGCGGTGGTCTTTGGCTCCACCGGCGGCGTGATGGACGCGGCCCTGCGCACGGCCTACAACATGATCACCGGCTCCAACCCCGACCCGGACGCTTTCAGCGCCATTCGGGGCATGGACGGTTGGAAGGAGGCCCGGTTCGACATCCCCGGGGCGGGGACGGTGCGCATTGCGGTGGTGAACGGTCTCGGCAACACCCGCAAGCTCATGCGGGCTCTGGAAAAGGGCCAGGTGTCCTACGACTTTGTGGAGGTGATGGCCTGTCCCGGCGGCTGCGCGGGCGGCGGCGGACAGCCCATCCACGACGGCATTGAGTTGGCGGAGAGCCGGGGCAATGTGCTGTGGGCGTTGGACAAGGCGGCGGGCCTGCGGTTCTCTCATGAGAACCCGGAGGTGGCGGCGCTGTATCAGGATTATTTGGGGGCGCCGATGGGGGCGCGGTCGCACCATTTGCTGCATACGGATCACAACGGGTGGAAGATGCCCTCGGAAAAATAATAGAAAAACCTAAAGGTTTTTCACAGAGTGTCAAAAAAGCCTCGCAGAGTTTGCCGCCCGCAGGCGGCAAAAAATTGGGATCATTTTCTCTCGCGACATGTGCGTGAGAGAAAATACTTCTCAGGCTGCAAGTGTGGAATTTGTCCGTCACAGACGGACAAATTATGCGCGCAGCAGACTGCAAGCCTTTTGTCGGAAAAACCCGGAGGGTTTTTCGACAGGCTCAAG
>CAVJNL010000069.1:0-9858 GCA_963650985.1 Clostridium sp. CAG:413
TCGCTACCTCGACCTTGGCAAGGTCGCGCTCTACCAGATGAGCTACGCCCGCGAAGCAATATTTATTATAAGACATGGATGGCCGTCTGTCAAGCCTTTTTTCTTCTCCTGTCGAATTTTTTCGCCGCGACGATCATTTCGAAAAGCAGAAACCGCCACCCTGGCCGGTGACGGTTTCAAGGTTTTTCTTTGAAGCTCTAACTTGATAAGGGCCAACCGCTTGTCGCAGCGCCTTACTATCTTTATTATACCCATTTCATCCTCGGTGTCAAGTCTCCGGGGCGGCGGGCTGCAAAATTATTTCCACGATGCCCATGGCGTCGGTGTCCGGGTAGAACTGCACCTGCCAGGGCTGGTCGTTGGGGTTCAGCTCCGCCTGGACGGCGTTCACCGTGTCCAGTACCGCCTGGCGGCCACCGAGGATGCTGCTCATCTGCACCACCAGCTCCTTGCCGCCGTTTTGGGCTGCGGCCCGGAGCAGGTCGGTCAGGGCCGCGCTGCCGGTGGCGTGAACGATGCTCTGGATCTGCTGAGCGGTGCGGCGATACCCGGCGGTGAAGCGGAGCTGGGTGTAGCCCCGGCCCCCGTCCTCCACGGTGTAGGTGAGGTACTCCAGGGCAAAGGCCCCCAGGGGCGTCTCCTGCTGCACCTCGGCGCAGGCCCGCTGGGCCGCCTGGCCCGCGTCCGCGTCCCGCTCGGTCTCGTAAAACCACACGGTGCCCTCCTCGGCGTGGGCGTCCACCAGCAGCAGCAGGTCATTGACCAGGTCCTGGTAGCTCTCCGCCCGCAGCACATCCCGCCGGTCGCCCTCGTAATAGGTGGCGCTGTGGGGCTCGGAGCGGGTGTATTCCCGCCGCAGCAGCCCGCACCCGGACAGAAGCAGCGCCCCGCACAGAAGCAGCGGCAAAAGTCTTTTTTTCATGGGGCGCTCCTTTCTTTCCGATGCCAGAATGAATATACTCATTAAAATCGGCTCAATAAAAAGCCTCGCAGAGTTTGCCGCCCGCAGGCGGCAAATAATTCAAATCATTTTTCACCGCGACATGTGCGTGGGGAAAAATTCCTCTCAGGCTGCAAGTGTGGAATTTTGCCGTTTACGGCAAAATTATGCGCGCAGCAGCCTGCAAGCCTTTTGGCAGAAAATTCCGCAGGAATTTTCGCCAGTTGTTTTACAAAAGCGACATCTGTTCCCGGCCCTGGTCCTCCTCCCGGAGGAGGGCGCCGGCGGCGGGGATGGTGCGCACACGGTAGCGGCTGAGGTTGGTGATGCCGCTCTCCTCCAGGGTGCAGACCCGGTCCAGGTGATACCGGGGCTTCATGTTCATCACCGCCACGCCCTGGGTGGAGCGGGTGGTCTTGGGCGCAAGCAGCGCCGTGTGCAGCAGCAGGGCCCGGGACTCGGTGCTGATGAGGGCCAGCTCCTTGTCCTCCGTCAGGGTCAGCAGGGCCGTCAGGGGGCTCTTGTCGGAGTAGGCCCCGGTGAGCTTGCGGCGGTTGGAGGTGGTGGCGTAGGCCGAGAGGGCCACTCGCGCGCACTTGCCGTTTTCAAAGAAGAACAGTATATGGCCGCTGTAATCCCCGGGCAGCACCAGGTCGATGACCTTTTCGTCCTCGTCCATGCCCAGCTTGGTGGGCAGATAGTCCCCCAGCAGCGACGCCTTGCCGTCGGCAAAGTCGGCGGCCCGGACCTTATACACCTGCTGGCGGTCGGTGAAGAACATCAGCTCGGTGTTGTTGGTGGCCTCCACCCGGCGGAAAAGCTCGTCGCCCTCCTTGAACTTCTGCTCGCCGCTCATGCGCAGAGACTGGGCGGTGATCTTCTTGAAATAGCCCTCCCGGGACAGGAACAGGGTCACAGAGTAGTCCGGGGCCTCCTCCGGCTCCTCCTCGTACTCCGCCTCGTGGCTGTAAATGATCTCCGTTTTCCGGGGCTGGGCGTACTTTTTCCGCACCTCCTCCAGCTCACCCACGATGATCTTGCGGATGCGGGCGGGCTTTTTCAGGGTGTCCTCCAGGTCCTCAATTTCCTCCTCCAGGGCAGCGGTCTCCTGGAGCCGCTTGAGGATGTATTCCTTGTTGATATTGCGCAGCTTGATCTCCGCCACATACTCCGCCTGCACCTGGTCGATGCCGAAGCCGATCATCAGGTTCGGCACCACCTCCGTCTCCTCCTCGGTCTGGCGGATGATCTCGATGGCCTTGTCAATGTCCAGCAAAATGCGCTTGAGACCCTGCAAAAGGTGCAGCTTCTCCTGCTTTTTGTGCAGCACGAAGTACACCCGCCGCCGCACGCACTCCGTGCGCCAGGCCAGCCACTCCTCCAGCAGCGCCTTTACCCCCAGCACCCGGGGCATCCCGGCGATGAGAATGTTGAAATTGCAGCTCACCGTGTCCTGCAAGGGGGTCAGGCGGAAGAGCTTCTGCATGAGCTTGTCCGGGTCCACGCCGCGCTTTAAGTCGATGGCCAGCTTCAGGCCCGAGAGGTCCGTCTCGTCGCGCATATCGCTGATCTCCTTGATCTTCCCGGCCTTCATCAGCTCGGACACCTTGTCCAAAATGGCCTCCAGGGAGGTGGAATAGGGAATTTCATAAATCTCAATGATGTTTTCGCTTTTGATATAACGGTACTTGGCCCGCACCTTCACGCCGCCCCGGCCGGTGTCATAAATGCGCCCCAGTTCCTCCGGGTCGCAGAGAATTTGGCCGCCGGTGGAAAAATCCGGGGCCAGCAGCGTGGTGGCGATGTCGTGTTCGGGGTTTTTCAGCAGCTGGATGGTGGTGTCGCAGACCTCCCCCAGGTTAAACCCGCAAATTTGGGATGCCATGCCCACGGCGATGCCCTGGTTGGCGCTCACCAGCACATTGGGATAGGTGGTGGGCAGCAGGGACGGCTCCTTGGTGGTGTTGTCGTAGTTGTCCACAAAGTCCACGGCGTCGCAGTCCAGGTCCCGGAAAAGCTCGGCGCAGATAGGGGCCAGCTTTGCCTCCGTGTAGCGGCTGGCGGCGTAGGCCATGTCACGGGAGTAGACCTTGCCGAAGTTGCCCTTGCTGTCCACAAAGGGGTGCAGCAATGACTCGTTGCCCTTAGCCAGGCGCACCATGGTCTCGTAAATGGCCTGGTCGCCGTGGGGGTTCAGGCGCATGGTCTGGCCCACGATGTTGGCGGACTTGGTGCGGTTGCCCGTGAGCAGGCCCATCTTGTACATGGTGTACAAGAGCTTTCGGTGGGAGGGCTTAAACCCATCAATTTCCGGGATGGCCCGGGAGACGATAACGCTCATGGCGTAGGGCATGTAGTTCTCGTCCAGGGTGGCCGTGATGGGCTGCTCCACCACCGTGCCCCGCAGCCCCATCACATTGGGGTCCGCCGCCGGATGATTGGTTTTCGGTTCTGTTTTCTTCTTTGCCATAGGAATAGATTCCTTTCGTATTCAAACTGGGGAGATGGGCAGGCGCCCGCAAGGGCCGCCCCTGCCAAAGGCGTCCCCTCAGCTCACATCGATCATATCCAAATACTTATACCCGTTCTCCGCGATATACTCCTTGCGCCCGGCCAGGTTATCCCCCAGCAGGAGGTCGAAAATGCGCTCGGTCTCCGCGGCCTCGTCCGGGAGGACCTTCACCAGCCGCCTTGTCTCCGGGTTCATGGTGGTCAGCCACATCATCTCCGGGTCGTTCTCGCCCAAGCCCTTGCTGCGGTCCACCTTGACCTTTTTCCCCTCCAGGGACTTGAGAATGTCCGACTTCTCCTTCTCGGAGTAGGCAAACCAGGTCTTGTCCTTGCAGGTAATCTCAAACAGCGGCGTCTCCGCGATGTAGACATAGCCCTCGCGGATGAGGGTGGGGCACAGGCGGTAGAGCATGGTGAGGATCAGGGTGCGAATTTGGAATCCGTCCACATCGCCATCGGTGCAGAGGATGACCTTGCTCCAGCGGAGGTTATTCAGGTCGAACTGGTTCAGGTCCTTCACCGCCTTGCCGCTGACCTCTACGCCGCAGCCCAGGACCTTCATCAGGTCCGTGATAATGTCGCTCTTAAAAATGCGCGGATAGTCGGCCTTGAGACAGTTCAAAATTTTACCCCGCACGGGCATGAGGCCCTGGAACTCCGCGTCCCGGCTCTGCTTGCAGGCGCCCAAAGCGGAGTCGCCCTCCACGATGTAAATTTCCCGCTTGCTCACATCCTTGGTGCGGCAGTCCACGAACTTCTGCACCCGGTTGGCAATGTCGATTTTTTCCGTCAGCTTCTTTTTCTGGTTGATACGGGTCTTTTCCGCCGTCTCCCGGCTGCGCTTGTTGATGAGCACCTGGCTGGCGATCTTCTCCGCCGCGTCGGGATTTTCGATGAAATACACCTGAAGCTGCTCCCGCAGGAAGTCGTTCATGGCGTCCTGGATGAACTTGTTGGTGATGGATTTTTTGGTCTGGTTTTCGTAGCTGGTCTGGGTGGAGAAGTTGCTGCTGACCAAGATCAGGCAGTCCTGCACATCGGGATAGGTGATCTTGCTCTCGTCCTTGGTGTACTTGCCGTGGTCCCGGAGGTACTTGTCGATGGCGTACACAAAGGCCAGGCGGGTGGCCTTTTCCGGGGCGCCGCCGTGCTCCAGGAAGCTGGAATTGTGGTAATGCTCCACCAGGGAGCGCTTGTTGGAAAAGCAGCAGGCGATGTTCAGCTTCACCTTGTACTCGGCCTTGTCCGCCCGGTCGCGGCCCCGGCGCTCGCACTCCCAGCACACGGGCTCGGTGAAGGCGTCCAGCCCGGCCAGCTCCCGGATGTAGTCGGCAATGCCGTTTTCATAGAGGAAATCCTCCGTGTCAAAGGCCGCGCCGTTTTGGTTGCGGAGCCGGAAGGTCACCCCGGCGTTCACCACGGCCTGGCGCTTCATCACATCCCGGTAGTAGTCCAGGGGGATCTGGATGTCCGTGAACACATCCAGATCCGGCAGCCAGTGGATGCGGGTGCCGGTTTTGCGCTTTTGGCTCTCGGGCAGAGGGCGGGACTGCATCTGGCCCACGATCTCGCCCTTTTCAAAGTGCAGGGTGTACTCCTTGCCCTCCCGCCACACGGTGACCTCCATGTAGCGGCTGGCGTACTGGGTGGCGCAGGAGCCCAGGCCGTTGAGGCCCAGGGAAAACTCGTAGTTTTCGCTGTTTTCGTTGTCGTATTTGCCGCCGGCGTATAGCTCGCAGAACACCAGCTCCCAGTTGTAGCGGCCCTCTTTCTCGTTCCAGTCCACCGGGCAGCCCCGGCCCATGTCCTCCACCTGGATGGAGAGGTCGGAGAACCGGGTGACGGTGATCAGCCGCCCGTGGCCCTCCCGGGCCTCGTCGATGGCGTTGGACAGTATTTCAAATACGGCGTGCTCGCAGCCCTCCAGGCCGTCGGAGCCGAAGATGACTCCGGGGCGCTTGCGCACCCGGTCCGCGCCCTTGAGGCTGGAAATGCTTTCGTTGGTGTAATTTTTTTTCGTTGCCATAGGCCCCTCCTGCCGGCGATTCCGGCCATGCCTTTCTATTTTACCGCATTTTTCTCATTCTGGCAAGTATTCCGACTTTCTCTGACAAAAATCGGAATAAGCGGCAAAAATGTTAGGCAGTTTTCTTTTTTATAACAAAATAGCAACCCACCGAAATCAGCCGTCCACATAGGGTTTTGCACATTATCCACATAGTTTTCCACATCGTTATGTAAACAGAAAATCCGCGGAAAAGTTGCATAATTTTTCTTGTAGACATAAAAACGGGTAACGAACGCCCTACCCCGCCCCTTTTCGCAAAAAAGCCCCCGGACACCGCCGGGGGCCTTTCTGCCTTATCTGCGGGAGATCATTGCAAATTTGCAAGATCCCCCCGAAATTTATCAAAATCAAGCTACAACTTGGAGCTGACTTTTAATCGTTAGTCACCTCATTATAACATAATGATCCTGTCATTGCGAAGCCGCACGGCACCCGTGACAATCCGTCCTTAATGCCCCATCTTTCCGCTTTTCCCTTTCATCTTTCCTCTATCTCGCCCTCCGGGGCCAAGATCGGTAGGTCCGGCAGGCTGTCCCGCTCTATGATGCTCCGCAGCATGGCAGCGAAGCCCTCCGGGTCGCGGATCTGGTACTGCATGTGGTCCATTCCTGCAAACACCGGAAAATGCCCGTGGGGATAGGCCGTGCGCACCGCGTCCCGGTACTTGAAATGCTCCTCGGCGCTGCCAAAGGCGAAGTAGGTCCGCTTCTGCACCGGCTCCGGCAGGGGCGGGAAGGGCGCGTCCTCCAGGCTGTCTGAGAGCTGGCGGCGCAGGTTCCCATAGGCCAGGACCTTTCCGGCCGCGATGAAATAGGGCTTGATGGCGTCGTCATCGCACCAGAGGATCTTCTTCAGCGTCCCGCCGCGGGTCCAGTACAGGCTCTTGATAGCCAGGTACAAAAACGGCACCATGACCCGCCGAGTGGCCTTGCCGATTTGGGCGAACTGCCCGCCGTCAAAGTAAATGTGCCCCACGGGCCGCTTCGTCCGGGTCAAAAATGCCAGGGCCATGTCCGCCCCGATGGAGGACGCCACCACTAGAGCCAGCTCCGTCACGCCCTGCGCGTCCAAAAACGCCTCCACCTGCCGCACCTCGTCGGCCTTGCTGCGGTACTTCTGCCCTGGGCAGTAGACCGTGGCCGTGGGCAGAAGGCAGAAATACCGCTCCTGCAAGCCCCGGGCCACCGGCTCGCTGCTCACCCCCGTCACGCCCATGGCGTGAAAGAATATCACCGTCGGGTTTTCCCGGTTTCCCAATGCTTCAAAGCGCATACCGCTTCCCACCTTTCATTTTTATACATATAAATATTGAGGTCGTATCTGTAAAAGCGCCCGCCGGGCAGGATAGAACCCCGCCCCTACGCACTGCCAGGGAAGCATCACACCCGGGCGGACAGGGTCGTCCGCCCCTACATTCATATTGCCATATTTGCGTAGGGCGGCGTGCCCTCACGCCGCCGCAGGTGCGGTACATGACCGGCGGCGGGCTGAGGGCAGCCCGCCCTACGGAAGTTTACAAGGGCCCCGGCGAAACGGGGTGTCGGGGACGCCGCCCCCTACGAAATTCTATTGAAAACCCGTGCGTAGGGGCCGATGCCTACATCGGCCCGGTTGCACCGATTTTCAAATTGTGCGTAGGGGCGGACACCTCTGTCCACCTGTGACGCCGGTTAGCTTTATCTAACCCATACCCCCGCAAAAAGCCGCCCCGGCGGCGAATCTATTCCCTTTTATTCGCCCACACTGTAGCACAAGCCGCCCTATTTTGCAAGCCCCATTCCAAAATTTTATCGGTTCCAAAACGCGCAAAAAATCCCCCGGTCGGAACCACTCCGACCGGGGGACTTTTTGGTGCCTTTAGGCGTGGAAATAAACCCCCGGTTCTACCGGGGGAAGAAAAATAGCTTTAGCATGAGGCTTTCCGAAGGGAAGCAAATACTTGAAAGTAAACATTTGAGTGAGAAAGAGATGTTGAAAGAATAGGCTTTGCCCGTACCCGTTTACGGGTGGCAGTGCGTGTGATGCGATAATATAATTCGGTGCCCCTTATAGGGGCTATGCCGGTAATAGCCCCTTTTAGGGGCAGGTCAAACCACCAGTTTACTGGTGGTTATGATTATAGCGTTATTTCTCGCCCAAGGAGAGCCTTACATCTCCTTGATAGCAGCCTGTGCTGCTCGCTACAAAGAGCGTCAATCAAAAGTAGTTTTCTTCTCCATACCGAAAAGAAGCAGTCAAGCCACCTATGACTTGACTGCTTCCTATTTGTAACGGGCTTATAATGTAGGTCGCCCAATTGTCGAAGCTGTGTTAGACAAAATATCCTAATTGCTAAGTCAAGGCCAACCGGCAGGAATACCGATTACTACTTTTTGGTGGGGCAAAAGCATATATGCGCCACAAGTAGCGACCATTTCTAAACCGCAACACAAATCACAAGGGGAGATACCTTTTCGCAGGTATCTCCCCCTAATTTTATATGAGTATTAGTTCACTATTTACAATTTCAGTCGCACGGCTTCGGATATTGTTCATTCGCCCGACCCATTTCATTTGATTGATAGCTTTTAGTGCCTCCGTAATCTCTTCCACTTCGGCCATTTGTTTTACCAGCCGAAGAAAAAGGTTCTCTGCCTGCCGGTCAATGTCCGCAAGATAGGTATTCAATTCACCGCTGGTCAGCAGATTGGCATATCGTCCACGGTGGCACCTCTTAAGATAGCGGAGATGCCGCTGCCCCCATATCCCGATTGGCTCTTGTTCCGGCTCATCCTCTCCGGCAATAAAATAATAACCGCCGATCAGCTCGTATTTCAACCCTGTGCGCTCATCTGTAATGTACTTTTCCATACTTAGCATCTCCGATCTGTAATCTTGAATTTCTTGGTTTTGGCATTCGCTACCTTGACAAGCACCTCGTCCACGGCATCGGTATATCTGTCCGCAGAAATAAGCCGATTGCGGAGATCGTTTAAGGCCTCAATCATTAGTCGCCATTCTTCGGTTGTAAGCGCAAGGTAATACTTCTGCTTCACCAGCCGCACCTCCTTTGATTCTTTCTGTAATTATTATAGCGAGGCTGACAGCAGTAATCGAATGTACGGATATAAGAAAATCACCGAGAAAAGTTCATAATGAACTAATCTCGGTGATTTTCCTTGCTATTGCTACGCCTGACAGCTAAGTTCTTTTAACATTTCATTGTTAGCCCGTGGCTTTGCAACTCGGTTTTTCTCCCATTGCTGATTCAGTTGCGGTGATAATTTGATTTACTGCCTTATCAACGAAAACCGAAGGAGTTTTGGCGTTTGCCGTCACGGATTCAATTCCTTTTCCACATTGCAATCTGACGAGAAAATCTGTCGAAATAGGAGGCTGTTTCTAAAAAGACAAAATTGAATAATGCCAGCGGCCCGGTACCTGCCAGGCCGCTGGTTGCCGTGGGCGTCTCACTTTAACCGGTGGACGCCCTTTCTTTATACCCATTTTCAAAGGAAAGGAGGGCTTGCAATGGCCGTATTCAGAGTTGAAAAAATGAAAGACTTCACTATCATGTGCAACCATCACCTGCGGAATACAGAGCTGTCCCTGAAAGCCAAAGGGCTGCTCTCCCTCATGCTGTCACTGCCGGATAATTGGGACTATACCACCAAAGGTCTGTCCTTCATCTGCAAGGACGGCGTGGATTCCATCAGCACGGCGCTGAAAGAACTGGAGCGGCACGGATACCTGACCAGGCAGCGCCTCCGCTATGAGAACGGTCAGCTTGGAGATATTGAGTACACGATCCATGAGCAGCCTGTAACCGCCCCTTCCGCGCCGTCTCCATCTAAACGGGAAAATCCAGTACAGGAAAAGCCTGTTCAGGCAAAACCTGTTTTGGGGAAACCTGAACAGGAAAATCCCTGCCAATTAAATACTAACTCACCAAGTACGAATGAATCAAAAACGGATCTATCAAGGACGCATCCATCAATCTATCCGTACCATGAAGCAGACAGCAACACGGGTTCTGATAGGATGGATAGGATCGATATGGTGAGAGCCTATCGGGAGATCATTCAGGAAAATATCGAGTATGACTGCCTGATCACCCGGTATGAGCGTGCCCGTGTGGACGAGGCTGTGGAGCTGATCCTGGAAACCGTCCTCTCCAAGCGACCCTATATCCGCATTGCCGGAGATGACTTCCCCCGGGAGGTGGTCAAGAGCCGCTTCCTGAAGCTCACCTCCGAGCATTTGGAATATGTCTTTGACTGTATCGACAAGAATACCACCAAGGTCGGCAACATCAAAGCCTACCTGCTGGCGGCGTTCTACAATGCCCCGGCGACGATAG
>CAVJNL010000070.1:0-9839 GCA_963650985.1 Clostridium sp. CAG:413
CTGTATTCCATATAGTAAGCCATTCTCGGCGGCGCGGCAATATAACTGAGAGCCAAGGACGGGTTTCTTTCAAGCTCAACAGCGTTATACGATTCGCAATCGAGTTTATGATGCGGTGCATTGTATTTGCGTTGCCGATTGATTTGCTCAACCTTTTGGATATTCTCGATAATCTCCTTGTTCGTATAGGATACTTTACGAGCACCTTTATCGGGGACAGTGTACTTCTCTGTATCAAACTCGATACCCCATTTGAAGAACAGTTTCAGTTTTGATATAAATGGGTGAGTGCCTGTCTTCATAACGATGAAGTTGCCTTTCTTCATCGATTTGAGTTCGTCTGCGGTCATGAGCGGTCTTTCGGTCATTTGTAGGCTCTGCGAGGGATCGTTTTTGCTTCTTGAGACCGAGCCTGTCATAACAGTCCGAGTGCCGAGGGATTTGGAGATTTCATCAGCCATTCCGGAGGTTGGTGCAAAACCGCCTGCAATAGTTACCTGACAGTTGTCCTTGATAATATCTGCGCCTTCGTTTCCGTAATTCTTTTCAAGCTGCTTATATGACTGAATAATGCTGACAAGTGACAGCTTTCGGGAACGGGATGCAGAGTACATCATCTCGGCAGAACTGATGGCAGGCAAAGTTCCGAATTCGTCCATGTAGAACATTACTCTTGTTCCCGGGGGATATGACTGTTTATATCTCTCAGCCTGTCTGTGCAATCGTTCCCAATCATTCATCTTTCTTTACCTCCTGAATTTTGTTTTGAGTTGCTGTCTTCGCTGCAATCATATACATCACTCCTTTAGTTATCAGATTTATATCAACGCTCATAATGCGCTATATACGAAAAAAGAGGTTGCGCATACAATTTATGCGCAACCTCCGAGAACACAAACATTTAACAATCAGAAAAACGAAAAAAGGGGCAGACCTTACGAAATCAATCGTAAAATCTGCCCCTGAAGCCCTATGAATTTAGTTCAAGTCCTCCCCAAAGGTTGATTTGGGGAAATGATATCTTTTGAATTCCACCTTAAAAATCGGCATGAAAAAACCCAGAAACCGTTGTGGTTTCTGGGTTTTCAGCCCCGATATCTTTTTCGGTGCTACTTGTTGGTTGCGGAGGGAGGACTTGAACCTCCGACCTCCGGGTTATGAGCCCGACGAGCTACCAACTGCTCTACTCCGCGATATATGATTTTACCGGATGGTGCCGGTGACCGGACTCGAACCGGTACGGTATTGCTACCGGGAGATTTTAAGTCTCCTGTGTCTACCATTCCACCACACCGGCGGATTCAGGCAAGAATTAGAATACCACATCCCGGCCCCGTTGTCAACACCCCCGCGCAATATTTTTGCCCTTCGACAAAATTAGAACCCTTTCCCCCCTCCCCCAGCGTTTCAAAAAAGCCTCGCAGAGTTTGCCGCCCGCAGGCGGCAAAAAATTGAGATCATTTTTCACCGCGACATGTGCGTGGGGAAAAACGGGGGCCTCGGACGATCCGAAGCCCCCGCGATTATTTAATAGCTAATAGCCGCAGCATCTCAGCACTTCTCAAACACCACAGCGGTGCCCATGCCGCCGCCGATGCACAGGGTAGCCAGGCCCTTCTTGGCCTCGGGCCGCTTCTGCATCTCGTGCAGCAGGGTCACGATGATACGCGCACCGGAAGCGCCCACGGGGTGGCCCAAAGCGATAGCGCCGCCGTTGACATTGACCTTGTTGATATCGAAGTGCAGCTCACGGGCCACAGCGATGGACTGGGCGGCGAACGCCTCGTTGGCCTCGATGAGGTCGATGTCGTCGATGGTCACGCCGGCCTTCTTCATAGCGTTGCGGGAAGCCACCACGGGGCCCACGCCCATGATCTTGGGATCCACGCCGCCCTGGCCCCAGCCGATGAGCTTGGCCATGGGCTTCAGACCGTACTTCTCCACAGCCTCGCCGGAAGCCAGCACGATGGCGGCAGCGCCGTCGTTGATGCCGGAGGCATTGGCGGCGGTGACGCGCTGGGTGCCCTTGTCAGCGGCGTCCTGAGCGCCGGTGACCTCGAAGGTGTGGACCACCTGGGGGTTGGGGGACTCGGGGCCCACGGGGAAAGCGCCCTTGAGCTTGGCGATGCTGTCGGCGGTGACGCCCTCCTTCACATACTCGTCGCGCTTGAACTCCACGATCTCCTTCTTCACCTTCACGGGCACGGCCACGATCTCGTCGTCGAAGCGGCCGGAATCCCGGGCGGCGCAGGCCTTCTGCTGGGAGGCGGCGGCGAACTCGTCCTGCTCACGGCGGGTAATGCCCCAGATGTCGTTGATGTTCTCGGCGGTGGTGCCCATGTGATAGTTGTTATAAGCGTCCCACAGGCCGTCCTTGATCATGGTGTCCACCAGCTTCTTGTCGCCCATGCGAGCGCCCCAGCGGGCGTCCAGGGAGGCAAAGGGAGCAGCGCTCATGTTCTCGGTGCCGCCGCAGACCACGATGTCCGCGTCACCGGCCAGGATGGAGCGGGCGCCCTCGATGACGGACTTCATGCCGGAGCCGCACACCATACCCACGGTGTAGGCGGGAACGGAATAAGGAATGCCGGCCTTAATGGAGACCTGACGGGCAACATTCTGGCCCTGGGCAGCGGTAAGGATGCAGCCGAACATCAGCTCGTCCACATTCTCGGGCGCGACATTGGCGCGCTTGAGAGCCTCTTTCACCACGATAGCGCCCATGTCGGCGGCGGGGGTGTTCTTCAGGGAGCCGCCAAAGGAGCCGATGGCCGTTCTGCAGCAGTTGACAACATACAGGTCTTTCATGAATGTGTTCCTCCTAAATATTTTAATTCAAAAATGGATGCTGAAATCGCTTATTTTGGGAAGCAACTTAATGATAGTCATTTTTTTAACAATAGTCAATGGTCAAAAGGCACAAAAATGACTCTCCCCGTAAAAATTGTGATTTATGGCAACAGAGCCCTGTTTCCTTTCGTTGTTTTGACGAAGAAAGTTCGGCCAAAATTCAGGACTGCGGCGTGGTATCCGTCCCGGTATCGCTGCCGGTATCGGTGTCTGCATCGGCCGCCGAGATCTGGCTGCGCAGGGTCTGGAGCTTGGTGTAGAATTTGCCCGCGTCCAGCCGGCCAAAATAGCGGCTGCTATAGCGCACACCTGCGTTCTCCCGCATCTGGTCCAGGGTGGCGTTGAACATCTTGTCCCGCAGGGCGTCAGCGTTGAGGCTCTTGCGCACGAACACATAGTAGCCGCTCTGGGTCTGCACCACATCGCTGACCTCTCCCTCGGCCAAGGCAGCCAGGGCGGCGGCGTTGGCGCTGCCAAGATCCTCGGCGGAGGCTGTCTCCCCGGCGGCGGTGGCCTGCAGGGCCATCTCCTGGGCGATCTCCAGATAGGCGGCGTCCTTATCCGAAGCGCTGCGCAGGCGCTCCACGGTGGCCTCCGCCTGGGCCAGGGTTGCCGCGTCGGTGTCCTCCGTGCCGGTCACGGACCAGTGCAGGGGCAGGAAGGTGTAGTATTCATTGGTCTTGGCGAAGCTCTCCACCTCCTGGGCATCGGGGCACAGGGCGCCCCCCTCGGTGCAGTAGGCGCTATAGAGCTGGGCGTAGAGGAAATACACCCGATTGATCTGCTGGAAGCCCTCGTCCGTGAGGCCCATA
The DNA here is from genome assembly GCA_963650985.1 of Clostridium sp. CAG:413. Classification (GTDB taxonomy): domain Bacteria; phylum Bacillota; class Clostridia; order Oscillospirales; family Oscillospiraceae; genus Vescimonas. The sequence goes on from CAVJNL010000070.1 coordinate 3,663, forward strand.
AGCTCCAGCTGCTTGGCGTAGCCCTCCTCGCCGCCGTAGTAGGTCACATACTGCTGGCGCTGGGCATCCAGCTGGGCCTGGGATTCCTCGGAGAGCTCAATGCTCGCCTTCTCGGCCCAGTCCCGCACCACGGCGTAGAGGATCACAGTGCGCTGGGCGTCCTCCATGGCGTACTTGCCGTAGGTCATGTTGCCGCTGACCACGGTGTCAAAGTCCACCGTGCCGCCCATGTAGGAGGCCAGGTAGTCGCAGTCGTAGGCCAGCCAGTAGAGAAACTCCTCCGCGCTTACCGGCTGCTTGTTCACGGTCATGAGGGTGGCGTCGGGATGGATGCCGCTGGCCTCGTAGAAAATGCCGTCGGTGCGCTTGCCCCCGGGCATGTTGCCCAGCAGCGACACGCAGGCCACCAGCAGCACGGAGGCCAGCAGACCGGCCAGGGAACGAATGATGAGTTTTTTCATATTATTTCTCCTTCTGTGTGGGGCTTGCCGCCCCCTATTTCCTCCTGCTTCAGCCGCAGATTCTCGGTGAGAGCCGAGGCGGCCTGCAAGGCATTTTCTTTTTCTTTCAGGTATAGCGAAAGATACGGCTGGCTCCCGGAGTGCAGCAGCAGCCGTCCCTTATAGGACGCCATAGCGCACACGGCCAGGAGGCTTGGCGGGTCCACCCGGTCCGTAAAGCAAAACTGCAATTGGTTCCCCTTTTGGGAAATGTCGCAGATGCCCACCTGGGCGGCGTCCGCCCGCAGCAGCGCCACCTCCAGCAGGGCCGTCACCGCCTTAGGCGGGTCGCCGAAGCGGTCCAGCAGCTCGTCTAAGATGTCCCCGGAGTCCGCCGCCGAGCGAATGGCTGCGATCCGGCGGTACAGGTCCATCCGCTGCTCGGCCTGGGGGATGTAGTGCTCCGGGATGTAGGCCGCCACGGTGAGGTCGGCGGAGCACTCGGGGCGAATCTCCGCCGCCTTCCCCTGCTGCTCCAGCACCGCGTCGTTCAGGAGCTTCAGGTACATATCGTAGCCCACGCTCATCATGTAGCCCGACTGCTCCGCCCCCAGCAGATTGCCCGCGCCGCGAATCTCCAGATCCCGCATGGCGATCTTGAACCCGGAGCCGAACTCCACATACTCCCGTATGGCCGTGAGCCGCTTGGCCGCCACCTCCGTCAGGACCTTGCCCGTCCGATAGGTGAGGTAGGCATAGGCCCGCCGGGGGCTGCGCCCAATGCGCCCGCGAATTTGATGGAGCTGGCTCAGGCCCATGCGGTCCGCGTCCTCTATGATAAGGGTGTTCACATTGGGGATGTCAATGCCCGTCTCAATGATGGTGGTGCAGACGAGGACTTGGATGTCCCCCTCCGTCATGTCCTGCATCACCCGGCTCAATTGGCTCTCGCTCATTTTTCCGTGGGCAATGCCAACGGAGACATCGTCGCCCAAAAGCCGACGAATGCGTCCGGCGGCGGACTCGATGTTCTCCACCCGGTTGTGCAGGTAATATACCTGCCCGCCCCGGTCGATCTCCCGCCGCATAGCCTCGGCCAAAATGCCCCAGTCGTGCTCCAGCACATAGGTCTGCACCGGCTGGCGGTCCCGGGGCGGCTCCTCGATGGTGGACATATCCCGTATGCCCGAGAGCGCCATGTTCAGCGTCCGAGGAATGGGCGTTGCCGAGAGGGTCAGTGTGTCCACCTGGGCTGAGCGCTGCCGAAGCTGCTCCTTGGCCGTCACGCCGAAGCGCTGCTCCTCGTCGATAATGAGCAGCCCCAGGTCGTGAAAGGCCACATTTTTTTGTAATAATTTATGAGTGCCTATGAGCAGATCCACCTTCCCTTGGGCTGTGCGCTCCAAAATTTCTTTCGCCTGCTTGGCCGTGCGGAACCGGCTCAGCACCTCCACCGTCACGGGAAAGCTGCGAAACCGGCTCACCGCCGTGGCGTAGTGCTGCTGGGCCAGCACGGTAGTCGGCGCCAAAATGGCCGCCTGCTTGCCGTCCAAAATGCACTTCATCACCGCCCGCAGGGCCACCTCCGTTTTCCCGTAGCCCACATCGCCGCAGAGCAGCCTATCCATAGGCCGCCTCTTCTCCATGTCGCTTTTAATTTCCCGGATGCACCGGAGCTGGTCGTCCGTCTCTGTGTAGGGAAAGGCCTCCTCAAACTCCTGCTGCCACGGGGAATCCGGCGAGAAGGCAAAGCCCTCCAGCCGCTGCCGCCGAGCATATAGATCAATAAGCCCCTTGGCTAAATCCTTCGCCGCCGCCTTGGCTCGGTAGGTGGTCTTGGCCCACTCGGTGCCGCCCAATTTGTTGAGCTTCGTGTGGCTGGTGTCCTCCCCGGTGCCGATGTACTTGCTCACCAGGTCCAGCTGGGTGGCCGGGACATACAGGCAGTCGCTGCCCGCGTAGGCGATTTTAATATAGTCCTTCTCCACCCCGTCCACCGGCAGCCGCATCATGGCCACGAACCGCCCGATGCCGTGGTGCTGGTGCACCACCAGGTCGCCGGGTGTCAGGTCGGCGTAGGACTGGAGCTTCTGTCTTGTGGGGTCGTTCTTGGGCGCGGCCTTTCGCCGTGGCTCCTTGCCGGAGACCCGGGCCGTCAGCTGCCCCTCGGTGAGCACGGCCAGTTGCAGCCCCGGGTATTCGCTCCCCGCGCTGAGGGCCCCGAGAGAGATGACCGCCTGTCTCTTTCCCGGCATAGCGTCTCCGGAGAAGTCCAGCGCCGCCGGAATTTTCCGCTCCCGCAGCAGCCTTTGCAGGTTCTCCGCCCGCACCCGGCCCCCGCACAGCACCAGCACCCGGTAGCCGGAGGTCAAATAATGGGTCAGATCGGTGACAGCCGTCTCCAGGCTCCCGCCGTATACGGATAGCTGCTTGGCCGCCACCTGCACCATGGCCTTGGGCTCCAGCAAAAACCGGCTGGTGGGCAGGCTCTCCATCTGGCACACCGGGAAACCGCCCAAAAACCGAACCAGCTCCGTCTCGTCCCATTGCAGCCGCGAAAATTCCCCGGCCAAAACGCCGCTCTCCTCCGCCGCCGCAATGTCCTGGTGCCGCTGCCAAAGCCATTGCTTCAGTCCCTCGGCCACCCGCCCGCTCTCGCTGACGCAGATCAGCGCGTCCTTCGGCAGATAGTCTGCCCCGCAGGTGAATTTCTCATATACCGCCGCCATGTATCGGTCGCTGCCCCCGGGGATGACCCCCGTCCGCAGCGCCGCCGCGTCCGAGCGCAGCGCGGCGCAAAGCTGGGCGGTCTTTTCCTTTTTCTCATACCGCCGGGCGGCCTTTTCCAGGTCCTCCGCCGCCTCGGGCCGCACAGCAGGCAGCACCTCCGCCGCCGGCAGCAGCACCGCCCGCTCAATATTTTCCGTCCGCCGCTGGGTGCCGGGGTCAAACCGCCCCAGGGCGTCAATTTCGTCGTCAAAGAAGTCGCACCGCACCGGCAGCGCCGCCTCCGGGGAGAACACATCCAGTATCCCGCCCCGCAGCGCGAACTGCCCCGGCCCCTCCACCTGGTCGCACCGGGTGTACCCGGCGTCCGTCAGGTCCCGGCAAAGGGCCGCCAGGTCGTGCCGCTGTCCCGGCTCCAGCACCCGCACCGCGCTCTCCAGCACTTCGGGCGGAATGCACCGCTGGCACAGGGCCTCCGCCGTGGTGAGTATCACCCCCGGCCTTTCCGCCTGCATTCGGTGCAGCGCCGCAATGCGCCGGTAGTCCCACTGTCGGCTGTCCACCGCCGCCGGGCGCAGGTGCATCTCCCGCCCGGTCAGGCGCAAAGCCGCCTCCCCGGTCAGGCTCTCCACATCCCCGGCGAAGCGCTCACATTCCCGCTCGTTGGCGCAAATCAGCACCAAGGGCCGCTCCATGGCCCGGCTCAGCGCCGCCGCCATCATCACCCTATGCACAGGGGACAGCCCGGTCATCACAGCGCTGCGGCAGCCGCTCTCCAGCTCCCGCCGGATATGCTCCACCTCCGCCAGGCCCAGCATTTCCCGCAAAAGCCCGCTCAAGTTGTCCCCTCCTTTCTGCCTATCCTATCAGTTTTAACTGAAATATACCTTAATATAATTATAGCAAACCGCCTCAGTTGAAGCGATTCATGGCCTTATCCATCCCCAGCGTAATAACCGCCGGAATAGCCTGGGCCGCCCGATCCAGGGTGTCCAGCAGCACCTTCTGCTCCTCGCCCATGGGCATGCCGATGACCCAGTCCACCACCTCGTAGCCCGCCTGCTTGGGCGAGCCCACGCCCACCTTAATGCGGGGAAACCGGTCCGTTCCCAGGTGCTGGATGATGTTCTTCAGCCCATTGTGCCCCCCGGCGGACCCGGAGACGCGCAGCCGCAGCTTCCCCACGGGCATGTCAATGTCGTCCGACACCACCAGAATATGCTCCGCCGGAATTTTATAGAATCGCGCCGCCGCGCCCACAGACTCCCCGGAGAGGTTCATGTAGGTCTGGGGCTTCATCACCAAAACCTTCTCGTCCCCCACCTTCCACTCTGCGGTCCACGCCTTGAAGCGCAGCTTGTTAAAGCGCAGCTTTTCCCGCTCTGCCAGCCGATCCACGGCCAAAAAGCCCATGTTGTGCCGGGTGCTCTCAAACCGCGCCCCTGGGTTCCCCAGGCCCACCACCAGCCAGGTAAAGCCGCTCTGCCTTAAAAACATATCCTCACGCTCCCGCAAAATTTTGGTCGGGCGAAAAACCTTCGCCCGACCATTATATCACAAATAAACCCTTTTGAACAGCCGTTTTCTCACGCTCAGCCGAAGAGCTTGGCAATGGAAATTTCCTGATAAATACGCTCGATGGCCTCGGCAAACATAGGCGCCACGGACAGATACTTGATCTTGTCGCAGCTCTCGCCGAAGCTCACGGGCAGGGTGTTCAGCAGGGCCAGCTCCTGAATGGGGCTCTCGGCGATGCGCTCCAGGGCAGGCCCGTCCAGCAGGCCGTGGGACGCGCAGGCGTACACATTCCGCGCCCCGCCCACTTCCACGATGGCCCGGGCGGCGTTGCAGAGGGAGCCGGCGGTGTCCACCATGTCGTCAAAGAGGATGCAGTCCTTGCCGGCCACATCGCCGATGACATTCATCACCTCGCACTGGTTGGCCTTCTGGCGGCGCTTGTCCACGATGGCCAGGCCCATGTGCAGCTTTTGGGCGAAGGTGCGGCTGCGGGCCACGCTGCCCACATCGGGCGACACCACCACCATGTCCTCCACGGCGCTGCCAAACTTCTTGGCGTAGTAGTCAACGAACACGGGGTTCCCCAGCAGATTGTCCACAGGGATGTCAAAAAAGCCCTGGATCTGAGCGGCGTGCAGGTCCATTGTCAGCACACGGTCAGCCCCCGCAGCGGTGAGCATGTTTGCCACCAGCTTGGCGGAAATGGGATCGCGGCTCTTGGCCTTGCGGTCCTGCCGGGCATAGCCGAAGTAGGGCACCACGGCGGTGACGCGGCCGGCGGAGGCGCGCTTGCAGGCGTCGATCATGATCAGCAGCTCCATGAGGCTGTCGTTCACGGGCTTGCAGGTGGAGTTGATGAGAAAGACATCGCTGCCGCGCACGGTCTCATACAGGGAGACGGAGGCCTCACCGTCGGCAAAATGGGTCACTTCCGCCTCGCCCAGCTTGGTGCCGATGATCTTGCAGATGTCCTTCGCCAGGGCAGGATTGGAGTTGCCGGTGAAGATCTTGATGTCCTTACCATGAGAAATCATTTTGAAACACACTCACTTTCTTTCATTTTCAGAAAAATTTTCTCTCTCGGTGTATACGAACGGGCCGTCAGCGCGGATACTGCCTACATAACAAAAACCGCCGAACGCTTTATAAGGCCGCCTCTCCCCGGCCATCGCCGAAGGAGATAGCAAGCCGCAGCGTCAGCGGTTTGGAGAACGCAGGCCCGCAGGAACGCGGAGCCGGACAATTCTGCATCCCATGGGACCTCACTTCCTTTCCGTTCTTTTTTCAACTTCATTATACCAGCATTTCTTATAAAATCCAGTGTTTTTCCTAAAAAAAGAAAAATTTTTTTCATCCCGAAAGAAATCGCCGCAAGCCCGGAAGGAATCAGAAAAATTTTGAGGCTGTCGATAAAGTGGTAGGATTTGTGATAACGGTAAGGAAGGGAGTGTGAGGGAAACCCAAGAAGGGTGTCCCTCGCCATTAAAATCAG
>CAVJNL010000071.1:0-9764 GCA_963650985.1 Clostridium sp. CAG:413
TGATCGCCCGTCAGGGCAACATCCAGGGCAAGAAAAAGCTGGCGAAGAATATCGCCGGGATTCAGGATTAAAAAGGAGACAATATCATGGACGAAAAATATTTTTCCAAGGCAGCGCGCAACTATCCCCCCTCCGGCATCCGCAAGATGTTTGACCTGGCGGCCAAGTATCCCGATGCCATCAAGCTGACCGTGGGCGAGCCCAATTTTGACACCCCCGCCTACATCAAAGAGGCCGCTAAGAAGGCCATGGACGCCGGGGAGACGCACTACACCCCCAACGCCGGCATGACCGTCCTGCGTGAGGCCGTGGCGAAGAAGTATCAGAAGACCCATTGGGACGGCTACACCGCAGACCATGTGATGGTCACCGTGGGCGCCATGGAGGGCCTGATGCTGACCATGATGCTCCTGCTGGACCCTGGCGACGAGATCCTGGTCCCCGACCCCTGCTTCCCCAACTACTACGGCCAGGCCTCCCTCACCGGCGCCACGGCCAAGCCCGTGCCCACCTACGAGGAAAACGACTACCGCATGATGGCCGCCGACATTGAAAAGTGCATCACCCCCCACACCAAGGCCCTGCTGCTGAACTCCCCCTGCAACCCCACCGGCGCGGTGCTGACCAAGGAGGATGTGCTGGCCATCGCCCAGGTGGTGAAGAAGCACAATTTGTGGGTGCTCTCCGACGAACCCTACGACAGCATCGTCTATGACGGCGTGACCCCCTTCAGCATCGCTCAGGTGCCGGAGGTCCGTGACCGCGTGTTTGTTCTGAACAGCTTTTCCAAGTCCTATGCCATGACCGGCTGGCGCGTGGGCTATGTGCTGGCGCCCGACCCCGTGTGCGTGAAGAAGATGGCCCAGATGAACGAGGCCATTGCCTCGTGCGTGTCCAGCTTCTCCCAGGTGGCCGCCGCCGAGGCCCTGCAAAGCACCGAGTGCGTGCAGCAGATGGTGGCCGACTATACCCGCCGCCGGGACATCCTCATCGACGGCATCAACGCCATCCCCGGCTTTAGCTGCAAGAAGTCCGCAGGCAGCTTCTACGCTTTCTGCAACATCAAGGCCTTCGGCAAGACCTCCCAGGAGTTCGCCGAGGAGCTGCTGGTGGGCGCGGGTGTCGTCACCGTCCCCGGTTCCGCCTTCGGCGCCTGCGGCGAGGGCTATCTGCGCCTGGTGTTCGCCAATTCCGACGAAAACCTCAAGGAAGCCGTCCGCCGCATCGACGCCTACATCCGCAAGACCTACCCGGATATGCACTAAGCGTCTTATTCAACACCGCAGAAACCTTCTCTTTGCTCGCGCCCACCCAGGCCGATGCGCGGGGCCGACACACTCTTCCCTATGTACTTCATTTTTCTTTTTTGTGATCTGTCCACCCCAACCATCTTCCGCCGCCCCCGCATCCGCCCGGGCCATCTCTATTTCTCACTCTCTCAAAAAAGCAGCGCCGAACCGGCAAAATCTCGTCGGTCCGGCGCTGCCTTTTAATTAGATATTGAAAAAACAAGATAAACTGATATAATAAAAAACAAAGAGGAAGCCTCGCTCTCCATTCTATTCAAATAACCGCTGCGTGAACCTTCACGCCTCCCGCAGCTTCTCCAGCGCGGCCCTGGCGGCGGCTTGCTCCGCCTCTTTCTTGCTGTGGCCGGTGCCCACGGAGAATTGCTCCCCGTTCAGCAGCACCGCCGCCTCAAACACCTTGGCGTGGTCCGGCCCGCTGGAGCCCACCAGCCGATAGCTCAGGGTGGATCCGCTCTTGCGCTGCACCAGCTCCTGCAATTCCGTCTTGTGGTCCCGGCGCCGCTCCTCCAAGGCCTCCTCCCGCTCCCGGCTCAACAGCACACGGTGTATCAGCGCCGCCGCGGCCTCCATGCCGCCGTCAAGATACACCGCCGCGAACACCGACTCCGTGGCGTCCGCCAGGATGGACGGTCTTTCCCGGCCGCCCCCCTGCTCTTCGCCCCGGCCCAGCTTCAGGTGCCGCCCCAGGCCCAGGCTCTGGGCTACCTCGTGCAGGCTCTCCTCGCACACCAGCGCCGCCCGGATGCGGGTCAGGTCGCCCTCCGGCAGGTCCGGGTGCTTGCGAAACAGGTAGTCCGCCGTCACCACGCCCAGCACCGCGTCGCCCAGAAACTCCAGCCGCTCGTTGCTGTGCATCCCCGCGCCCCGGTGCTCGTTTGCATAGGAGCTGTGCTGCAAAGCGTTCTCCAAAAGGATCTTGTTCTTAAAGGTATACCCTAATTTTTCCTCCAGTGTGAACATGAAAAACTCCTCTCCACAACTGAAAAAGGAAACCCCGGCGTGCCGAAAAAGCATTTTCGTCCCGCCGGGTAGTTTTTGAACCTTTTTCAAAGATTCAAAAACTATGGATTTCAATGGCGCAGGACACCCCTCTTGGGTTTCCCGCGCACACCCTTCCTTACCGTAGTCAAAACTCTCCTGCTTTTAAGGCAACCCTTCCAGCAAAAGGCCTCACAGTCTGATAAGAATTTTCGCCCACGCACATGACGCGGGCGAAAATGATCTCATTTTCTCGCGTCAGCGGACGCGAAGTCTGCGAGGCCTTTTGTTCGGTGGGGTCTCTTTTTTCAACTGTTGATTTTATGATTCAAATACTGCACGCAGTCGCGGACGGTTTTCAGCCCGGCCAAATCCTCCTCGTCGATCTCGCCCACATCAAACTCCTCCTCCATGGCCATCACCAGCTCCACCAAGTCAACGGAGTCGGCACCCAGGTCGTCTACGAAAGAGCTGTCCATGGTGATCTCCTCTGCGTCAATGGCAAACTGCTCGGCGATGAGGTCCTGCATCGTTTTGAAAATTTCCTCTGCTGTCATATCGAATTTGTCTCCTTTCGGATATGTCTTGAAAAAGAATACTGCATCGGCGTGGGTATGTCAATAGTGAAAATGGCATTTATTGCTCAATTTTCATCACATTTACATTTTCCTCTATTTTTTCAATGAGGCCGCTGCGGGCAAAAGCCGCCGCCTGGCGGATGGCATTTTCAATGGCCTCGGCGTCGGAGGAGCCGTGGGCCTTGATGACGGGCTTGGAAATGCCGATGAAGGCGGTGCCACCCACCTTGTTGGGGTCCAGCTTGGCCTTGAAGGCGTTGAGCCCCGGCATCACCGCCAGGGCGGCCAGCTTGGTCAGCAGGTTCTTCTTGAACATCCCTTTCAGAGCCGACCCGGCGAAGGAGCCCACGCCCTCCATGGTTTTCAGCAGCACATTCCCGGAAAATCCGTCCGTCACGATGACATCGCAGCCGCCCTTGATGGCCTCCTTGGCCTCGATGTTGCCGGTAAAGTGCAGGTGCCCGGCGGCGTCGGCCTTTTTCAGCCGCGCCAGGGTCTGCTTTTGCAGGTCCGTGCCCTTGCTGTCCTCGGCACCGATGTTCAGCAGGCCCACCCGGGGCTTCGCCAGCCCCAGCACCTGCTGGGCGTAGAAATTGCCTAAGTAAGCGAACTGCACCAGGTACTCCGGCGTACACTCGGCGTTGGCCCCGCAGTCAATGAGCACCGCCTGGCCCGTGGTGGTGGGGATCACCGGGGCCATAGCGGCCCGGCGAATGCCGTGGATGCGCTTGGTGATGAGGGTGGCCCCGGTGAGCAGCGCCCCGGTGGACCCGGCGGAGACCAGCGCGTTCCCCTGCCCCTCCCGGAGCAGGGTCAGGCCCACGCCCATGGAGGTGTCCTTCTTCCGGCGGAACACCGTGGCCGGGTCATCGCACATCTCCACGGTCTGGGAGGTGGCAATGATCTCCACCCCCGCTGGCACATCAGACTGCCCGCACTGGGCCAAAGCCCCCCGGATGGCAGCTTCGTCCCCGGTGAGCACGATGTCCACGCCCCAGTGCTTCTGCCCGACCAGGGCGCCCTTCACGATCTCCAGGGGCGCGTTGTCGCCGCCCATGGCGTCTACGATAATTTTCATCCGTTCAGCACCTCCTCGCGCATTTGGTCAATGATCTGCAAAGAACGGGCGGAAAGCTCCGCGTTCTTGTTCCGCTTCCCTTTCACCCGATGGTCCAGGGGCGGAATGATACCGAAATTGATATTCATAGGCTGGAAAGCGCCCACGCTTTCGTTGCTCACATAGAGCCCCAATGCCCCGATGGCCGTCTCTTGGGGGAAGTCCAGAGGCGCTTGTCCCTTGAGCCGCCGGGCCATTTCCACCCCGGCCAAAAAGCCGCTGGCGCAGGACTCCACATAGCCCTCCACCCCGGTCATCTGCCCGGCAAAGGCCAGGCGAGGCTGGGCTTTCAGCCGGTAGTAGCGGTCCAGCAGCCGGGGGGAATCCAAATAAGTGTTGCGGTGCATGACCCCGTAGCGCAGGAACTGGGCGTTCTTCAGCGCCGGGATCATGGTGAACACCCGCCTCTGCTCCGGCCACTTGAGATGGGTCTGGAAGCCCACCAGGTTATAGATGCTGCCGTCGGCGTTGTCCTTGCGAAGCTGCACCACGGCGTAGGGCTCCCGGCCTGTCTTGGGGTCCTTGAGCCCCCGGGGCTTCAGCGGCCCGTAGCGCAGGGTGTCCTCCCCCCGCCGGGCCATGACCTCCACGGGCATGCAGCCCTCAAAAACCTGCCCGTCCTCAAACCCATGCACCGGGGCCTCCTCCGCCTCCGTCAAGGCTTTCCAAAAGGCCAAATACTCCTCTTTTTCCATAGGACAGTTGATATAATCCGGCGTTCCCTTGTCATACCGGGAGGCGAAATAAGCCGAATCCATGTCCACGCTTTCAAAGGAAATGAGCGGGGCAGCGGCGTCGAAAAAGTTCAGCGTGGTGTTCTCCCGGCCTAATAAATCTAAGAGTTTTTCGGCAAAAGCGTCGGAGGTCAGCGGGCCGGTGGCTATCAGCACTTCCCCCTCGGGAATATCCGTCACCTCGCCGGGGATGACCTCAATATTCGGGTGGTTTCTTATGGCCTCCGTGACCATTTTCGCAAAGCCGTGGCGGTCCACCGCCAGGGCGCCCCCGGCGGGGACGCGGGTGGCGTCCGCGCAGCGGAGAATCAAGCTGTCAAGCCGTCTCAGCTCCTCTTTCAGCAGGCCCACGGCGTTTTCCAATTGGTCCGAGCGGAGGGAATTGCTGCAGCAGAGCTCGGCGAAATATTCGCTCTCGTGGGCGGAAATTTTCTTCTCCGGCTTCATTTCGCAGAGCCTTACGGATAGGCCCCTTTTTGCTAGCTGCCAGGTGGCTTCGCTGCCGGCCAGGCCCGCGCCGATCACCGTTACTTGCATGGCTTACTCCTTTTCTTCGGCCTTCTTGGCGGCCTTTTTGGCGGTGCTTTTCGGTGACTTTTGGGTACCTTTCGGGGCAGTTTTGGTCACCCTTTTGGTGGTCTTTTTGGTGCTTTTTGCGGTAGATTTTGCACCGGCGGCTTCCCCGCCGTCCTCGATCTTTTTCCGATAGCCCCGTTTTTCCTCCGGGAGGAAGTTGGAGCAGTCGGGATTGATGCAGAAGGGGCGGTTGAACCCCTTGCCGGATTTTTTGAACATGGTCCAGCCGCACACGGGGCAGTCGTCCTTGGTGGGCACATCCCAGGTACGGAAGTCGCAGCGCTGGCTCTCGTCGGCGGCGGTAGAGCGGTCGCAGCAGTAATAGGTGTACTGCTTGCCGCTCTTTTGGCTGACGCCGGTGCGCTTCATGAGCCGCCCGCCGCACTTGGGGCAGCGGCCCGGCATCTGAACGACCAAAGGCTTTGTGAAGGTACACTCCGGATAGCCCGGGCAGGCCAGGAAGCGGCCAAAGCGGCCGGTCTTCACCACCATGTTGCGGCCACAGACATCGCACTTTTCCTCGCTGACCTCGTCGGGCACCTTGAGATAAACGCCGTCCATGTCTTTTTCCACTTGTGAAAGGTTCTCCTCGAAGTCGCCGTAGAATTCGCCCAGGAGCTCTTTCCAGTTTTTATCGCCGGACTCCACCTCGTCCAGCTCCTTTTCCATGTTGGCCGTGAATTTCACATCCACGATCTTGGGGAAGCGCTGGCACATGAGGTCGTTGACCACGGACCCCAGGGGGGTGATGCGCAGGTATTTGCCCTCTTTCACCACATACTCCCGGTCCAAAATCGTAGAGACCGTGGGGGCGTAGGTGGAGGGGCGGCCAATGCCGTTTTCCTCCAGGGCGCGGATGAGGGAGGCGTCCGTAAAGTGGGCGGGGGGCTGGGTGAAATGCTGGCCCGGCTCCATTTTTTGCAGGTCCACCACCTCGCCCTCCTCCAGGGGGGGCAGGGCGTGCTCTTTTTCTTCCTTTTCCTCGTCCCGGCTCTCCTCGTACACGGCGGCGTAGCCCGCAAATTTCAGGCTGCTGGCGCTGGCGCGGAAGGCGTGGGGGCCCGCCTGGAGTTCCACGGAGACGCTGTCATAGACGGCGTTTGCCATTTGGCTGGCCAAAAAGCGGCTCCAAATGAGCCGGTAGAGCCGGTACTGCTCACCGGTGAGGTCGCCCTTCACCTGCTCGGGGGTGAGGCTGACATTGCTGGGGCGGATGGCCTCGTGGGCATCCTGGGCCCCGGCCTTGGCCTTATACTGGCGGAAAGCGTTGGGGCGGTAATGGCTGCCGTAGCGGCTGTCTATCAGCGCACGGGCGGCCACCTGGGCCTCTTGGGAGATGCGCAGAGAGTCGGTACGCATGTAGGTGATGAGACCCACGGCGCCTTCGCCGGTGATCTCCACGCCCTCATAGAGCTGCTGGGCGATGGCCATGGTGCGGCGGGGGGTCATATTCAGCTTGCGGGAAGCCTCCTGCTGGAGAGTGGAGGTGGTGAAGGGAGGGGACGGGGAGCGCTGCTTATCCGCCCGCTTCACGCTCTTCACGGAGAAGATTTGGGACTGGACCTCCTGGCAGATGGCCTGGGCCTCGGCCTCGGACGAAGGCTCGTGCTTCTTGCCGTTTTTGCCGTAGTAATGGGCCTTGAACAGGGCCTTTTCCCCCTGCTTATGGAGCAGGGCGTCCAGAGTCCAATACTCCTGGGGGACGAAGGTGTCGATCTCCTTTTCCCGCTCGGCCACCAATCGCATGGCAACGGACTGCACCCGGCCCGCCGACAGGCCCCGGCGAATTTTCTTCCACAGCAGCGGAGACAGGCGGTAGCCCACGATGCGGTCCAGGACGCGCCGGGCCTGCTGGGCATCCACCAGGTCCTGGTCGATGCGCCGGGGGGCGGCGATGCTCTCCTGCACCACTTTCTTGGTGATCTCATTGAAGGTCACACGGCGGGTCTTGGCGTCGTCCAGGTCCAGCAGGTATTTCAGGTGCCAGCTGATGGCCTCTCCCTCGCGGTCCGGGTCGGTGGCGAGATAGACCATGTCGGCCTTGTCCGCCGCTTTTTTAAGGGACCTGATAATATCCTCCTTGCCGCGAATGGCCCGGTAGTCGGGTTGAAAATCGTTTTCAAAATCAATGCCGATCTTGCTCTTGGGCAGGTCGCGCAGGTGGCCCATGCTGGCCATGACCTCATAATCCGGGCCCAGGTACTTGCCAATGGTCTTGGCCTTGGCTGGGGACTCCACGATGACCAGGTTTTTTGCAGCCTTTTTTGCCATAATTCTTATTTACTCCTTTGTTTCCTCGACCTCTACGGTCCGCAGGTACATACGCATACCCTCCTGACGGATGAGGCCGTCTATTTCCATGATCGTCACCGCTGAAAGGACTTGGGAGACCGGCTGGGAAAGGCGGTCGGCCACCTCGTCGATCAGAGTGGGGGTCTTGTCATCTAAAACGCGCAGGATGGAAAGGGCCAGGGGGTCTCTCTCCCCGGCGCTGATGCGGGGCAGGGCCGCCGGTTCCCGCGGGGCGGTCTTGGAGGCCCGGGGCTTATCCTGTGCGGATTTTTCTTTTTTAGCGGGTTCCTTCTTGGGGGTCTCCTCCGGCTGGGCGTCCGTCAGGGGCGGCTTTTCCCCGCTGGGATGCAGTTTATGGGGATAGCGGGGGAAATATGCGCGGAGGAGGTCGCCGCTCTCGGCGGCCAGGTAAGCGCCGTCGCGGATGAGGGCGTTGCAGCCCAGGCTGGTGCGGGCGTCGATGGGCCCGGGGACGGCGAACACATCCCGCCCCTGGTCCAGGGCCGTGGCGGCGGTGATGAGGGCGCCGCTCTTTTCCGGGGCCTCCACCACCAGGGTGGCAACGCTGAGGCCGCTGACGATGCGGTTGCGGGCGGGAAAATACCAGGGGCGCACCTCGGTGCCCGGCGGGTACTCAGAGAGGATGACGCCGGAGGACAAAATATCCTCGTAGAGCCGGGCGTTTTCGGCGGGATAGGGAATATCCGGGCCGCAGCCCAGCACCGCCGCCGTGATGCCGCCGCCCCGGAGCGCGCCCTGGTGGGCGGAGGCGTCGATGCCCCGGGCCAGGCCGGAGACGATCAGCGCCCCCTGGCGGGCCAGGGCATAGCCGAAGTGCTCCGCCGTGCGCAGGCCGTAGGGTGAGCAGTCCCGGGTACCCACCACGGCTATGGCGGCCTCATCGTCGAAGGCGGGCATGGTGCCCCGGCCATAGAGCAGCAGCGGGGGGTCAAAAATATTGCGAAGGCGCTGGGGATAGAGGGCGTCGTGGAGGGAGAGGACGAACACATCCCGCCGGGCGCATTCATCCAGGACGGCCAGGGCCTTATCCAAGGACTTATCCAGCAGGGCCGAAAGCTGCTTTTCCTCCAGCGGAGCGGCCTTTAGAAGCTCGCTTTTATCGGCGTAATAGACCTCCTCGGCGGTGCCGAAGTGGCTTAGCAGCGCACCCTTGCAGGCGGCGCTGAGACGGGGCCGGGCGGCCAGCCAGACCCAAAATTTCAGGGCGGACATGGCTATTCCCTCCCGTCTTGCCCCCGGTAGCCCTCCCACAGGAGGACGGAGGCGGCCACGGCGGCGTTGAGGGACTCGCAGCGATTTGACATGGGGATGCGAATGGTGCCGTCGCAGAGGGACAGCATCTCTTCGGTGAGGCCCCGGCCCTCGCTGCCGATGGCTACGGCGGCGCATGTCAGGTCCACGGCGCGGGCGTCCAGGGTGTCCTGGCGGAGGGCGGCGCCGTAGAGGGGCAGGCCGCCGGCATGGAGCAGATCGCGCAGGGCTGACGCCGAGCAGACCCACACAGGACGGCGGAACAGGGCGCCCATGGAGGCCCGGAGGGTCTTGGGGCTATAGGGGTCGGCGCAGCCGGGGAGCAGAAACAGGCCGTCGGCGTCAAAGGCGTCTAGGGTGCGGAGCACCGCGCCCACATTGCCGGGGTCCTGGACCCTCTCCAGAGCCACATAACGCCGCCCTGTGAGCTTTTCGGGCGGAGTGAGGCGGGGGGTACGGGCCGCGAACAAAACGCCCTGGGGGGCTTTCATGGGGGAAACGGAGGTCATGACATCCTCGGGCACGCAGACGGTGCGGAGGCCGCCGGGAAGGGTGGGGAGGGCCATGCCCTCGGTGCAGACCACGCAGGAAAGGTCCGCGCCCCACTGGAGGGCCTCCCGGAGCAGCTTGGGGCTGTCGCCCACAAATTCGCCGGTTTGGCGGCGGTAAGCGGCGTCGGAGGACAGGCGGCGGATATGGGAGAGCAGGGGGTTGGCGCGGGATGTGATGCGGTCCATGGGGTGTCCTCCTTTTTTTGAAGTGGAAAGATGAAAGTGGAAAGGGGAAAGATGGTGCGTAGGGGCGACCCTTGCGGTCGCCCGCGACTTTGCCTCCCTTGCCTAAAGGGAGGGGGACAGGTTACAATCCGAAGTGCAACACCCCGAAAATAAGAAGACAATACGCCCTC
>CAVJNL010000072.1:0-9692 GCA_963650985.1 Clostridium sp. CAG:413
ATTTTTTGCCGCCTGCGGGCGGCAAACTCTGCGAGGCTTTTTTGACACTCTGAAGAGGCTCCCATTTGGGAGCCTCTTTCCATTTCGTGTAGCTTATTCAAAAAAATCAAACCTGGGGTGTGCCTTGTCCACGAACCCCGTCTCGATCTCCACGCCGTTGCCGAAGAACCGCCGCAGCAGCACCACGAATTCCTCCATGGCCGCCCGCACCTCCGACTCGTTCACATCGGAAAACCCGTCAATAGGGAAGAGGTTGGCCCGGGTCTGCTCGGTGATCTTGCCCCGCTCGCTCTGCCGTCAGGGCCACCGCCGCGTGCGCACCTGGCTGCCGGAGGCGTACACAATCTCCCCTGCGTCCGGGGTCTCCTCCTCGGTCTCGCCGAAGGCCACAAAGGTATCCCCCGCCCGGGCAGGCCGCACCTCCAGCCCGCCTTCTAGAGAGTCGATGTCGTGGGCCCCGATGGGCAGCCGATGGCCGATGGAGATGGCGTTCCCCAGGTCCACGGCCCCGCTGATGCACGGGAACCCCTTGCCCTTGGCAATGCGGGTCAGCAGTGCCTCGATAGAGCATAAATACTTGTTGGGATTGATGCCCAGCGCCCGAAAAGCCTCCCGGTAGGGCAGAATGTCCGCCGTCTCCTTGGGCTTCTTGTCTGCAAAATACGCCTGGCAGGCCCGAATGTTCTCCTGCAAAAGGGCCTCCAGCTCCGGCTGAGGCCGAGTGTTGTCCAGCCCCCGTACCGCCACCGCGCCGAAGCACGCCGTGGGGAGCTTGTCAAACACTTCCTGTGTCACCTGATAATACATACCATCGATTAACAAGAAGCAAACACGCCTGCCAGCGCGCCTTTGCGGCGCTTTTTGTCCTTCTCACCTTGGCGGGCGCCAGCCCGCCTGCGGCTCAAAAGCCAAAAATCGCTCGGAAATCCATCGCTGGCAGGTGCGAAGCAGTTTTGCCGCGCAGAAATGTGTCCAAATAAGGAAAGACCCGCAGGGAATACTTGCCGTATTTCCAAGGGACTTGACGCAGTATGGGTGCATTTCTGCCCGTCAAAACCGTGTCTGCCCTTGTCAATCGATGGTATCGTCCCGCCTTTCTTATTTTTTCTTGTAGTAGAGCCGACAGTGGCAGTACCCCTCAAAATTCGGGTCCGCGATCTGCTCCTTGAATTCCTTGCAAATGCACTTGTTCTCCGGCGTCTGCTGCACCCGGCAAGGGCAGTACCCGCCCGTGCGCCGCAGCCCCTCCCGAATGTCCCGCACGACCTCCGCATCCTCATTGAGCCGAACCTTCATAGCAAACCTTCCTTGTAAAGAATCAGTAGTAACCTGCCCCATTATACCCCACTTTCCCCAAAAGTCCACCTCAAAATCCAAAAATTCCACCCGCCAACCGCACCCCAAAACACCGTAGGGGGAGGGGCACCCTCACCCCGCCGCCCTTAACCCGCCGCATACAGCGCTCCCTGTGATCCGTAGGGGAGGACGCCCCCGTCCGCCCGCCCCGGCCTTGCACCGTACCCCTTGTAAAAAAACTGTCATTGCGAGGCCGGTGCGCACACTGGCTGCGGCAATCCGTACCCCCGCCTCCCACAAAAAAAGAGCGCCGCGTCCACGCAGCGCTCTCTCCATATTCCAAAATTTTACTCTTCCTCCGGCTCCAGCGCCTTATCAAACAGCGCCTCCACCTCCGCGCTGGGCTTCTTGCTCAGCAGCGAGGCCACAATGGCCGCCACCATGCTGGCCGCGAACGCCGGGATGATCTCATAGATCCCCGTGCCGGACAGGAACGCCAGCCACAGGACGTCCACAGCCGCACCCACAATGATGCTGGCCACGGCACCCGCAAAGGTGAACCGCTTCCAAAACAGGCTCAGCATGATGGCCGGGCCAAAGGCCGCGCCGAACACGCCCCAGGCGTTGGACACCAGCGACATAATGCTGCCGGACTTGGGGTCCGACGCGATGATCAGCGCCACCACGGAGATAATGAGCACCACAATGCGCCCGGCCCACATCATCTCCTTGTCGCTGGCCTTGCCCTTGCGCACAACGGGCTTGTACACATCGCTGGCGAAAGCACTGGCCGCCATAAGCAGTTGAGAATCCGCTGTGGACATAGACGCCGCCAGCACCGCCGACAGCAGCAGTCCGGAGATAACGCCCGGGAAGATCTTGCGCACCATGGTGATGAACACCAGGGAGTGGCCATTGATGCTCTCGTCATAGCCCAGGAACAGCCGCCCGATGATGCCCACCGCCGCGGCGAAGATAACAATAAGCACGGTCCAGGTAATGCCGATCTTGGCGGACTTTTTCAGGCTCTTCTGAGATTCCAGGCACATAAACCGAATGATAATGTGGGGCATGCCGAAGTACCCCAGGCCCCAGCCCAGGCCGGAAACGATGTCCTTCCAGCTACCAAAAGCGTTGAAATAGTTGGGGGTGTCCACCGGGTGAACGCCCGCGCCCTGGAGCATAAACAGGGCAAAGATGGGCGCAATGAGCAGCGCGCCCAGCATCAGCATCCCCTGGAAGAAGTCCGTCCAGCACACGGCGGAGAAGCCGCCCAGGAAGGTGTAGCCGATGATGATGATGGAGGCCAGATACATAGCCGCCGTCTCGTTCATGCCGGTGACGGTGTTGAACAGGGTGCCGCAGGCTTTCACGCTGGAGGCGGCGTACACGGTGTAGGCCACCAGGAAGATCACCGCGCAGATGATCTGCAAAGCCTTGGACTTAGACAGGAAACGGTTGGTCAGGTACTGGGGAATGGTAATGGAGTCGTTGGCCACGATAGAGAACCGCCGCAGCCGGGGCGCCTCCACAATCCAGCTAATGGTGTAGCCGATAGCCAGACCCACGGAGATCCACACCTGCCCCACGCCCAGGGCGTAGATAGAGGTAGGTAGACCCATAAGCACCCAAGCGCTCATGTCCGACGCGCCCGCCGACAGCGCCGTGACCCACGGCCCCATCTGCCGCCCACCCAAAAAATAAGTCTTCTCCCCGCCACCGCGGGTCTTAAAGAAGAAATACACGCCGATGGACAGCATGAATACCAAATAAATAACAAAAACAACAACTTCGCTGATCTTCATAGTTTCCCTCCGAAAAGATAAATTGCATCAGTATCCTCAAGTATAGCATAAAAAACAGTAGAATAAAATACAGAACCCAGTATAGAATCCAGTCTATACGGAGTAAATGTAATTTTCGAATGATGTAAGGAAATAAAAGAAAAATAAACTAGATCAAAAACAATAATAAACCATGCCCATCAAAAAATATTTTTCCAAAACCAATACAAAAAACCACCACACAGATCCACGATCTGCGCTCCAAAGGCTCCCCTGCGTAAGGGGAAATCGCCGAAGCGCTGCCGGCGGCGGAAGAAGAGAGGCGATTTCGAGGAAGTGCCCCGATTGGCGGGCACGATAGTGCCCGGGAATCGGCTGGCACGACGGTGGGCAGGCTGTCACGGCGAAGCCGTGACTGAGGGGTCGGCTACCGCACCCTATGAATGCGCCCGTCCCCCAAAACCTCTTCACTTTTCCCTATTACCTAATCCTCACTCCCCAGGCCGAAACCCCTGCAAAAACATCGGCATCATCATCGCACTGTACCGCCCCAGGGCGTACTCCCCGCCGCACAGGCACCAGTCGTACATCATCCCCCGCTCAAACATGGCGTAAGCCTTGCCGATCTCGTTGGCGGTCATGTCCGTGCGCAACTGCCCCCGGCTCTGCCCGTCCCGAATGATCTGATACAGCAGCTTAAAATAGGTCCGGTTCCGGTCCAGCAAATGCTTCTCGCCCCGTGTCACCAACTGCGAGGAAAACAGCCGCGTCAGCAGCTCCAGGGACACGCTGTTGTCGATCATGTTGAACAGCTCCCGGTTCAAAAATACCAGTGATTCCACCGCGTCCGCCTCCGGGTCGATCTGTGGCCGCAGCTCCTCGTATTTCTCGTCAAACAGCACCGGCAGCGACCCCAGAAGCGCGTCCTTCCCCTCAAAATAATGGTAAAACGACCCCTTGGAGGTCTCCGACTCAAACACGATGTCCTCCACCGTGGTGTCCTCGTACCCCTGCTCATAAAACAATTTCCAAGCCGCCGCCACGATCCGCGCCTTCGTGTTCCGCCCCGTCTTCTTTGCCATTTCAAATCCTCCTAAATCTTTCCGTTTTCAACTTTCCTCTAACTCCTGCCCCTCGTCCGGCTGCTGCACCTCCGTCTCCCGTGCCGCGCCGAAGTCCATCTGGATCACCGCCTGCCGCACATTCACCGCGCAGCTGACGCCCAGCCCTTTTTTCCCGGCCTCCGCCGCCGTCCGGTCCAGCAGCTCCGCCAAGATCTCCCGGTTCAGCCCGCTGCCCCGCCAGTGGAACACAAAATGCCCCTGCTTCTTCCGCAGCGCCTGTCGCACATGGCCCTCCACCTCCTCCGGCTTCGTCAGCGACACTGCCCGATAGTAGTACCCCTTGTCGTCCCGGCACTCCGGCACAGGCAGCACCAGCTTCTTGTGGTCGAGAAAAATGTGCCTATCATCCAAATTAAAATAATCGTACCGCTTCACGCCCCGCTGCAAGGAATTGTCAAAGGTGGCGTCCAAATGGTATCGCTTTCCGTCTATTGTAAGTATATTCCAGGTGTGGCGGTATTGTACACCCCTCTCCGAGTTCGCCTCGCTGAGGGCGATGATGCATTCCACCCCCACCGCGTCGCACAGAGCCTTCACCGTCTTGGCAATGCCCTCGCACACCCCCACCCCCTGGGTCATAGGCCCGATGATCTCGTGGGAATAGGATTTTTTCAGCTTGTCGTAGCGCACATTCTCTAAAATAAAGTCGTGGATCGCCAGCTCTTTTTCCAACTGACTTTGCCCCTGCAAGGGCCGCACAAGCCGCTGCACTCGCACAGAAATGGCCTGCTGATGGGTGCGTATCTTGCTCTTTTCAAATAAATATTCCGGCACCAGCTCCACATGGTCCGCCCCCGGATAGTACCGATAGCTGTACCCCACCACATAAAATAGCAGCGGTGTGTCCAGCTTCAGCCGCAGATAAACCTCCGCCAGCCGCGCCCCCTCCAGCCGCGCCACCCGCACCGAGGAAGCCAGCTGCTCGAACCCAGCCTTCATCTGCTCATAGGCCGACTTTTCCACCCGATCCAGCCCCTTGTAATAATAACCGTCCATACTTCGTTCCTCTCTTTGTTCTACCCTCCATTGTACCCAAATCCGCCCCCCTGTCAACCCAAACTCTCTTCTCTCTTCACTTTTCTCTCTTCACTCTTCTCTTGAGCCGCCTCCCCTGCGTAAGGGATGGCGCGAAGCGCCGGAAGGGCCGCCGTCCCCCGCACCCCTTGTCCTGTAAAATGCCTCCGGCGGGGTACTTTCTGTCACCAGCGACAGAAAGTATCCAAAGAACGCCGCCAAAACCCATGGTTTTGAAATCCTTGCGCGGGCGTGGTGCGGAAAGTATCGGAACCGTTCACCCCGCGAATAAAGCGGTGCAACCCCGACCCCCGTGCTTTCGCATTGCCTTGGCGTCTATCCCCCGCGACGCGCTCCGCGCTTGTGCTGCCCATCCAAACGGGGACAATCGTAATTCTACCGCCCGGCGGGGTATGGTCACCCCGCCCTACAAGCCCCTCCGTAGGGGCGACCCTCGCGGTCGCCCGCCTCCGCCCCCAACGCAAAAAAAGACTGCCGCACCTCCGCAGCAGTCCTTGTCAATTTCAATATGATCCGCCCTCACGCCTCCGGCGGGTGCGTCCCCGTCACGGAAAAGATCACCCACTCGGCAATGTTTGTGGCGTGGTCCCCAATGCGCTCGTAATACTTTGCGATCATCAACAGGTCCAGCACCGACTCCCCGTTCTCCGGGTCCCGGGCGATGCACCCGATAAGCCGCCGTTTCACCTGACTGAAATACTCGTCCACCACATCGTCCCGTGCGATGACCTGCTTGGCCAAAACCGTGTCCTGCTTCACATAGGCGTCCACGCTGTCCGTCACCATGCGGATCACCGCTTGGGCCATCTGCCGCAGCAGGTCGTCGTGCTCCGCCGCCCCGTCCAAAAACGACACGATCTCCGCAATGTCCTCTGCCTGGTCGCCTATGCGCTCCATGTCCGTTATCATCTTCAGCGCCGCAGAAATTTGCCGCAGGTCCCTTGCCACCGGCTGCTGTTGTAAGAGCAGCTTCAGGCACAGGGACTCGATGCTCCGCTCCTTCTCGTCTATCTCCGTGTCCACCGGCGCGACTTTTGCCGCCAGGGCCTTGTCGCCCTCGGTCAGCGCCCGGGAGGCCAATGCGATGACCTCCTCGCACAGGGCGCCCATCTCCGTCAGCTCCCGGTTCAGCTGCGCCAGCTGCCGGTCGAATCTGTTTCTCATTATCCAAACCTCCCGGTGATATAGTCCTCCGTCCGCTTGTCCTGAGGATAGGCGAACAGCTTCTCCGTCTTGCCCATCTCCACCAGCTCCCCCAGCAGGAAGAAAGCCGTGTTGTCGGAGATACGCGCCGCCTGCTGCATGTTGTGGGTCACCATCACGACGGTATATTTGCTTTTCAGCTCAATAGCCAGGTCCTCGATCTTCGAGGTAGAAATAGGGTCCAATGCGCTGGTGGCTTCGTCCATCAGCAGCACCTCCGGCTCCACCGCCAAGGCCCGGGCGATGCACAGCCGTTGCTGCTGCCCGCCGGAGAGCCCCAACGCGCTCTTTTTAAGCCGATCCTTCACCTCGTCCCAGATGGCCGCCGACCGCAGAGACTTCTCCACGATCTCGTCCAGTTCCTTCCGCCCCCGAATGCCGTGGGTCCGGGGCCCGTAGGCCACATTGTCGTAAATGCTCATAGGGAAGGGGTTCGCCTTCTGAAACACCATGCCAATGCGCCGCCGCAGCACCGTGGGGTCCACGGACGCGTCATAGATGTTCTCTCCGTGAAAATACACCTCGCCCTGAATTTTTACCCCCGTTATAAGGTCGTTCATGCGGTTCAGCGTCCGCAGAAATGTGGACTTGCCGCAGCCCGAGGGTCCGATAAAGGCGGTGATTTCATGGGCCGGGATGTCCAGGGTAATGTGGTGCAGCGCCTGGTTGACCCCGTACCACAGGTCCAGGTCCTTTGCCTGCAAAATAGGCTCCACAGTGCTCACTCCTTTCCGTTTTTCAGCCTCCGCCCCACCCAAGCGGCGGAGAGATTGATAATCAGCGTCAGCCCCATCAAAATGGTGGCGATGGAGAAGGCCAGGGCCGTTTCCCCGCCCTCCGTGGCGTAAACATACAGGGCCACCGTCAGCGTGGCGGCGGAGGTGTGCAGGGAGTCGATGAGCCCCACCAGCACCATGCCGAACCCCGCCGTGTATAGCAGCGCCGCGCTCTCGCTTACAATGCGCCCCACTGCCAAAATGCACCCGGTGACAATGCCGTCCACGGCGTTGGGCAGCACCACCGTGCGGATCATGTGCCACTTGCCTGCGCCCAGGCCCGTGGCCCCCTCCCGGTAGGACTGGGGCACCGCCTTCAGGCTCTCCTGGGTGGTGCGCACCACCGTGGGCAGGATCATGACGACTAAGGTCAGGCCCCCCGCCAGCACGCCCGCCTGGAGCCCCATTTTCTGCACAAAGAACAGCATGCCCACAAGGCCGAAGATGATGGACGGTATGCCCGTCAGCGTCTCCGTGGCGAACTCAATGACCCGCACCAGCTTCGCGCTTTTGGCGTATTCCGTCAGATAAATGGCCGCGCCCACGCCAATGGGCAGCACAACGAGCATCGCCACCAGGATAATATATAGGGTGTTGAGGATGTTGGGCAGAATGCCCACCGTGCCCCTAATGTAGCTGGTCTGGCTGCTCACCAGCTCCCAGCTCAGCCCCGGAATGCCCCGGTAAAAGATGTACCCAATGAGGAAGATCAGCAGCCCGCAGGTGAGCACAGCGCCCAGCCGCACCAGCACCGCCATGGCCCCGTTGTAGACCCGCCGCCGCAGGGAGAGCTTCTCGCCCATGTCACGCATCCCCTTTCTTTTTAATGAGTACATTCAGTAGTACATTGATGAGCATGATAAACAGGAACAGCACCAGCCCGATGGAGAACAGCGCCTGGTGATACAGGCTCCCCACCTGGGCGTAGCCCATGCCGGACACGATGCCCGTGGTCAAAAACCGCACCGGCGCGAAGATAGACGGCATGTTGGACACATTGCCCGACACCATGATGATGGCCATGGCCTCGCCGATGGCCCGTCCCACGCCCAGCACGATGGCCGCCGCCACGCCGCTGCCCGCCGCCGGAAGCGTCACCTTGAAATAGGTCTCCAGCTTCGTAGCCCCCAGGGCTAGGCTGGCCTCCTCATACTCCTTGGGCACCGCCCGCAGGGCGTTCTCCGCCACGTTGATGATGCTGGGCAAAATCATAATAGCCAGCACGATCATAGCCGCCAGCAGGCATGCACCGGAGCTGAGGGAAAAGGTCCGCTGAATGGCCGGCACCAAAACGATCATGCCCACCAGACCGTACACCACCGACGGAATGCCCGCCAATAGCTGCACGGCGGTCCGTATGGCCGCAGCCACCTTAGGCGGCGCGATCTTCGCCAGATATACCGCCGTCAGAAGCCCCACGGGAACGCCCAAAACCACCGCCCCGGCGGTGCCGTAAACAGAGGTGAGGATGAAAGGCAGAATACCGAACTTCGCCCCGGTGGTGGCGTTGGTAGGATCCCAAACCTGCCCAAACAGGAAATCCGTCAGCCCAATTTGCCGAATGGCAGGCAGCCCCGAAAGAATGAGGTAAATGCTGATAAGCAAAACAAACCCCACCGCCAGCGTCCCGCACAGCAGGAAGATCAGATGGATGATCCCCTCCATCGTCCTGCGCACCTCCCGCGCACTCCGCCCTTTCCGAACCGCACCCCCCGCCGTCAAACTCTCGACTGTCATACCCATTCTCCTTCCAACTTGCATAAAACCATCAAAACTAATGCCAATCGCACTTCTTGTAACCGTCCGTAGGGGCGACCCTCGCGGTCGCCCCTCCACCGCACTACTTGTAACTATCCGTAGGGGTCGATGGTCCTGTTGCGGTGCCCAAAATTTCTGCGCTGCCTTACGGCGAACGCTTGAAATTTTGACCGCGGCCACTCGCTCATTTCGCTTCATCCGCCACTGGCGGCGCTCAATTCGCTCCCCACATTGGTCCGCCCCACTGCATCATCAATAATGCGTCCGTAGGGGGCGGCGGTTGCCCACCGTCGTGCCAGCCGATTCCCGGCCACTATTGTGGCCGCCAATCGGGGGCACTTCCTCGAAACCGGCTCGCTTCATCTGCCACTGGCAGCGCTTCGCCGATTTCCCCGACGCCCCGCTTCACAAAGCCTCTTGTTACACTTCCGTAGGGGCGGGGTTTTACCCCGCCCGAACTACCATCGCACCTCTTGTGACTGCGTAGGGGCGGACGCCCCTGTCCGCCCGCCCGGACTTGGACAAATCTCCTTGTCCCCCGTAGGGCGGGGTGCCCTCACCCCGCCGCTCCGGCCTCGTACCGCACTCCGTGTAAAAAACCATGTCATTGCGAAGCCAGTTCGCAAACTGGCTGTGGCAATCCGTACCCCCCGTCCCTAAAGCCTCCCTTGCCTAAAGGGTAACAAAGAGGTTTCTTTGAGGTATGCCATGCCGGG
>CAVJNL010000073.1:0-9671 GCA_963650985.1 Clostridium sp. CAG:413
AGCCCTATCTGGCAGATGGGAATAAGGTGCCGATCAAGAGCTGGCAGGAGGAAAAGGCGGCGCTGGAACAGGAATATACCGCCGAAAGGCAGCGGCTTTCCGCCATTCAGCAGGACCTCAAAAGCATCCGCCAGATTCACTACGCCATCGAGAGGACCCGCCATGAGCAGGGGCGTACTGAGCAGGTGAAAAACCACAAACACGAAATTTCAATTTGAGAAAGGAATTGCCTATGAAAAATACCGCTATTGACTATGCCAAGATCAACGACGCTGTTATGAGAAATGTGCCGCTTGACACTCTCATTGTCCTTTGCAGGGACATTGACCTTGAAAGCTGCTTTGATCCGGTTTTCGAGCCGCCCAAGAGCTTTCTGGAAGTCTGCAAATGCTATTGGGAGAACTACTATGGTGAGATTATGAAATCTAAGCCAGCCGTTCCCATGTTCTACGTACAGGGCGAGGACGGAACGCTGTATTTCTACCACGGCAATAACCGCATCCGGGTGTCGGAACGATTTAAGCCGCAGGGCAGGACCTACGGGGAGATCGCCGCAGAGACCATCCGCTATGTGGCGCAGGAGGGAAAAACCAGAAAAATCATCGCCCCGGCAAGCTGAAAACTGGGAATCCGCATTGAATCCAGCCCACGCTTATGATACACTATTCTCAGCAAAGTATTGTAAGCGTGGGTTGTTTCGACTGATAGGAGGAAGTCATTATGAAACAACCGTACAATATTCGGATTTGAGGAGACCTTCGTGACAAAGGGGAAAAACGGCGACCTGCTCTTCTACCGAGAGATGGAAGGTGAGTGGCCCGAACAGCCTACTGCTGAGATCCTTTTGCGTATGCCATCCTATTATTTGACGAATGGATATGGAATCGTGGATTTGAATATGGATGGAGTATATGATTTGCTGGCGGATGACGGCATCAGAAAAAACTCACAGGTTTTCTATAATTATTTCGACGGAAAGATACATATCGGCTGGCAAAGTCCGCGGACTCCCTATGAGCAATACGACTAATGAAAAGACAAAAGGCTCCCGATTTTGGTCGGGAGCCTTTTCTTGCAAATGGGCCGGGATTGTGGTAAACTGGCGGTGAAATTCGGTGACATTCGGTGCAATTTCGGTGAACCAAAGGGGAAGTAAAAGAGAAATAAAAGGGAATGAAAACGGTGCAGTTTGCTGCGCGTGGTGAAGCCAAAAACAGGAGGCATTTTCATGGGAAAATTTTGGGATAAAATTCGGGGCCTGCGAAAACCGTCCCGGTCGTTTTGCACGGCGGTGGTGGTGGCGGCGGGCCGGTCTCAGCGGATGGGGAAGGACAAGCTGCTCCTGCCCCTGGGTGAGGGGACGGTGCTGGAGCACACCCTCCGGGCGGTGGACGCCTCGGAGCGGACGGACGAAATTATTTTGGTGACAAGGGAGGATCTGCTGGTCCCCCTGGCGGAGCTTTGCAAAAAGTGCGGTCTGCAAAAGCCTATAAAGGTGGTGCGGGGCGGCGCGACCCGGACGGAATCCGTGATGGCGGGGGCCCTGGAGGCAGACCCCCGGGCGGAGCTCATCGCCGTACACGACGGGGCCCGGGCGCTTATTACGCCGGAATTATTTGACGCGGTGGTGGAGAGCGCCCAGGTCACGGGGGCCTCGGCCCCGGCGGTGCCGGTGACGGACACCATCAAGGTGGCGGACGAAAACGGCGTGGTGCGCTCCACCCCGGAGCGGGCCACCCTCCGGGCGGTGCAGACGCCCCAGGTGTTCCAGGCGGAGCTTTTGAAGGCGGCCCTGCAATCGGCCATCACCTGCGGCGCGGAGGTCACAGACGACTGCGCCGCCGTGGAGCGGCTGGGCAAGCAGGTGCAGTTGGTGCCCGGCGACAATGAGAATATCAAGATCACCCGCCCCCTGGACCTGCCGGTGGCGGAGGCGATCTTGCGGGCCCGGGAGGGAAGAGCATGACGAATTTACGGATCGGACACGGATATGATGTACACCGGCTGGTGGCCGGACGGAAGCTGATCCTGGGCGGGGTGGACATCCCCTGGGAGAAAGGGCTGGAGGGCCATTCGGACGCGGATGTGCTGGTCCACGCGGTGATGGACGCCCTGCTGGGCGCGGCGGGGTTGGAGGACATCGGGAGCCTGTTCCCGGACAGCAGCGAAGAGTTTCGCGGCATATCCAGCCTGGTGCTGCTGGAGAGAGTGGCGGGGGAGCTGAAACGGCGGAATATAACCGTTGTGAATGTGGACGCCACCGTTTTGGCTCAGGCGCCGAAGCTGGCCCCGTACCGGGCGCAGATGCGGGAGAATATCGCCGGGGCGCTGGGCATTGACCCGGGCCGGGTGGGGGTGAAGGCCACCACCGAGGAGGGCCTGGGCTTTACCGGCGACGGCAGCGGCATGGCGGCCCATGCGGTGGCGCTGGTGGAAAGAATTAAAAGAGGCTGTCGATAAAGTGGTATAATTACGATAATGGTAAGGGAGGGAGTGTGAGGGAAACCCAAGAAGGGTGTCCCTCACCATTGAAATCAATAGTTTTTGAAACTTTTTCAAAGTTTCAAAAACTTAGGCAGCGGGGCGAAAAGACTTTTTCGACACGCTGTAAAAAAAGGGTTGACAAGTGAACTGTACTATGCGTATAATACGGTTAAGGGAACTGTATTATGCGTGTAGTACAATTTTTTTGGAGAGAATGGTGCAAGGCCGGGCGGCGGGCTGAGGGCAGCCCACCCTACGGTGTGGGCTGTAGGGGCGGACGACCCTGTCCGCCCGGTGCGGTGATTCCCTGGTGGTGCGTAGGGGAGGGGCTCTGCCCCTCCGTAGGGGCGACCGCAAGGGTCGCCCCTACGGAGGGTTACAAGAGGCTTTGCGGGGCGGGACGATGTGGGCATCGTCCCCTACGGAGCTTGAATGGAAGTGCATCCATTATCGGACGGGGTAGAACCCCGCCCCTACGGAGATGTTTATTTTATTGATTGGAGGTGGGTGACTGTGATCTCCTTTGAGGCATTTCGGAGTGTGGAGGGGGTGCCGATTTATTTGCAGATGATCCGGTTTGTGAAGCAGGAGCTGGCGGCGGGCCGGTTTTTGGATGGGGATGAATTGCCGTCCCGGCGGCTGGTTTCGGCTATGCTGGCGGTGAACCCCAACACGGTGCAGAAAGCCTATCGACAGCTGGAGGACGAGGGGCTGATCCAGTCCCGGCCCGGGGCGGGGAGCCGCATTACGGCATCGCCGGAGCGGGTGGAGGGCATTCGACAGGAGCTGTTTCACTCGGAGGTACAGGAGACGGTGGCGGCCATGAAGCGGATGGGCCTGAAAAAAGAGGAGGCTGTGGTGCTGCTGCGACAGCTCTATGACGAGGAGGAGAGAGAATGAATCGGTACATTTCTGTGCTGGGCCTGGCGGCCCGGAGCTGCTTTCTAAGAGGGCTGGCGGTGATGGCAGTCGCGGTTGCCCTGGCGGGTGTGCTGCTTTATCTGACGCCGGGCAGCGTACCTGTACATTATTTCGATGACAACGGTGAGGAGCAGGTTTATGAGGAGGATATTGCCCTTTCGGAACTGCCGTGGGATAGTAAGGCGTTCCTGCCGCTGGGCTTGGGACTGATCGGACTGTGTACAGTCCTTGCCAAAAACGGCGGGGGCAAGGACGCGAAGCCTGCCTACACCGTGCGGCGGCTGCGGGTGAAGCCGGGGGCCGTGCGCCTGCTGTGGACGGGGTACTACTTTATGATGCTGATTTTATACTGGGCCCTGGCGGCGGCGGTGCTCTACGGTGTGATGTGCTACCGGGTAGACCTGGCGGCGGATACCCTTTCCACGGGGCCGCAGTCCCTGGTGCTGGCCTTTTACGGAAGCAGGCTGCTGCACCATCTGCTGCCGGTGGGCGACATTTTCGCCTGGTGCGCGAACATCGTGGGCATTTTGGCCTGCGCCGTAGGGTGCATGGATGTGGCCCAGAAGGAATGGTCGGGTCAGATCGGCGGGCCTCTGCTGGGCGTGGCCGTGGCGCTGACCCTGGGGAGCTTCAGGGTGAAGCTGGACAGCAGCATGATCCTGGTAGGGATCATGGTGGTGGAAGCCGTGGTCGTGTGCGCGGAGATGGTAAGCTGGTCGGGAGGTGATACGAATGAAGAAGGCGTGGATAGTTTGCGGGCTTGAGGGCCTGCTGCCGCCCAATGTGGACAAGGAGAGCACCGTGTCCCGGTGTACGGGCATAGGTGTGATGGGCGGCGTGGCGGCGATGCTGTGGTTTTTCGTACAATACGCCCAGTGCCGCGACCGGCTGTATACTTACAGCTCCGTGCTGCAAAAAGAGGTGCTGCGGGCGGGGGCGAAGATAGAGCCTTTTTCCCACTTCGCCGGGGGCGCCGGGTGGCTGATGGCGTTCTTCGTGTTTATGATCCTGGTGCTGATGGCGACGCTCTATGCCAGCTTCAGCCAGGGGAGCCGGAGCATCTATCTCATGCACCGGCTGCCGGACGGGCGGCGGGTCATGGCGGGGTATCTGCTCCGGGGGCCGGTGTGGTGCCTGGTGCGGTGCGCCGTGATCTGCGGGGCGCTGGTGGGCGTGTATTACCTGATGTGGCGGTTTGTGACGCCGGCACAATGTCTGCCGATTTGAGGAGGGAACGACCATGCTGGAAGTGAAAAATATTACGAAAAAATACGGGAAAAAGACGGCGCTGGAGGATGTGTCCGTGACCTTTGCGCCGGGGCAGATCGTGGGCCTTTTCGGCGAGAACGGCGCGGGCAAGACCACGCTGATGAAGTGCATCCTGGGCCTGACACACTGCGAGGGCACGGTGACGCTGGACGGGGAGCCTTTGGGCTGCGGCAACATCGCCCGGCTCAGCTTCGCCACCTGCGAGCACAGCTTCTTCCCCCGGCTCACGCCCCAGGGGCACCGGGATTTTTACCGGGAGCATTTTCCGAAGTTCAGCGACAAGCGGTTTCAGGCGCTGATGGAGTTCTTTGATCTGCCTATGGACAAGGCCCTGCGGACCTATTCCGTGGGTATGCAGAACCAGTTCGAGGTGGTGATGGCCCTTTCCCAGGGGGCGGACTACATCCTCATGGACGAGCCCTTTGCGGGCAACGACATCTTCAACCGGGAGGACTTTTACAAGGTGCTGCTGGGGATCCTCACGGAGCAGGAGACGGTGATCCTGTCCACCCATCTGCTGGAGGAGGTGAAGGACTTCATCTCCCGGGCGGTGCTGCTGCGGGAGGGAAAGATCGTGGGCGATGTGACCGTGCAGGAGCTGGAGGATGCGGGCGAGGATCTGATCTCCCACATCAAAAAGACCTACGACTACCGGGGCGACCGCATCCGAAACGCCATTGAGAGCCTGACGGAGGAGGGAGAGACATGAAGCGGTTCGTAATTTTGACGGTGGTTTTGTTCGTGCTGTCCCTGGGCGGGCTGGCGATGATGACGCTATTTATGTGCTGGGCCCAGGATCGGGTGGAGTTTAGCTATGTGGCCCAGCGGGGCGACGCGGCGGTGGCGGAGGGACTGCACCTGACGGAGCAGGACCTGCTGAGCAGCCGCGTGCTCTGGACCACGGAGCACGACCTGAGCGCCGAGACCCGGGACACGGAGAGCCGGTTTTCCGGGAAGAGCCTGCCCTATATTTCCTCGGGGGAGACTTGGGAGTACGGCATCTATGTGGAGAGCCCCGACACGCCGAGACTGCGGGAGCAGGCCCGGAAGGCGGAGGGCGGGGAGATCGTTTTTTACCCGGCCAAGGAGATGGACTACTACGACCTTTGCGTGGCCCAGGGATTTTCCGGTGATGTTATCAGAATGTCCGGCTTGGATGTAGAGAATAAAGCCATAGCGCCCTTTCCCATGCTGCGCATTCCTGTGGGGGAGAAGGACTGGATGGCTATGACTGTGTGGGACAATGCCGCCGGGATAGACTGCTCTGTGTATGCCATGTCGATGGAAAATCGGTTCCGCGCCTGGTCGGCCCCGGTAAAGAATGGGGCTGTGATGACCGTGGGCTTCGGGCCCGATGTGCAGACCAAGGCGGACTGGGCCCCGGCGGGGTTCGGCCTGTGGCTGATGGCCCTGGGCGAGAGCGCGGCGGAGGAGCCTCAGCTTCGGCTGGTCTATCCGCTGGACATTGAAACGCAGCGGGTGGTGAAGATGATCACCGGCCCGGACGGGGAGCAGATATACCTCTTTTTGGCCGAGGGAGAAAAGCTGAGCTTGCAGGTGCTGGACGCGGAGACATTTACCCTGGCGCAGACCCTGGACATGGGGACCATCGGACAGACGGAGAAGGAGGAGACCTACTACGGCAGCTTCAACGGAAACCTCGAAGGGGTCTCGGACAGGTATACGGCCTACGAGAGCGTGCTGGTGCGGCAGGAGGAGGACTTCTGCGCGGTGGCCGCGGGCAAGCATTTGACGGTGCTGGAGCGCCGGGACAGCGGGCTTGCGAAGGTGTTTGACTGCGAAATGCTGGACCTGTATGTGACCTACATCAAGGACGGACTGGGCTTTGCCTGGGAGGACGAGAATGTGGACCCGGACCGAATCTCAACGGCACACAACCCGGCGGATGAGCGGCTGTACTGGACCTTTGAGGACATGTCGATGGCCCTGAAGGACGGGAAGCTGGCCATCGCCTGGGGCGAGACGGGCATGTCGGGCGCGGATGTGATGGTGGAGGTCTACTCGGCGGAGGGACTGGTGTACGCCCGGGGCATACAGAACGGACTATACCGGCAGTCGCTGGGCAGTACGCAGTATATCCGGGAGTGGACCGGGCCGCAGGTCGTGTGGAACTAAACTGGCGAAAAAACTTCGTTTTTTCTGCCAAAAGGCTTGCAGCCTGCTGCACGCATAATTTTGCGCGGAGCGTAAAAATTCCACACTTGCGGTCTGAGAGGTATTTTTCCCCACGCACATGTCGCGGTGAAAAATGATTTGAATTTTTCGCGTCTGCGGACGCGAACTCCGCGAGGCTTTTTTGAATAAGATGAGGCGGCCACGGGGGGACCTGTGGCCGCTTTGGCGCGGGTGGTTGCATTTGGGACGGGGGCGTATTATAATGGGGGCGAAGTAAAGGGCCCGGCCATAGGGCGGGGCGCCGAAAGGGGAAAATTTTATGCGCTTTCAGATCGTGGACGCATTTACAAATCAACGCTTCGGCGGGAACCCGGCGGGGGTGGTGCTGCTGCCCGATGGGGCGGACTTCCCGGCGGCGGAGGTCATGCGCCTGACGGCGGCGGAGCTGCGCTACTCGGAAACGGCGTTTATTAAGCCCCTGGGCGGGAAACGGTTCCAAATTCGCTACTTTACCCCGGCGGCGGAGGTGGAGCTGTGCGGCCACGCCACCATCGGCAGCTTCCACGCCCTGCGGGAGATGGGGCTGGTGACGGAGGGGGTCTACACGGACGAGACCCTTTCCGGGACCCTGGAGATCACCGTAGGGAAGGATGCCATTTTGATGGACATGGCCGCGCCCCGGGCCTTTGAGGTGCTGGAGACGGAGGAGCAGCGGCAGGAGCTGTACCGGGTCATGGGCCTGGACTTCCGGGGCCAGGGGGCCGTGGCCGGGCAGCCGGAAAAGGTGCTGCTGCCCCAAAAGGTCTCCACGGGGCTTACGGACATTATGATGCCCGTGGCGGACGAGGCGGAGCTGGAGAAGATCGCGCCGGACTTTGCGGCGCTGACGGAGCTCTCCCGCCGGTATGAGGTGGTGGGCGTACACGCCTTTACCTGCAGCGCGAAAGACGGGCTGATCCACGCCCGGAACTTTGCGCCGCTGTATGACATCGACGAGGAGGCCGCCACCGGCACCTCCAACGGGGCGCTGGCGTTCTATCTGCACCGGCACGGCCTGGTGGAGACGGGGCGGGTATACACCGTGGTGCAGGGGGAGAAGATGGGACGGCCCTCCCGCATCTCCGCCCAGGTGACGCTGCGGGACGGCGCGCCCTTCGTGCAGGTGGGCGGCCCGGCGGTGACGCTGGTGCAGGGGGAGATCGACCTGTAAGGCGGTTTTCCGCAATTGTTTTTACATTATTTATAATAAAAAAGAGCAGCCGCATGGGTTTGGTCCGTGCGGCTGCTTTGTTATGCTATGAAGTTTACCAAAGGAGAAGTTTATTTGCCTCCCGGCGCAGGTCGGCGCGGAAATCCGGGTGGGCGATGGCGATCATCTGCTCCACCCGCTGGCGGATGCTGGCGCCCCGGAGATGGGCCACGCCGTACTCGGTGACGATGCAGTCCACCCAGTTGCGGGAGATGGAGACCACGGAGCCGGGGGAGAGAATGGGCTGGATCTTGGACACGGTGCCGCCCTTGGCCGTGGAGGTGATGACCACCACGCCCCGGCCACCCTTGGACATATAGGCCCCGGCGGCAAAGTCGGTGGCTCCGCCGGTGCCGGAATACTGGCGGCCATCGATGGTCTCGGAGCAGACCTGGCCCGTGAGGTCAATTTGCAGGGCGGTGTTGATGGAGACCATGTTGTCGTTTTGGGCGATGGTGTAGGGGTCGTTGACATAGGGGGAGGGAAGCAGCTCGATGTCGGGATTGCGGTCCACAAAATCGTAGAAATTTTGGTCGCCCCAGAGGAAGCCGCAGACGGTCTTGCCGGGGTGGAAATTCTTGCGGCGGTTGGTGATGACCCCCTCGGCCATGAGCTGCCCGGCGGGGGAGCAGAAGATCTCCGTGTGAACGCCCAGGTCGTGCTTGTCGTGGAGGGCATCGGCCACGGCGGTGGAGAGATTGCCCAGGCCGAACTGGATGGTGTCGCCATCGTGGACCAGGGAGGCGGCGTTGGCCGCGGCCTGGCGCTCGGCGGCGCTGGGGGTGAACTGGGGGGCATAGGAAATGTCCGCCTGAGAGTCGATGACGCAGGTGACCTCACTGATGTGGACCTTTTGGGGCGAGGGCACCAGGGGGACACGGGGATTGACCTCGAAAATGCGGATGGGCGCGGCGTGGAACATATTCACCTCGGTCTGCTGGATGGGGGAGAGGTAAAAGTAGCCGTCCTCGTCCATAGGCGGCACGGCGGCCATGTAGACATCCGGGTGCTGGGCGGCGATGCCGGGGCCCAACTGGTGCATATGGAAGGGCACCAGGGTCACATTGCCATAGGGGTGGTTGGCCCGGGCCGGGGCGTCATAAAAGAAGCTCTTTATGAGAAATTTCTCCCGGCAGATAGGGTCGGAAAAGAAGGGGTAAGGCTCCTTATTGATACCCGTCCAGACGGTGAGATGGTCTACCCGGGGGGCCACGGTGTGCAGCTTTCGGTACAGCAGCACCGGCTCGCAGGCATAGGCGCCGGCGACGAGGGTGTGGCCGCTCTGGATGAGGTCCAGGGCCTGGTCGGTGGTTTTCAGCTTTTGGGCGTAGAGCTCCTGAGGGGTCATGGCGGGTTCCTCCGTTTGTTTGATTCCGGGCCTATGATAGCACAGATGGGGAGGGGTGGTAAAGGGGGCGTGAAAATTTTTGTAAAAAATGGCAGAAATTTTCCTGCGGGTCAGTCCTTCACCTGAGGCTATGTGCGCAGGGTGAGGCATATTTCCGGGAGGAAATTTCCCTATTGAAATATGGAATATTCTGTGCTATAATATGACAAAACTGAACAACGGGACAGCGTGAGCCGGGGGAGACCCCGGCGGCGGAATGGGGTG
>CAVJNL010000074.1:0-9355 GCA_963650985.1 Clostridium sp. CAG:413
TCTGCTGGACAAGCAGCAGCGGGAAATGAGTGCCAAGCTGGACAAGCAGCAGGCCATTACCGACACCAAGCTGGACGAGCTGACCCGGGAGGTTCGGGAGCACAACAATTTCGCCCAGCGCGTGCCGGTGCTGGAGGAGCAAATCAAAGTAGCCAATCACCGCATCGCGGATTTGGAAAACAACCATTAACTTACGGATTGTGCCCGATTCGGGCACGGAAAGGAGACAAAAATGAAAATCTCTAACAAGCTGTACGACATTCTGAAATGGCTGGTGATCATCGTTCTGCCCGCCCTGGCGACCCTGTACGCGGCCCTGTCCACCGTGTGGGCCTGGCCCTATTCGGAGGAGGTAGTCACCACCATCACCGCCGTGGATACCTTCCTGGGCGCGGTGCTGTGCATCTCCGCGGCCACCTACAACAAAGGGGGCAATGGCAATGCCTAAGGTATTTCTCTCCCCCAGCAACCAGTACGATAACCGCTACGCCTACGGCGACACCACCGAGGGCGTACAGTGCGGCAAGATCGCCGAGGCCTGCCGGACCGCCCTGGAGCGCAGCGGCGTGACCGTGAAGCTGATGCACGATGAATCCATGCAGGAGAAGTGCGCGGCATCCAACTCCTTTGACGCCGATCTCCATGTGCCTATCCACACCAACGCCTTTAACGGCCAGGTCACGGGCACGCGGATGTTCTGCTTTAATGAAAGCGGCGAGGGCATGAAGGCCTGCAAGGCTATCTTTGCCAGGCTGGCTCCCATCACCCCCGGCACCAGCGAGAACATTCGGGTGGACGCCTCTCTCTACGAGGTGCGGGTGCCCGCTGCCCCCACGGCCTACATCGAGTGCGAGTTCCACGACAACGCCGATGCGGCCAAGTGGATTGTGGAGCACACCACGGACATCGGCGAGGCCATCGCCCAGGGCATCTGCGACTACTTCGGCGTGGCCTACAAGGCCCCGGAGCAGCCCAAGCCCGCCGAGCCGGAAAAGCCCGCCACCGATAACCTCTACCGCGTCCAGGTCGGCGCCTTCGCCGTCCGGGAGAACGCCGAGAAGATGCTCCAGCGCCTCAAAGACGCGGGCTTTGAGGGATTCATCCGGCAGGGATAAACCAACCCCCTGGAGGGCGCAGAGGACACCGCTACGCCGACCTCTGCGCCCGTGCTTAAAGCATCCGCACCTCCACGGCACACCGTGGAAAAAATGGTAGATCAACACAAACTGATCCGCAGAAAGCTCTCTACAATGGCGCCCCGCCGCGCCGCCGAAACCGTCCGGGCGGTAAGCTTACCCCAGGACGAGGAAACTTGCGTGATTGATGTGGATATTTTGGGCCGCTCCTGCGTCCAAACCGCGGCCAAATTGCACATCAGCGTGGACGGGTTCTACAAACTCCGCCGCCGCGCATATCAAAAACTGGCGGACGAGTTCAATTATTAAAAAATAGCCGTGCCAATAAGTGGCGCGGCTATTTTTTAGTTTTGAAAAGTAAAAATTTATTGTTAAAAAAATTGGTGATATAATGGGTTTGTAAACAAGAGAGGGGCACAGCAGAAATCCAGGGGATTTTGGTAACATGCGACGACTGAGCATTTTCCTGCTGGCTTTTGCAAAATTTGTGTGCGCCACCGAGGACGAAACGCCTGTTACGCTGCACCGTGTTTTTGAGCAGGAAGAGTAAAATATATCAAGCCCCCGGAAGGGGGCTTTTCCCGTTTTACTGTGTTCACAACTGTGTTCATGCTGTTGGCTATAACTGGTTTTAGCTGGCATTAACTGGCACATAAAAATATAGCAAAAAGCCTTGAAATTACTGGGCTTTCCAGTGATTTCAAGGCTTTTCTGTTTGGTCGGAGCGGAGGGATTCGAACCCTCGGCCTCATGGACCCGAACCATGCGCGATACCAAGCTTCGCCACGCCCCGATTGTTTACAGCTTTTTTATTATAGGGATTTTTGGGGCCGATGTCAAGAGTTTTGCGTTCAATCAACCGGGAAAAATCCGCGGGGGGGAGGTTTGCAGTCGGGGGCGGGGTATGGTATAATTAAAAATTAAGAAGAAAATGGGGGGATGTCCGTATGATGCAGCTTTGGATCGGCCGGGCAGGCGCGGGTAAATCGGAGCGGGTTTTGGAGACCATGAAGCGCGGCTGCCGGGAACGGGGGCAGGTGCTCATTGTGCCGGAGCATGTGTCCCACGAGGCGGAGGTGGCGCTGTGCCGGGCGTTGGGCGACACCGCCAGCCGGTATGCGGAGGTGCTGAGCCTGCGCAACCTCGCCGGGCGCGTGCTGGGGGAGGTGGGCGGCCTGTCGGATTTCACCCTGGACGGGGGCGGCAAGCTGCTGACCATGCGCATGGCGCTGCAGGAGGTAGGCGGAAGCCTGCACATTTTTAACAATCCCTCCCGGCGGGCGGCGTTTTTGGAGCAGCTGGTGGCGCTGATGGACGAGCTTTACGCCTACGAGATCGCGCCGGAGGAGCTGTATGAACGGGTGCAGGAGGCCCAGGGGCAGCGGGGAGACAAGCTGCGGGATGTGGCACTGCTGTACGCGGCCTACGACGCCCGGCTCCGGGAGGGGGGGCGCGACGCCCGGTCTCGGGTGCAGAGGCTCCGGGACGCCCTGCCGCAGTCGGACTATCTGCGGGGGAAGGATGTATTTTTTGACGGATTTTCCTATTTTAATAAGGTAGAAGAGGGGATTTTGGAGACGGCCTTGCAGCAGGCGAACTGCGTTACGGTGACGCTGCTGGGGGACCGCACGGCCGCGGACATTTTTCAGAACGCTTACCGCCAGCGCCAAAGGCTTATCCGCATGGCCCAGCAGGCGGGACAGCGGTGCGAAATGGAATTCATGGAGCGGCGGGAGGACTCGGCGCTGGGGCACCTGGAGCGGTACTTTTTCGGGGCGGCGGCCCCGGAGCGCAGCGGCGGCGTGGAGCAGGTGAGGCTCTACGAGGCCACCACCGCCTACGCGGAGGTGGAGTACGCGGCGGCGGAGATTCGGCAAATGCTTTCCCGGGGCTACCGCTGCCGGGACATTGCCGTGACGGCACGGAATCTGGAGGAGTATGGGCCGCTATTAGAGCATATTTTTGCCCGGGACGGCATTCCCGTGTACATGAGCCGACGCAGCGACATTTTGCAAAAGCCGCCGCTGCTGCTGATCTTGGGCGCACTGGACGCGGTGACGGGAAGATTTGAATACGAGGACATGTTCCGCTACCTGAAAACGGGGCTGGCAGGCATCGACCGGGCGGAGTGCGATGCACTTGAAAACTATGTGATCCTGTGGGGCATACGGGGGAAAATGTGGCTCAGAGATGTGGCCTGGACGGCGAACCCCGACGGCTACGGCGCGGAGATGACCCCGGAGCGGCAGGCGCGGCTGGACGAGATCAACGCCATACGGGAAAAGGTGCGGCTGCCCCTGCTGGCCCTGCACGAGAGCATGAGCGCGCCCTCGGCGGCGGTGGAGAAGGCCGAAGCCGTGTACCGCTTTGCCCAGCAGGCGGGGGTGCCGGGACTTTTGCAGCAGCAGGTGCAGGCGCTCATGGAGGCCGGACGGGTGCAGACGGCGGAGGAATACCGCCAGCTGTGGGAAATTTTCTGCGGGGTGCTGGACCAGTTCGCGGAAATTTTGGGGCAGACGCCCCTGAGCGGGGAGGAATTTTGCCGGATGCTGCGGCTGGTGCTGACCCAGTACAGCGTGGCGACCATCCCGGCGACGCTGGACCAGGTGAAGGTCAGCGAGATGACCCGGGCCGACCGCAGACGGGTGCGGGCGCTGTTTATTCTCGGGTGCAACGACCATGTTTTGCCCCAGGTGAATCAGAACGGGGGCATTTTGGACCGCAAGGACAGGAGCTTTTTGCAGGAGCACGACCTGCCCCTGGCGGATGCGTCCTTTGACGAACTGGACAATGAACTCCAGAACATTTACTCGGCCCTGACCCAGCCCACGGAGCGGCTTTATGTGAGTTATCCCACGGTGTCGCTGGACGGGGGCGCGCTGCGGCCTGCCTTCGTGGTGGAGCGGATCCGGCGGCTTTTGCCGGAGGTTCGGGTGCAGAAGGAGGACGGGCTTTACCGACTGGGCGTGCCCGCCACGGCGCTGGAGATTGCCGGGCGGTGCCCGGAGAGCAGGCTGGCGGCGTATTTTCGCCGGGACGGAGAGAGCGGACGGGTGCTGGACGCTATCGCCCGGGCCCAGGAAATGGAGCGGGGGCGGCTGTCGCCGGAGGCGGTGCGGGCTTTGTATGGGAGCCAGGTGCAGATGTCGGCCTCCCGGATGGACCGCATGAAAAGCTGCCATTTCGGCTACTTCATGGAGTACGGCTTGCAGGCCAAGGAGCGGAAAACCGCCGGGTTCCAGGCCCCGGAGATCGGCACATTTATCCACTATCTGCTGGAAAATGTGCTGCGGGAGGTCCGGGACCGGGGGGGCTTTGCCTGCGTGGAGCCGGAGGAGCTGGACGGGCTGGTGGAGCGGTTTACCGGGGAGTTTGCCCGGACGAAGATCGACCGTTACAGCGAGAAGAGCGCAAGGTTCCGTTATCTGTTTGAGCGGCTGCAAAAGACCGCCTGCGCGGTGGTGCGGAACATTGCCGACGAAATGCGGCAGTCGGACTTTAAGCTGCTGGAATTTGAACTGAACTTCGGGGGCCGGGACGCGGATCTGCTCGCCGTTTCTGTGGAGCAGGAGGGTATCTCCCTGCGGGTCGTGGGCAAGGTGGACCGGGTGGATGGCTGGGTGAAGGACGGCAAGCTCTATCTGCGGGTGGTGGACTACAAGACCGGGAAAAAGTCCTTTGACCTCAGCGAGGTGCAGTATGGACTGGGGATTCAGATGCTGCTGTACCTCTTTGCCCTGGAAAAGGAGGGACAGACGCACTTCGGGATGCCGGTGGTCCCGGCGGGAGTGCTGTATCTCCCGGCCCGGGATGTGATCGTCAGCGAGAAGCGGGGCGCGTCGGAGGCGAAGATTCAGAGCGATGTGCAGACGCAGCTGCGGCGCAGCGGACTTTTGCTGCAGGATGCGGAGGTTTTGCAGGCTATGGAGCACAGCGCCCTGGAAAAGCCCGTGTATCTGCCCATTGCGCTGAAAAAGGACGGGACCATCACCGACGGGGTGGCCACCGCCTACCAGCTGGGGCGGCTGGGGAAGTACACGGAGCATTTGCTGCGGCAGATCGCCGGGGAGCTGGCCCGGGGCAATGTGGACGCGGACCCGGTGCAGCGGTCCCAGCAGGACAGCGCGTGCCGCTACTGCGCTTACGCCTCGGCCTGCTATTTCCGGCCCGGCGTGGGCAGCGACCGTAAGCGGTACATACGAAATGCTCCGGCGGCGCAGGTGTGGCAGAACATGGAAAAACAACTGGGAGAGGAGGCGCACCATGAGTGAAATTAGATTGACGGACGAGCAGCGGATGGCGGTGACGGACCGGGGCGGGAGCCTGCTGGTGTCGGCGGCGGCTGGGTCCGGCAAGACCAAGGTGCTGGTGGAGCGCCTGTTTAGCAGGATCGAAGAGGAAAAGTGCAGCGTAGACGATTTCCTCATTATCACCTATACCCGGGCCGCGGCGGCGGAGCTGCGGGGGAAGATCGCCAAGGAGCTTTCCCAGCGAGTGGCGGAGCAGCCGGAGAGCGAACATCTGCGCAGACAGCTTTTTCGGGTGTATCAGGCGGACATCAAGACGGTGGACGCCTTTTGCGGGAGCCTTTTGCGGCAAAACATCCATCTGCTGCCACCTGTAAAGGGAAGAAGCCTTACACCGGATTATCGGCTTTTGGACGAGCAGGAGGGGGCTGTGCTGCGCCAGCGGGTGCTGGACCGGGTGATGGACCGCTTCTACGAGGCCCTGGAGCAGGGGGACGGCAACGCCGAGCTTTTGGCCCAGACCTTGGGCGCGGGCCGGGACGACAGCCGACTGACGGGGCTGGTTTTAGAGCTTTACGACAAGCTCCAGAGCCAGGCGCATCCCTTGGCGTGGCTGGGGGAGACGAGGAAGTTTTGGCAGGCGGTGCCGGAGCGCTTGGAGCAGACGCCCTTTGGGGAAATTTTGCTCCGTGACCTGAGACAGTGGGCGGACTTTTGGTGCGGGCGGCTTTATCGGGCCGTGGAGGAAATGGCTGCCTGTCCGGCGGTGGAAGCGGCCTATGGGGCGGGCTTTTTGGCTATGGCCCAGGCTATGGGGGCGCTGCGGGAGGCCGTGGACAGCGGCTGGGACGCTGTGGCGGCAGTGGACCTGGCGTTTCCCCGGCTGAAGCCTGTGCGGGGACAGGAGAACGAATACTGGAAAAATCGGATGCAGAAGCTGAAGGAGCGGATGCAGAAGGAGCTGAAGGAGGTCATGGAGCCCTTTGCCGTGAGCCAGGCGGAGCATTTGGAGGACTTGCGGGCCATGGCTCCGGCCATGCTGGCGCTGGTGGACCTGACGGCGGATTTTACCCGCAGCTTTCAGCAGGAAAAGGTGCGGCGGAATGTGGCGGATTTTTCCGACCAGGAGCATTATGCCGTGGACCTGCTGACGGGGCCGGACGGCAGACCTACGGAGCTGGCAAAGCAGATCTCCCAGGAATATGCGGAGATCATGGTGGACGAATACCAGGACACCAACCAGGTGCAGAACTGCATTTTTGACGCCGTTTCCCGTAAAGGGGAAAACCTTTTCACCGTAGGCGATGTCAAGCAAAGTATCTATCGGTTCCGTTTGGCCCAGCCGGAGATCTTTTTGGAAAAATATGAGAGCTATTGCCATGCGAGCCAAGCCCGGACGGGGCAGGCGCGGAAAATTTTGCTCACCTGCAATTTCCGCTCCCGGCCCGAGGTGCTGGAGGCTACCAACTTCATTTTCCGCAACATCTTGTCCCGGGAGATGGGGGAGATGGAGTACGGCGAAGCGGAGAAGCTGAACGCCGGGGCCGACTACTACGCCCCTGCGCCGGACCGGGAGACGGAGCTGCACCTGGTGAGCGTGGAGAACACGGAGGACGAGGACTTCGACCGGGTGCGGGTGGAGGCGGACTTCGTGGCAGGACGGATACGGAAGCTGCTGGACGAGAAATTCCCCGTGCAGGGGGAGGGCGGCGCCCTGCGGCCCGTGCAGCCGGAGGACATTGTGATCCTTATGCGCTCTCCGGGCAGCCGCATGGCGGACCTGGGGGCGGCTCTGAGCCGCTGCGGCATCCCCTATTCCGGGGGCGAGCGGGAGGCGTTTTTTGAGACGGTGGAAATTTCTACCGTGTATTCGCTGCTGCAAATTATCGACAATCCACGGCAGGATGTGCCGCTGATCGCGGTGCTGCGCTCACCGCTTTATGGATTTGCCCCGGACCTGCTTTCGCGTATTCGGAGCAGCGCCAAGGGGGACTTTTACGGGGCCTGCTGCGCCTGCGGCGAGGAGCCGGTGCAGGCGTTTTTGCAGCAGCTTTCGGAGCTGCGGGCCCTGGCGGCGGAGCTGCCTGCGGACCAGCTTTTGTGGCAGATGTATGACAGACTGCACATTCCGGGCATTTTCGGGGCTATGGAAAACGGGGAGCTGCGGCGAAGCCGGCTGCTGAACCTGTGCCGGTACGCGGAGAACCTGGCGGGTATGGGGAAGATCACCGTGTTTGAGCTGACGGACTATCTGCGCAGCCTTATGGCCCGGGGCAAGGAGCCACAGATCGCCTCGGAGCAGAGCGCCGGGGGCGTGCGGATCATGAGCATCCACCGCTCCAAGGGGCTGGAGTTCCCGGTGGTGATTTTGTGCGACCTGAATCGGAAGTTCAACAAGGACGACATGAAGCGGCCTGTTTTGGTCCACTCCCGGCTGGGGTTGGGCACGGAGCGGGTGGACCCGGCGCGGCGGGTGCGATACCCCACGGTGTCGAAAACCGCGCTGGCGCTGGAAATGGAAAAGGAAATGCTGTCGGAGGAAATGCGGCTGTTGTATGTGGCCATGACACGGGCCCAGGAGAAGCTGATTTTGGTGGACTGCGTGAAAAACGCCAAGACCCAGGTGGAGAACCTGGCGGCGCTGACGGACCTGCCCGTGCCGCCCCAGGTGGTGCGGGGGGCGGCGAACATGGGCCAGTGGGTGCTCCAGGCGCTGCTGTGCACCACCCAGGCCGGGGCGCTGCACACCTGGGCCGGGGTGCAGCCGGAGCTGCGGCAGGACGCGCCGGGCTGGCGGGTGTATCTCCATGAAAATCCGAAGAGTGGTTCCTATATGGAGGAAGAAAAGGCGCAGACGGACGGGGAGCCACCCTTTTTCCCGGAGCTGCTGGAGCAGCGGTATGGGCATTTGGCTGCGTCCCGGGTGCCGTCCAAGGTCACGGCCACCCAGCTGAAGGGCCGGGAGGTGGACCAGCAGATCGCCGAGGGCACGGGTCAGCATGGGGCCTGGCAGGGGGACTTCCCCGCGCCGAAATTCTTGCAGCAGCAGCGGGGGCTGACCCCGGCGGAGCGGGGCACGGCCACGCATTTGGTGATGCAGTATCTGCCCTTTGACACCCCGGCACAGTCCGAGGCGGTGAAGGAATTTGTGCAGTCGCTGGTTGAGCGGCGGCTTTTGACCCCGGAACAGGGGGCAAGTGTAAATACTTTACAGATCGCGAAATTCCTGGCATCTCGCCTGTGCGGGGAGATGCGGTCCGCGGCGCAGGTGTGGCGGGAGTTCCGCTTTGCTCTGCTGGTGCCCGCCACGGTGTACGACCCCCAGGTAGAGGGGGAGGAGATGAT
The DNA here is from genome assembly GCA_963650985.1 of Clostridium sp. CAG:413. Lineage (GTDB taxonomy): Bacteria > Bacillota > Clostridia > Oscillospirales > Oscillospiraceae > Vescimonas. The sequence goes on from CAVJNL010000074.1 coordinate 8,729, forward strand.
GCTCCAGGGCGTGGCGGATGTTTGCTACCGCACGGCGGAGGGCATTGTGGTGGCGGACTTCAAGACCGACTACCTGCGTCCCGGGGAGGAAGCGGCCCGGGCGGAGCGCTACCGGGCGCAGCTGGAGGCTTACAGCCTGGCTCTGAGCCGGGTGCTGGAGGCGCCGGTGTGCCGGAGGGTGCTGTATTTCTTCTCCACGGGGACGGAAGTAGAAATATAAGGCAAATTTTATAAGTTTTTGCGAAAAAATGCTTGCATTTCACGGGCGGCTGTGCTATGATGTGTGTTGCCTTTGGAGTTTCAAGGGACTTGTGTACCGGAAAGGGGTGAACCAGAGCAATGAAGGAAGGAATCCATCCCAATTATCAGCAGACTACTATTAAATGCGCCTGCGGTAATGTAATTGAGACAGGTTCTACGAAGAAGGATATTCGCGTAGAAGTCTGCTCTAAGTGTCACCCGTTCTTTACGGGCAGACAGAAGCTGGTGGACACCGGTGGCCGCGTGGCCAAGTTCAACAAGCGTTTCGGCCTGGACAAGTAATTTGTCAAATAAGAAAGCCCTGCATCTTTTGAACTGCACCCCATTAGTTAGACAAGTATGGTAAAATACTTGTACTAAGGAATG
>CAVJNL010000075.1:0-9338 GCA_963650985.1 Clostridium sp. CAG:413
CGGACTTGCCGGCGGGATCGAAGTCGGAGCCGCCCTTGGCGCCGCCGATGGGCAGGCCGGTCAGGCTGTTTTTGAAGGTCTGCTCGAAGCCCAGGAACTTGATAATGCCTTCATAGACATTCTTCTGGAAACGCAGGCCGCCCTTGTAGGGGCCGATAGCGCCGTTGAACTGGCAACGCCAGCCGCGGTTGGTGTGCCACTGCCCGTTATCATCGCACCACACGACGCGGAAGGTGAACATACGCTCAGGCTCGACCATACGGCCCAGCAGATCGACCTTCTCATACTCGGGGTGCTTCTCAATGACGGGCTCCAGAGAGGACAGAACTTCCTCAACAGTCTGCACGAACTCAGGCTCGTTGCCGTGCTTGGTCTTTACGCTCTCGAGCACGCTTGCCAGATAAGCATTCATAAAAATTGCCTCCTCAAATGTTCCGATTCGGAATGTTTATATGACGGGCTCTCATGTCCCGTTCATACTGATGATAACACCAATCCAGGCTTTGCACAAGGCCCTGCGGTGGAAAAAGTATTTGAACATCTGTAAAAAAATAATCAACTTTTTTGTGCAAAGTGCAAATTATTTTTCAGGTTGCTATGAAACATTTTGAAGTGCCAATTCAGTGGCGATTTTATATTGACTTTTTTGGATTTTATAATATAATATGTAGGGAGGAATTTTTAACCTCCTGCACACGCGACCAAAATATTCGCCTCATGCGATGGTGCGCTCCCATGGCCAGCCCCCGCGAAGGGGAGGGCTTTTGTTTTGTAGGGCGTGTTTGGGGCAAAAGGAGTTATTTGTATGCATACATATTCGCTGACAGTGGCCGGTTTGCAGCGGGAGCTGCCTATCTGCAAGGTGACGGACGATCTGCACATCGGCGCCTTCATCTGCTTTGGCGACGCGGAGCTGACCGTGGCCTGCGCCAAGGCTATGCTGGAGCTACTGGAGCCCGGCAGCTACGACTACCTCTTCACAGCCGAGGCTAAGAGCATCCCCCTCATCCACGAAATGGCCCGCCAGTCCGGCGCGAAGAAGTATTTCATCGCCCGCAAAGGTGAGAAGGTCTATATGCCTGACCCCCTCCATGTGGAGGATAAGTCCATCACCACCTCAGGCGTACAGCGGCTGTATTTGGGCAGCGACGACGCCGCCCTCATCCGCGGCAAGCGCATCGTGCTCATGGACGATGTGATCTCCACCGGCGGCTCTCTGCTGGCTATGGAGCACCTGGTAGAGCTGGCAGGCGGCACCGTGGTGGACCGCATCGCCGCCCTGGCTGAGGGCGCGGCGGCCCAGCGCAAGGACATCAAGTTCCTGGCCCCCCTGCCCGTGTTCAACGCGGACGGTACGATCAAGTAAAAAAATTTTGAGATGGCTGCTGAAAATGCGGCCATCTTTTTTTCATTTTTTTATGGACATTTGGAATAAGCTGTGGTAATATGAGAAATTAATAAAACAGATAGCAAAAAGGTGCTTTGGACCTGTGAATGTGAAAGGAGATCTACATAATGTCTGTGAAGGAAAGCTATGCAGGGAAAATTAACCGCAAGCTGAACAAGAAGCTCCATGTCATTGATGTGGCGGCGGGGCGGGTGCCGGCGGACCTGGTGCTGAAAAACGCCACCTATGTCAATGTTTTCTCCAATGAGCTGTGCAACGGCGATATTGCCGTGGCTGAGGGGCTCATTGTGGGCATGGGCGAATACCACGGCAAGGTGGAGCTGGATGTCACCGGCAAGAACGTTCTGCCGGGCTTCCTGGATGCCCACATCCACCTGGAGAGCTCCCTGGTGAGCCCCACGGAGTTTGCCAAGGCCGTGCTGCCCCACGGCACCACGACTGTTATCACCGACCCCCACGAGATCGCCAATGTCATGGGTACCGACGGCATCGAGTATATGCTCCAGGCCACAGAAGACCTGCCCGTGGATGTGCGCTTCATGCTCCCCTCCTGCGTACCCGCCACGCCCCTGGACGAGTCCGGCGCCATTCTGGACTACCGGGCCATCGACTCCTTCTATGACCATCCCCGTGTCCAGGGTCTGGCCGAGATGATGAACTTTGTGGGCACCGTCAACGGCGACCCCCAGGTGGTGGAGAAGATCGTGGCCTCCCAGGCCCACCACAAGAAGATCGACGGTCACGCCCCCGGCCTCTCCGGCAACGACCTCAACGCCTACATCGCCGCCGGTGTGTACTCCGACCACGAGTGCTCGGACATCAATGACGCCTTGGCGAAGCTGGAGCGGGGCCAGTTCATCATGATCCGCGAGGGCACCGCCGCCCGGAACCTGGAGGCTTTGGTGCCGCTGCTGTGCAGCAAATATGTGGACCGCTGCATGTTCTGCACCGACGACAAGCATCCCAATGACTTGCTGGAAAAGGGCCACATCGACTACATCGTAAAGAAGGCCATTTCCCTGGGCGTGGACCCCATCATCGCTGTGAAGGCCGCCTGCCACACCGCCGCCCGGTATTTCCTGCTGAACAACCGCGGCGCCATCGCGCCGGGATACCTGGGCGACTTCGTTATCATCGACAACTTCGACGATTTCAACATTGAAATGGTCTTCAAGCGAGGCAAGCTGATGTATGACGGCCAGCTGCGGGACTTCCCCACCCCGGAGATCGACCCCTATCTGGTCAACCGCGCCCACGACACCTTCCACCTGAGCAAGCTGACGGCGGAGGACTTCAAGGATGGCCGTCCCCACGCCATCATCGGCCTGGTGCCCGGGGAAATTATCTCCGAGGACGCGGGCTACATCGACCACATCGATGTGGAATATGACATTCTCAAGGTGGCCGTTATCGAGCGGCACAAGAATACCCACCACATCGGCCTGGGCTACATCAAGGGCTACGGCCTGAAGTCCGGCGCGGTGGCCACCAGCATCTCCCACGACTCCCACAACATCATCGTGGTGGGCACCAACGAGGAGGAGATGGCCGCCGCTGCCAACCGCATTGTGGAAAACCACGGCGGCATCACGGTGATGGAAAACGGCAAGGTCCTGGGCGAGGTGACCCTGGCCATCGCGGGCATCATGAGCGACGACCCGCTGGTGATGGTAAACAGCGCCCTGGAGAGTGCCAAGGACGAGGCTTTCCGCCTGGGCGTGTCCCGGGACATCGACCCGTTCATGACCCTGAGCTTCATGGCCCTGCCGGTCATTCCCACCCTGCGCATCACCACCCGCGGCGTGTTCGATGTGAACACCCAGCGGTATATCTGATCCCACACAAAAAAGAGACAGCAGGCATTTTCCGTCTGCTGTCTCTTAATTTTAGTTAGAAAAACCCGCCGACAGTTTTCATGTCGGCGGGTTTTGGATCGCTGCTTACAGCTTCTCTCTGACCTTGGCGGCCTTGCCGACGCGGTCACGCAGGTAGTACAGCTTAGCACGGCGGACAAAACCGCTGCGCACGGTCTCGATCTTCTCGATGGAGGGGGAGTGAACGGGGAAAACCTTCTCCACGCCCACGCCGTAGGACAGGCGGCGGACGGTGATGGTTTCCTCGATGCCGCCGTGCTTCTTGGCAATGACGGTGCCCTCGAAGACCTGAATACGCTCGCGGGAGCCTTCCTTGACCTTGACATGTACCTTGACGGTATCGCCAACATTGACCTGGGGCTTTTCAGCCTGCAGCTGCTTCTCGTTGAGAGCCTTGATGAGATCCATGGATATTTCCTCCTAATAATATAGGTGTTCATGCCGCCATTTTGCGGCGCTCTCCTTACTTTCGGAGCGCCGACGACAGAGGACCGCCCTTTTTACGCCAGTATAGGATACCACACTTGCGCCCGGAGCGCAAGTATTTTTTCCGTTTTCAGCGGAAAATTTTTCCCTCCGCGTCCAGCAGCTCCAGGCGGCGGACCCGGGTAAAGTCCGGGGCCAGCTCCGGGGCGTACCGCTCCACGGCTTTTTCCAGCAGTTGGGGGTTCAGGCCCGGGTTTTGGGCCTGGACCAGGACGGTGCCCACCAGGGCCCCCTCCCCTGCCTGCCAGTCCGTCCGCAGGATCATGGGGGCGATGTCCACATCCGCCATGTCCTTGCGCTTGGTGCGTTTTTGGATAATGAGTTCTTCCCTACTCAGCAGCTCTTGCAGCTTTTGGGCGGCGTTTTCCGGCACGCCATTATCGTATTCAAAGGTGACCTCCGCCTGCAAGGCAGCCAGCTCCCGCACCGGGCGCTTGGCTTCGTAGCAGTCCAGCACATGCAGGCCCTCGGGCATCCCCTCGTTGAGCTTTTCCGCGATGCCGGTGCCGTCCGTGTCCTGGGTCACCTCGAAATCCAGCAGCTCGCACTGGCTGCTCTGGCCCACGGGCAGGGGCAGAACGATGGAGATGATGGGGTGAGGATGGTAGCCGTTGCTGTGCTTGATGTCCAGCTCCGTCCTGGGAAAAGCCCGCTGCACGGTGCGCAGCAGATCCAGGTGGGAGATGTAGGCCGCAGGGCCTTCCTTAATAAATAGCAGTCGCAGTTTAGACATGGCAAGTCCCTCCTACCATGTGATTGGCGCCGCAGGCGTTGCAGCGGGTGCGGCAGTCCGGGGTGGTGACGCCCGCCTTGGCCTGCTGCAGCTCCCGCCAGAGATACTCCTCCGTGACGCCGCTGGAAATGACGCTCCAGGGCATGACCTCGTCTTTTTCCCGCTGACGGTTGGCATAAAAATGCGGGTCAAGACCACATTCAGCAAAGGCATCCAGCCAGCGGTCCAGGGAAAAATACTCCTCCCAGGCGTCAAGTTTTGCACCTTTACGCCACGCGGTTTCCAAAACCTTGCACATCCTCCGGTCGCCCCGGGCCAGCACCGCCTCCAGGAAACTGGTGTCGGAGTCGTGCCAGTTGTAGGTAACGGTCTTGGTGGTGATGGCCTCCCGCAGGAGCTTCACCCGGCGCTCGTATTCCTCCTTGGAAATCTGCGGCTCCCACTGGAACGCCGTGTGGGGCTTGGGCACGAACCAGGAGGTGGACACGGTGATGCGCACGCCCCGCTGCTTGTTGGACGCGCTCTCCCGCCAGGCGTGCATGACCCGGGCGGCCAGGTCGGCAATGCCCAAAACATCCTCGTCGGTCTCCGTGGGCAGGCCCAGCATGAAGTAGAGCTTCACGGCGTTGTAGCCCCCGGCAAAGGCCGTGCGGCAGGAGGCCAAAAGCTCCTCCTGGGTAACATTTTTGTTGATGACATCCCGCAGGCGCTGGGTGCCCGCCTCCGGGGCAAAGGTCAGGCCGGACTTGCGGCCCTTGGCCAACCGCTGCATAAGGCTCATGGAGAAATTATCCGCCCGCAGGCTGGGAAGGGACAAATTCACATGGCGGGTCTGGCAAAATGCCTCCAGGTCGTCGCACAGCTCCGTAAGCTGGGGGTAGTCGCTGGTGCTGAGGGAGGACAGGGTCACCTCCTGGTAGCCGGAGTCGTTGCAGGCCTCTACGCCATAGCGCACGCACAGGTCCTTGCTGCGATTGCGCACCGGGCGGTACACATACCCCGCCTGGCAGAACCGGCAGCCCCGGATGCAGCCCCGAAACAGCTCCAGGGTCACACGGTCCTGCACGATCTCTGTGGAGGGAACGATGGTCTTGGCGGGATAATAGGACTTGTCCATGTCCTCCACAAGGCGCTTGCGCACCACCTTGGGCGCGCCGTCCCTAGGGGTGATGGCCTTCACGGTGCCGTCAGGGTTATATTCCACATCGTAAAGACTGGGCACATACAGCCCCGGCACCTGGGCTGCCCTGTGAAGGAACTCCCCTTTACTCCATCCTTCTTTCCTGGCTTTTCGGTGCAGCTCAATAAGCTCCACCGTCACATCCTCCCCCTCGCCCAGGCTCACGATGTCGATAAAGTCGGCGATGGGCTCCGGGTTATACATGGCGGTACCCCCGGCGATGACCAAGGGGGTCAGGCCCGTGCGGTCCGCGCTGTGCAGGGGGATACCCGCCAGGTCCAGCATATTTAATATAGAGGTGAACGCCATCTCATAGCCCACAGAAAAGGCCACAATGTCAAAGTCCGCGATGGGCTCGCCGCTCTCCAGGGCAAACAGGGGGATCTGCGCCCGGCACATCTCCTCCTCCATATCACCCCAGGGGGCAAAGACCCGCTGACACCACACGCCGTCCATGTTGTTCATCACGCCGTATAAGATCCGCATGCCCAGGTTGGACATGCCGATCTCGTAGGTATCCGGAAAGCAGAAGGCAATGCGGGTGTCCACCTGCGCCGGGTCTTTTTTCACCGCGTTGTATTCGCCGCCGGTGTACCGGGCCGGTTTCTGCACTCGGGGCAAAATGCGCTCTAATTTCTTATCCAATGTTCAATAATCTCCCATTTTAAATATGTATTTATATTTTACCCCCTATCGGCCCAATTGGCAAGCATAAATTCCCGCGCCGTGCAGCAGACTACCCCCGCCACACCCACCAGCAGGAAGCCCGACCGATGCCGCAGCCACAGAATAACACCCAATGCCGTCAGGGCCAGGAGCACCGCCAGCGTCACCGCCCGGCACACCTTGTCCGCCAAAAAGGGGTCCGTGAGGCAGGCTATACCGATCCAAAGCAGCCGCCCGCCGTCCAGGGCCGAGAGGGGCAGCAGGTTAAACGCGCCTAAAATAAGCTGCGCCCCGGCGAAAAGGTAGAGTTCTTCGCAGTAGGCCCCGGCCAGGCTCAGGAGCCAGGACAGGGTGGCGTTCACCAGCGGGCCCGCCAGCACGCACAGGGCCTCCCGGCCATAGGAGAGGCAGCCCCGGTCGCGGATGCGCATTTGCGCCCCGAATGCCGAGACGGACAAACTCTCCAGCCGCCCGCCGCACAGCCGCAGGGCCCCGTAATGCCCCAGCTCGTGGCACAGGGCCGCCAGCAGCACCGCCGCCAGGCACAAGGGCGACGCCACCGCCACAAACACCGCCAAAAGTAGCACCGCCGTGGGCGAGACGCGGACCCTCACTCCCCTACCCCGCCACATAATAAATGGGGTTGATGTACTCCTGGCCGCTGTGCAGCTCGAAGTGCAGGTGCGGGCCGGTGGCGGCCCCGGTCTGGCCCACCTCCGCCAGCAGGTCGCCCCGATGGATGGTCTGCCCGGCGGAGGCCGTGACGCAGCGGCAATGGGCGTAGAGGGTGCTGAAGCCACCGGGGTGATCAACGGTCACATAGTTCCCCAGGCCGCTGCTCTGCCCCACCACGCCCACGGTGCCCTCGGCAAAGGCGTGGATGGCCGTGCCCTCGGCGGCGTCCAGGTCAACGCCGTAGTGGAAGAGATCGTTTTCCGAAATGGGATGAATGCGATAGCCGAAGCCGGAGGTCAGCGCAGCCCCTTGCAGGGGCGAGGCGTAGGCAAAGCCCAGGACCCGCTGCCCCAGCTCCACATTCTCCGGCAAGTTCTCCGGCCCATAGACGCCGGAGAAGATCTGCGCCGCCGTCTGGGCGGGGCCGGTGGCCTCCTCCGGCTCCTTCTCGCCGAAAACCGCCACATAGGCGTCCTCCAGGGTGTCCCGAATGCCGCCCTGGCCGGAAAACGCCTTGCCCACGGCGGAAAAAGCCGCCACAAAGTCCGTGTTCTCCCCCATGAGATGCAAAATTTTCTCCCGGTACTGGCCCATCACATCCGGCATCAGCAGCTTCACCGCCACCACCAGCACCAGCAAAATGCCGCTGACCGTCAGCCGCACCAGTCGCCGCCGCTCCCGGCGGGTCATGGGCGCGTCCGGCTTTCGGGCGGGCTGTCGTTTGGGTCTTTGATAGTCTGTCACTTGCCTTGCCCCCTTTCAAAAAACTATATGCGCCGCCCCGCCCCGATAGCCCAAATTCGTCAACAGTCAAAATGCCAAATGTTTTTCTCATTTTTTTAGTGATTCATCCAAAAATGCCGAATCACTCGGCAAAATGGTGGTTTTGTTCATTTCGTTTGTTTACTTTTGGGAAAAATTGTGCTTAAATAGTTGTGGTACAAGTATACGGAGCTTGCTCCGCTTCTTGCAACTTTGGAAATGGAAAAGTAATTTAGGAGGAAAAATTTTATGGTAGAGTTTGCATCTAGAATGAATCTGCTGAAGGGCTCCGAGATTCGCGAGCTGCTGAAGCTCACCGCCCAGCCCGACATCATTTCTTTCGCCGGCGGCATGCCCGCCCCCGAGCTGTTCCCCGTGGAGCAGATGATGGAGGCTTCCATGGCCGTTCTCAAGGAAAATGGCCGCGCCGCCCTGCAGTATTCCACCACCGAGGGCTATCCCCGTCTGCGTGAGCAGATCGCCGAGCGCATGCTGGCTAAGAACAACATCCACACCGATGCTGACCACATCCTGGTCACCTCCGGCTCTCAGCAGGGTCTGGATTTCTCCGCCCGCGTGTTCCTGAATCCCGGTGATGTGGTGCTGCTGGAAAGCCCCTCCTACCTGGGCGCTGTGAACGCTTTCAAGGCCTGTGAGCCCAAGTTCATCGAGGTCCCCACCGACGACGGCGGCATGATCATGGAAGAGTTGGAGAAGATTTTGGCCACCACCGAGCGCGTGAAGATGATCTATGTCATCCCCGATTTCCAGAACCCCACCGGCCGCACCTGGGACCTGGATCGCCGTCACAAGTTCATGGACATCGTGAACAAGTACGAGATCCCCGTGATCGAGGATAACCCCTACGGCGAGCTGCGCTTCGAGGGCGAGTACATGCCCGCGCTGAAGAGCCTGGACACCAAGGGCCTGGTCATTTACCTGGGCACCTTCTCCAAGATCCTGGCCCCCGGCTACCGTCTGGGCTGGGTCTGCGCCGACGACGCCATCCTGGCTAAGTACAACTTTATGGAGCAGGCCGCTTCCCTGCAGGCTTCTACCATCGGCCAGATGGAGACCTCCAAGTGGATCGACATGTTCGACCTGGATGCCCATGTGAACACCATCCGCGAGTGCTACCGCAAGCGCCGGGCCGTGATGATGGAGACCCTGGCCAAAGAGCTGCCCGAGCCCTGCACCTTCACCCGTCCCGAGGGTGGCCTGTTCGCCTGGGTGGTCCTGCCCGAGTACATGGACGCTAAGGAGCTGCAGATGAAGTGCCTGGAGAAGAAAGTCGCCTTCGTTCCCGGCGGTTCCTTCTTCCCCAACGGCGGCCACGAGAACACCCTGCGCCTGAACTACTCCTGCATGCCCGAGGAGAAGATCATCCAGGGCATCACCGCTCTCTGCCAGACCATCCGCGAGAATCTACGCTGATTTCTCATAAACTACATAAGGCGCCGGCTTGGGAAAACCAAGCCGGTGCCTCAGTCTGTCAAAGACCCCCCGCTTTCGCTGCGTGAAAGCGGGGGATTTCTTGCAGTTCGGGGAAAAACA
>CAVJNL010000076.1:0-9078 GCA_963650985.1 Clostridium sp. CAG:413
TGGACGCACCGGACAAGTCCAGCGGCAAGCGGGTACAGCACATCCATATCAAGTACGACGGGCTGGGTTTTATCCCTCTGAATGAGCTGATGAAAAAGGAAACGGCGTGACCGAAGTCACGCCGCCCCTTGAAAACACAAGGTTTTCACCATTTTTTGATTTTACTGTTTTACGACCACCCGGTATTGTGGGAGCGGGGGTTTTTATAATATGACTCTACGGATTTTTACACCGGCACGCGTTTGCGGCGGGACACTATGTAGATGACCAGGATGATGTTGCTCAGGAGGGCCGCGCCGCCCAGGCAGAGGGCTATGATGGTCAGGGTGGGATCGGCCTCCGCTGTCACCTTGCCCAGGACGGCCTCTTTGCCGTCGGTATAGGTCAGGACCAGTTCGCCTTTTTCGTTGATCTCGGCTTTTTGGATGCCCACGCCGTCCTTGCCGTCTTGGCCCACGACCTTGCCCAGGACTACCTTCCGGCCATCGGAATACAGCAGCACCAGTTCGCCGCTACCGTTGATCTCCGCGTTGGCGATGCTCACGCCGTCGCTGCCGTCACGCCCGGCCATGCCCGTCACCTTGCCCAGGTTGGCGATGGCGTTGTCGGTGTAGGTGATGATGAGCTCGCCGTTCTTATTCACCTCTGTCTTGGCGATGCCGATGCCGTCCTTGCCCGCCGCGCCGGGGTCGCCCTTGTCGCCCTTGGTGGTCACAGCCACCCCGGTGTCGGTTTCGCCGATCCACCAGTTGCCGTTCTCACCGATGTAGGGAGTCAGCCCGTCCTTGCCATCGATGCCGTCTACGCCGTTGGCGCCGTCCTTACCGTCCACGCCGTCCTTACCGTCGGCCCCGGTGGCCTTTACACCCAGGGAGGTCCAGGTCGCGCCGCCGTCGTTGGACACATACCAGAAGTTATCCGCGCCGATCTTCACCTGCAACAGGTTCGCCCCCGAGCCCGTCCCGGTCAGCTCCCGCAGGGGGCTGGCGTAGTCGGTCTGGTAGTCGCCGTTGCACTGTTCATTGAAAACATACAGCTTGTCGCCCTTTGCGGGGTCAAAGCCGTCCGGCAGGGTCAGCAGGGCCGTGCCGCCGCTCAGGTCGGAGGACGACAGGTTCTTAATGTGCCCGTAATAGGTCACGCTGCCGCTGTTTACCACCATGGCGGAGAGATATTCCCCGCTGCCGGTGGCGGCGCTGTCATAGCAGAAGCGCACCACATTGCCGTAGCGCGCATCCGCAAAGGCGGTAAACGCCGAGCGGGCATTGTCCGCCACCGTCAGCTTTAGTTCGCTCCCACTGTACTGCCCGGTGGCCGTTAGGCCGTTGGCGGTCTTGCCGCCCACAGCCGGGGAGGAGAATAGGACCTGCTCCCCGGTGAGATTCATGGCAGGCCGTGCCGAGAAACCACTGTCTATAGCGCCGTTTGCATCCCAGCCATCATCGCCTGCCACCATAGCATATTTGTCGCCAAGGGAACTGAGGGACTTCGAGCGAAGCCACCAGGTTGTTGCAGCCCCGTTATAGCGCGCGATCCGATTAGAAGCGGATGCTAAGCCATAGGTCCCGTTCCAGGATTCTTCCAAAGAGAGGAAGAACACTTTGTCCCCATTTAAAATATTCTCGTCTGCTTCATATCTATTGTACGCCGGGTCCGATTTATTTGTCTCTAAAATAGCGCTGTACTCCACATCGGTAAAAGCGGTGAACTCCTTCACGCACCAGTACCGGGCACTGCTGGTCTGCCATTTATTGGATTCCGACCCGTCATGATTTCCGTTAAAGTAGATTTTTTTCCCGCCGGTTTTGAACAGTGCCTCCTCGCTCAGCAGGAACAGGCCGTCTGCCCCGGTGTTGGTCTTGCTGTCCAGCACCCGCCACTGCACGGGCTTGCCGTTCCAGTTGCCGAAGTAGATGTAGTGATAGCTGCCGGTATTGCTGTCATAGCCGGGAATGGCAGCGGTGCCCAGGGTGATGGCGCTTCGGTCCTCCGCTGCCCCCGCCGTCGCCGGCATCAGGCACAGAAGCATACATGCCGCCAGCAGCAGAGATAAAATTTTTCTTTTCATGTCTGTCCCCTTAGTTCAGCGCCGTGGCGGTGAGGCTGCAGTAAAGAGTGTCTACCATGGGGTAGCTGTTTCCCTTTACCAGGTTATATTGCAGGGCGTCGTCCTTGCCGTCTGCGCCGTCCGCGCCCATGAGGTCGCTGAGGGCTACCGGGTCGTGCCACTCCGTCTCATTGCTGCGCTTCCACTGGACGGCGGTGCCGGTACTCCGCACCTCCGGCTCTCCGGCGCTGCGCAGGCTGCACCCGGCAAAAACCGGGTCCCCGGCGATCATCGCTGGGCATAGAAAGATGATCCAACTTTTTTTCATAGCCAATCCTCCTCCTCGTCCTTATTGTTTTTGTATTTCTCCACCAGCAGCTCCACGGCCTGCTTCAGCACGGCCATTTGGGCCCGCAGGTAGTAGTCGTCCTCGAACATGGCGAAGTGTACGCAGGCCCGCACGAAGATGAAGATCAGCGGCGTGATGACCGTGTAGGGGATGCCCAGCTTGGGCTCCAGTACCTTAGCATATTCGGTGTAGCGCTGGTTTACGCCGTCGAAAAACCGCTTGCCCTCCTCTATGTATTTGGGCAGGGTGTAGACCTGGTACATCAGGCGGTATTTTTTGCCGTGCTTCCGGGCCGTCCAGTAGGGGATCTCCCGGATGAACCGGGTGATGTCCGCCGGGTCGGTGGGGGCCTTGGCCATGAATTCGTCCTCCACCTTGGCCATGCAGAAGGCGGTGGACTGGATGATGAGATCGTCCAGGTTTTTGAAATAGGCGTAGAGATTGCCCGGCGTGCAGCCGCAGGCGTCCGCCAGGGCCTTGATGCCCGTCCCCGTCAGCCCGTGCTCGGCGTAGCAATCGAAACACTTCTCCATCATCGCTTCCTTTTTTCTCTGGTGCAGCGCAGTAGCCATAGTAAAAACTCCTTCATTTATAGCGGAAAATGATTGTTTAATAAAAATATACCATATTTTTCAGCAAAATGCAACAAAAAAGAAAAATATTTATCCAAAATTTTAACCGCCCCCGGCCCCGGAAACCCCCCGCCGAACCATGCCAAAAAAGACGAAAAACGCATATTTCTTGACGAAAACTTTACGCCGAGCAGGTGTATAATCGCCGTATCAAAAGGGGGTATATATAATAAGGCGTCGGGTCAAATTCGTCCGTAGGGGTCGGCGTCCCCGACGACCCGTTTACCGCACCTCTTGCCATCCGTAGGGCGGGGTGCCCTCACCCCGCCGCCCGACACCCCCCGCACCCCCATGCAAAAACCATGTCATTGCGAAGCCAGTGCGCACACTGGCTGTGGCAATCCGTTCTTAAAGGCTCCCCTGCGCATAAGGGCAGGGTGGCGCGAAGCGCCGGAAGAGTCGACCACTGCACCCCCCCGGCAGGGCACGCGGGCCCTGCCCTACAAGCGTTTTTATGATTTCATTGTAGGGCGGCACCCATGTGTGCCGCCGACCACCGCACTTCTTGTAACACACGCGGCGGGGTGTGGGGAGCGAACCGAGCACTGCCAGTGGTAGAAGAAGCGGGGAAATCGCCGCAGCGCCGCCAGTGGCGGATGCAGCAAGGCGATTTCGAGGAAGTGCCCCGATTGGCGGCCACGACAGTGGCCGGGAATCGGCTGGCACGACGGTGGGTCGGAGCGAGTGGCTGCGGTCAAAATCTCAAGCGTCCGCCGTAAGGCAGCGCAGAAATTTTGGGCACCGCAACAGGACCACCCCGCCCTACATCCGTATAATGGGAGCCGTACCGGTGGGCCGATGTGGGCATCCGCCCCTACGGAGGCGTTATGTATTGCGACGGTCGCGGGCGACCGCAAGGGTCGCCCCTACGCATGCCGACCGTTCCTATTTTCATTATTCACGATTCTATTTCAACTTTCCACGGAGGTGTTATACATGAATCTATTCCAAGAACTGCAAGCCGAGGGCGTTGACGCCGCTCTGCTGGACGAAATTCGTCATTTCCGTGACACGCACCCGGCGCCTGCCGAGGCGTCCGACCGGGTGCCCCAGCCGCGCTATCTCTACTATGGCCGCGAAATTTGGGAGAGCGCCGCGGCGGCCCTGCTGTGCGGGGAGCATCTGCTCCTGGCGGGCCCCAAGGCCACGGGCAAAAATGTCCTGGCCGAGAACCTGGCGGCGGTCTTTGGCCGCCCGGTGTGGGATGTGTCCATGTATGTGAATGTGGACGCCGCCTCCCTTATCGGCGCCGATACCCTCCGGGACGGCCGGGTGACCTTCCGGGAGGGGCCCGTGTGCAAGTGTGCCCGCCTGGGCGGCTTCGGCGTGCTGGACGAGGTGAACATGGCCAAAAACGAGGCCCTGGCCGTCCTCCACGCTACCCTGGACCATCGCCGGGTCATTGATATCCCCGGCTATGAGCGCATCCACCTGGACGAGGCCACCCGCTTCATCGGCACCATGAACTACGGCTACGCCGGCACCCGGGAGCTCAACGAGGCCCTGGTCTCCCGCTTCGTGGTGCTGGACATGCCCATTATCTCCGATGAAAACCTGAAAAAGCTCCTGCGCCGCAGCTTCCCCACCCTGAAGGATCAGTGGGCGGAGCAGTTTGCCGCCCTGTTCCGTGACCTGCGGCAAAAGTGCGACGGCGGCGAAATTTCCACCAAGGCCCTGGACCTGCGGGGTCTGCTCTCCGCCCTGCACCTGATGGAAAAGGGCATCAGCGCCGGGCAGGCCCTGCGCCTGGGCGTGATCAACAAGGCCTTTGAGCCCTTCGAGCAGCAATTGGCGGCGGACACGGTCTGGGCCCGCATCCCCGAAAAGGCCGACCGCTCCCAGCTCTTTGGAGACTGACCATGGACCGGGAAGAAGTACAGAGCCGCCGGGCCTACAACCAAATTTGGAACGGCGCCGGGCGCTATGACATTCGCCCGGAGCAGGCGGCCTTCGACGCGGAGGGTGACGCCGAGCTCTACATGAACACCATCATGGGCCTGGCCTACGACCACTACGATTTCGCCCGCTTCCAGCCCATGCTCCACAGCTTCCAGCAGCAGCAAAAGGGCGGGCTATATACAGATGTGTTTTGGCTGGGCCTGGAGCACGCGGTCTTTGCCCGGGCCGGGAAAGACCGACCGGCGCTTGCGGTGCTGCGCCGGGCCTATGCACAAAGCGCCCTGTCTCAGCCCCACCCCCGGGACCCCCGGGAGAGTGCCGAGAGCCTGCGGGCCGCCTGGGCCCGGCGCGTCCTCACCGGGCAGGACCCGGAGGATCCGTGGCTTGCCCAGCTCCTCACCGCCCTGGACTTTGACCCGGACTGGAGGGAGCAGGCGGTCGTCAACCACACCGAGGAGCTTTTGCTCAAATTCTATAACCGCGCCCGCCGCAGCGTCACCGACCGCCAGTGGGCGGCCTTTGCCGGGCGCAGCATCGTGGGAAACGGCGGCGGCATCCGCCTCATCCGGCCCAACGCCCTCCGGGCCCTGGGCCGGGAGGACCCGGAGGGCGCCGGCGAGGGCGGCGGCGGAAAGACCATGCGTTTGCTCAGCTTTCTCCAGGGAAGGACTCCGGAGCCTATTTTACGGCGCTATGTGGAGAGCTGCTTCGGCGCGTCTATGCTCACCCCGTCCCAGCTTCACCAGGTGGAGCAGGAATTGTGCGTTGGAGTTCACCGAAACTGCCACTTGCACTTCACCAAAGGTTCACCGACTTTGCACCAAATTGCACCGGAAGCGGCCTGGGATGTGCAGAATTTTCAGCACCAGCGGGAGAAAAACCGGGCCTATTACCAGGCAAATATCACCCAAAACCGCCTGACCATCGCCCAGCTTACGCAGAAATTACAGAACACTCTTTTGCTCACCCAGGACGACGATCCCACCCCCAGCCGGGTGGGGCAGCTGTGCGGAAAAGTGGCCTGGCGAGCGGGTTCGCTGGGGGACGAGCGGGTCTTTTCCCGCCGGGGCGACACCCAGCCGGGGGATCTGTCCGTGGACATTCTGCTGGACGCTTCCGCCTCCCAAAACCGCCAGCAGGAGAAGCTGGCCACCCAGGCCTACATCATCGTGGAAAGCCTCACCCGCTGCGCCATCCCCGTGCGGGTCATTTCCTTCTGCTCCGTCAGCGGCTGCACGGTTTTACAGATCCTGCGGGACTATGACAAGCCTGAGGAAAACGACCGTGTTTTTAATTATGTGTCCGCCGGGTGGAACCGGGACGGGCTGGCTCTGCGAGCCGTTTCCTGGCTCATGCAGCAGGCTCAGAGCCCCAACCGACTGCTGCTGATCCTGTCCGATGCCAGCCCCAACGACGACCAGCGCATCCCCATCGGCAACCTGCCCCTGGGGGGCTACAATTACAGCGGCAAGCGGGGCGTGGACGACACCGCCGCCGAGGCTGCCATCCTCCGCCGCCGGGGTATTCGGCCTGTGTGCATCTTCACCGGCAGCGACCGGGAGCTGCCCGACGCCCGGAGGATCTATGGCCAGGCCATGGAGCGTATTCCGTCCGTGGGCTGGTTTGCCGACGCCGTGAGCCGCCTGCTTTGCCGTCAGCTGCGGCAGTTGTAAAATCCTTAAAATATAAGCATTCCAGGTCCTCCGTTTTTGGCGGAGGGCCTGGTTTTTTACTGTATATGACGCGAGGGCAAGGCTCTCGGCGGGTGCCGAGAGCCTTGCCCCTGTTAGGAAAAATATTCGAGGAGAGAAAATCCGTTGTTAGCTATTCATGGACAGCTTCTTGGCTGCACGCTTCTTGCCGTACATGCAGCAGGCAATGACATAGGCAACAGCGCAGACAACACCGAGGATGTAGGCAATGGTCCAGGGGATGTTGAAGCCGATCTTGGCGTTGGCGATGTAGGTGACGCAGATGAAGGCGTACCAGCCGCCGGGGATCATGGGCATCCAGGCCCACTTGGCCTTGCCGTTTTCAAACATCCACACGGCAATGCACATCAGGGCGAACAGGGCCAGGGTCTGGTTGGCCCAGGCGAAGTAGCGCCACAGGATCATGAAGCCGTTGTTGTTGATCTTGGCCCACACCAGGATGGCGATGACCAGCGCGAAGATGGGCAGAGCCAGACGCATGCGCTTGCCGTTGGTGGACTGGTCGATGTGCATGGTCTCGGACAGGCTCAGACGCAGAGCACGCAGAGCTGTATCGCCGGAGGTGATGGGCAGAACGATAACGCCCAGCAGAGCGATGATACCGCCGATGTTGCCCAGCAGGTGCTTGCAGACCACGCCCACAGTGCCGGTGGCCAAAGTGGCCTCGGGACTCTGGAGGGCCAGGTTGTAAGCGCCCATAGCGCCGGCAGCCCAAACCATGGCGATGAAGCCTTCCAGCACCATCATGTTATAGAAGGTGTTGCGGCCCTGACGCTCGCTCTTCATAGTGCGGGAGATGATGGCCGTCTGGGTGGAGTGGAAGCCGGAGAGAATGCCGCAGGCCACCGTCACGAAGAAGATGGGAAGGAAGTGGCCGTTTTTAAAATAGCTTGCATAGGTGAAGGTCTCGCCGGTGCTGGCAACAGTCAGGATGGGGGAGGACCAGTCATCCCAAATGTTCAGCAGGGGGAAGCCCTTGACAAAGATGCCGATGAACACGCCGATGGCGGAGAACAGCAGGATGCCGCCGAAGATGGGGTAGATCTTGCCGATGATGGCATCGATGGGGAACACGGTAGCGACCAGGTAGTACAGGAAGATGACGCCGTAGATGACCCATGTGGAAACAGAAGTGGCCTTGCCGTCAAAGCCGAACAACTGGGTGGCGGCAATGTCGCCGGGGGTGTAGATAAACACGGCGCCCACCAGCAGAAGCATGATGCAAACGAACACATTATAGAACTTATAAATGCCCTTGGGGGAGTAGCGGCGGATCATCTCAGGCATTTGGGTACCGCCGTCACGCAGGCAGATCATGCCGGAGAAGTAGTCGTGCATAGCACCGCCGATGATGTTGCCGATGGGGATGGTCAAAAATGCGATGGGCCCGAACAGAATGCCCTGGATGGGCCCGATGATGGGGCCGGTACCGGCAATATTCAGAAGGTTGATCAAACTGTTTTTCCAGCCGCGCATGGGAACAAAGTCCACGCCGTCTTCCTTGGCATAGGCGGGGGTCTTGCGATCATCAGGACCGAACACCTTTTCGCAGAAGCGACCGTATAGTGCGGCACCGCCGATCAAGATGACCAGGCCGATAATAAATGTTGCCACAAAAACACACTCCTTTGTAAAAGCGATTTCTCTGTTTTCTTTTTCCTCTTTTTTCAACATCCGGATCGTCAAAAAATGATGCTCAAACTATATCACCATTTGCTGTAAAGTTGTTGCTAATGAAAGAAGAAAAAAATAAAAATTTCATAAATAAAATGGCGTTCTCTGTTAATTTTTACCGCTAAAGGAAACTCTAAAAAACCGTTAGGGAACCTCACTTTTTTTGAGTGCGAACAAATCTTACAATTTTTTAGTATCACAATAAAAATTTTTAGGTATGGTGGGGCGCGGTGGTAAAAATGTGCTTTGGTTGGGGCGGGGAAGGGGTGGAATAAGGGAAAAGGTAGGTTTTGAAAAGAGGAAAGTGGAAAGTGGAAAGTGGAAAGATGGGGGAGACTTGGGGGATAGTGCGGGACAAGGGGTGCGGTGGTTGGCGACCCTTCAGTCACGGCGGAGCCGTGACAGCTCCCCTTGCGCAGGGGAGCCAATTTTGAGTGAAGAGTTAATAGTGAAGAGTGAAAAGGTATTTGGGGACGGGGGAGGCGGATTGCCACGGCCAGTGTGCGCACTGGCCTCGCAATGACAGGGGATTTTGCATGGGGTGCGAGGGGCAGACGGCGGGGTGGGGGCACCCCGCCCTACAATGTTGGCCCCCTTGCCTAAAGGCACGGCGAAGCCGTGACTGGGGGATTCTTCCACGCACGAACTTAATGCGAATGAATTGCCATTTGCCCCGCAAGAATCCCTCCACCAGCCTGCGGCTGGTCCCCGGCAGATTGTCAAGCAAGTGCAACACTTTTAGATTGAAAAAACTCCGATGGGGAG
>CAVJNL010000077.1:0-8863 GCA_963650985.1 Clostridium sp. CAG:413
TCAGCGCACATTAAAGGAGGTGTGTGTCTATCGAAAAATACCCCATCATTTACGCTGACCCGCCGTGGCGCTACTCGGCTAAGAAAGTACAGGGCGCGGCGGAAAATCATTATCCCACCATGAGCATTGATGAATTGTGTGCGCTGCCTGTGGCCGAGCTTGCGGCCAAGGACAGCGCCCTTTTCATGTGGGCGACCTTTCCCCAGCTCCCGGAGGCTCTGCGGCTCATCCGTGCGTGGGGCTTCACCTATAAATCCGTGGCGTTCGTCTGGCTGAAGAAAAACCGCAAGGCGGACAGTTGGTTTTATGGGCTGGGCTTCTGGACGCGGGCCAACGCCGAGGTTTGCCTGCTGGCGACCAAGGGACACCCCAAGCGGCAGGCCGCCGACATCCACCAGTTTATCATTTCGCCCATCGAAGCCCACAGAAAAAAGCCGGACGAAACCCGTGATAAGATCGTCGCCCTTATGGGCGATTTGCCCCGTGTGGAGCTGTTCGCACGGCAGACCTCTCCCGGCTGGGATGTGTGGGGCAACGAGGTGGAGCCGACGATCCCGGACTTTGGGACAAGTTGTCCCAAACTGGAGGTGACAGACTGATGCCCTATGTGAATGTCCCGAACGACCTTTCCAAGATCAAGACAAAAATTGCGTTCAACCTCACCAAGCGGCAGCTTATCTGCTTCGGCATTGGGGCGGCTGTCGGCGTTCCCACCTATCTTTTGACCCGGCAGGTCATCGGCAACACCGGGGCGCTGTTCGCTATGCTGGCGATCATGCTCCCGGCGTTCCTGCTGGCGATGTATGAAAAGGACGGTTTGCCCTTTGAAAAGGTGATCCGCAACATCATCCGGGTCAAGTTTACCCGCCCCGGCATCCGCCCGTATCGAACGGAAAATATCTATGCCCCATTTGTGCGAAAGGAGGAGCCTATTGAGCAAAGCAAAAAAGCAGAAAAACGCAAATAAGCACCGGGCGCTGTCCGCCCAGCAGACTATTCCCTATATCGCCATGCACCCGGACGGGATCTGCCAGCTCCCCGGCGGGCTTTACACAAAGACGCTGGAATATGAGGACATCAACTATGCCGTGGCGTCCACGGAGGATCAGTCCGCCATTTTCAGCGGGTGGAGCGCGTGTCTGAATTATTTTGACAGCTCTCTGCCGTTCCAGCTTTCCTTTGTCAACCGCCGCAGCCGGAACGCCAACCGCTACAAGGTGAATATCCCGGCGCAGGAGGATGACTTCAACAGCATCCGGGGCGAGTATGTGGAAATGCTCAAAGGCCAGATTGCCAAGAGCAACAACGGCATTGAGCGGTACAAGTACATCACCTTTGGCCTGCCCGCCGAGGGCGTGGCGGAGGCGCGTCCCCGGCTGGGGCGCGTGGAGGCGGATGTCATGGGCAACCTAAAGCGGCTGGGCGTCCAGTCCCGCCCGCTGGATGGCCGGGATCGGCTGGCGGTGCTGCATGGGCAGATGCACCCCGGCGGGCGTGAGCCGTTCCGCTTTGCGTGGAAAGACATTCCCAAGACGGGCATGGGGACAAAGGACTACATCGCCCCGGACAGCTTCGACTTCCGGCAGAGCCGGACTTTCCGTGTCGGCCAGATGTGGGGCGCGGCGTCCTATTTGCAGATCATGGCGTCGGAGCTGTCGGACAAGCTGCTGTTGGAGATTTTGGAGCTGGACGCCGAGCTGACTGTCACCATGCACATTCAGACGGTGGATCAGGTCAAGGCCATCAAAACGGTCAAGGGTAAAATCTCCGACATTGACAAGATGAAAGTGGAGGAGCAGCGCAAGGCCACCCGCGCTGGATATGACCCGGACATTCTCCCACCCGATCTTGTCACCTTTTCCAAGGATGCCGCCGAACTGCTCTCCGACCTGCAAAGCCGCAACGAGCGAATGTTCCTGCTGACCTTTACGGTGGTGAACCTCGCTCCCACCCGGCAGCGGCTGGAAAACGATGTGTTCACGGTGAGCGGCATCGCGCAGAAATACAACTGCGCCCTGCGCCGTCTGGACTGGCAGCAGGAGCAGGGCTTTGTGTCCTCGCTGGCTCTTGGCTATAACGGCATTGAGATCCAGCGGGGCATGACTACCAGCTCCACGGCCATCTTCATTCCCTTTATGACCCGGGAGCTTCGTATGGACGGGCAGGCGCTCTATTACGGCATGAACGCCCTTTCCAACAATGTCATCATGGCTGACCGCAAAAAGCTGAAGTCCGCAAACGGAATGTACCTCGGCTCTACGGGCAGCGGCAAGAGCTTTGCCGCCAAGCGGGAGCTGATCAATGTGTTCCTTGCCACCAATGACCGCATCATCGTGGTTGACCCGATGGGCGAATATGCCCCGCTGGTGCGGCGCTTGGGAGGGCAGGTCATCGAGATCGCCCCGGACAGCCCGCACCACATTTCGCCTATGGACTTGCAAATGAATATCAACGACGAGGACAGTCCGCTTTCCATGAAGGCGGATTTTCTGCTGTCCCTGTGTGAGCTGATCGTGGGCGGCAAGGAGGGCTTGCAGCCCATCGAGAAAACCGTCATTGACCGCTGTGTGCGGCTGGTCTATCGGGAAATGGCGCTGGGGCTGGAAACGGCAAAAACGCCGCTGCTGCAAGATCTGTATGAGGAGCTGCTGCGCCAGCCGGAGCCGGAGGCGCGGCGGGTGGCGACGGCGCTGGAGCTTTACTGCACAGGCTCTCTCAACCTTTTCAACCATCCCACAAATGTTGACCTCAATTCCCGTGTGGTCTGCATCGTCCTAAAGGGCTTGGGTGAAAACCTCCGCAAGATCGCCATGCACACCACCAACGAATTTGTCACGGCGGCGGTAAACGCCAACCACGCCGAGGGCGTGGCGACTTGGTGTTACTTTGACGAGTTCCATATTCTGCTCCGTGACCCGCTGACGGCCAGCTACTTTGTGGCGGTCTGGAAAATGCTCCGCAAAAAAGGCTGCGTCCCCTCGGCGCTGACGCAGAATGTGAAAGACCTGCTGGCCAGCCGGGAGATCGAGAACATTCTGGACAACACGGATTTCATGGTGCTGCTGTCGCAGGCGCAGAGCGACCGTGCGATCTTGGCAAAGCAGCTTGGCATTTCCGAGCATCAGCTCTCCTACATCACGCACTCCAATTCCGGCGAGGGCTTGCTGTTCTATGGAAATGTCACCATCCCGTTTGTAGACCGTTTCCCCCGTGGAGAGATCTATGACCTGCTGACTACCCGCCCGGAGGATCTTGCCCATGAGCGAACAGACGAGTAACCCCACTTCGGGACAAAATGTCCCGAAGTCCAAGTTTCGGCGGAAAAGCCGGCAGGAGCAAACGGCGGCGTCCGAGCTGCGAATGGAGCGCCGGGGCGAGAAGCTGGACGCCGCCCGGGAGAAGCTGGCAAAGCAGAAGCCGCCGAAAAAGCCCGGTGCGGTCAAGCGCCTTGCCCATACCGCCGGACACGGCGTCCACGGCTTTGTGCATGGCAAGCTCTATGAGGTCGAGCATGAAAATGTCGGCACGGAGGGCGCACACCGTTCCGAGCTGGCGGCGGAGTCCGTGTACCGCTTCGGCAGGCGCAAGCTCCGCAAGGCCATCCGGGAACACCCGGCAAAGGCCGTGGAGCGTGCCGAGAGCAAGCATATCAAGGCCACGGCGGATTATTACTACCGCAAGACCGTGGAGGAACACCCGGAAATGCAGGAGGGCGGCGCGGTGTCCCGGTATCTGCAAAAGCAGAAGATCAAGCGCCAGTACGCAAAGCAGGCGCGGGAGGCTGCCAGGCAGACCGCCAAGGCCGCCGAGGGTACGGCGTCTGTCACGGGCAAGCTGACGGAAAAGATGTCCGCCTATATCAAGGAACACCCCGGCGGGCTGCTCCTGCTGCTGGCGGCGTTTCTTCTGCTGGTGGTGCTGCAATCGTGTATGTCCTCGCTGGTGACGGTGGGCAACGGCGTGGCCGGAGCCATCGGTGCATCCACCTATGCCGCCGAGGATGCCGACCTGCTGGGGGCGGAGGCCGCCTATTGCGCTTTGGAGGACGAGCTGCAACGATACCTCGACACCTACACCCGTACCCACGATTATGACGAATACCACTTTGACCTCGATACCATCGAACACGATCCCTATGTGCTGCTGTCCATCGTCTGTGCGCTCCATGAGGGCGAGTGGACGCTGGACGAGGTGCGGGGAACGCTCCAAATGCTCTTTGACCGCCAGTACATTTTGACCGAGGATGTGGTGGTGGAGGTGCGCTACCGCACGGTCACAAGGACGGACAGCGAGGGCAACGACTACGATGTAGAAGTGCCGTACAACTATTACATCTGCTATGTCACGCTGGAAAACTTCAATCTCTCACACATCCCGGTTTACATGATGTCCGAGGAGCAGCTTTCCATGTACGCCCTGTATATGTCCACGCTGGGCAACCGTCCCGACCTGTTCCCATCATCGCCCTATGTGGGCAAGTACACCAACAAGCCCCCAACGCATGAGATCCCGGAGCACTACCTTGCCGATGAAACCTTTTCCGCCATTCTGAAAGAGGCGGAAAAGTATGTGGGATACCCCTATGTGTGGGGCGGCAGTAGCCCGTCCACATCCTTTGACTGCTCCGGCTTCGTCAGCTATGTCTACAATCAATGCGGCTGGGACTTCGGACGGCTGGGGGCGCAGGGGCTATACAACATCTCCACCCGGACGAGCAGCCCCAAACCCGGCGACTTGGTATTTTTCACGGGGACTTATGATACCCCGGGGATCTCCCATGTGGGCATCTATGTGGGCGACGGCTGGATGCTCCATTGTGGCGACCCCATCAGCTACGCCAACCTCAACACGAGCTACTGGCAGTCCCATTTCTACGCCTACGGAAAATTATTTTGACAGGAGGTTTTTATGGCTATCTCCAAAAGCGCAAAAATTCAGGCCGAGATCGAAAAGGTCACGGCCAAGATCAACGAGCAGCAGGCACGGCTCAAGGAGCTGGAACAGAAAAAGCTGGAGGCGGAAAACAGCGAGATCGTGGAGATCGTGCGCGGCATGAGCGTTTCGCTCACCGACCTGCCCGTGCTGCTCCAGACCATCAAGAGCGGCGGCACTTTGGGACAGAATGTCCCGAAGTCTGCGGATAAGGAGGACAGCGAATGAACAAGTGGATGAAGAAGCTGACGGCGGCGCTCTGCGCCGCTGTTTTGATGTGCGGCATGGCGGTCACAGCCTACGCCGGGGGCGGTGAGGAATGGGATGGGCTTGATCCCGTGGAGCCGCTGCCCACGGAAACCGTTGACCCCGGCGAGGGCTTCACCGAGGACGGCAACCTTGTGACCCGTGACCTGCTCTATGACAAAGCCACCAACAAGCAGTTCATCACGGTGCAGACCAGCGGCGGCAACACCTTTTACATCGTCATTGACTACGACAAGCCCACCGACGAGGACGGCGAGCAGTACCAGACCTATTTCTTGAACATGGTGGACGAGGCCGACCTGCTGGCGGCGATGCAGGCGGCGGGCGGTGAGCTGCCGGAGTGTTCCTGCGCCGACAAATGCGCCGTAGGTGCTATCAACACGGATTGTACCGTCTGCGCCGTGAACATGGGCGAGTGCCAAGGTAAAGCCCCCAAGCCTGCGCCCGTGGTGGAGCCGGAGCCTGACCCCGAGCCGGAGCAGCCCAAGAGCAGCGGCGGGACGCTCCTGCTGGTGCTGGCCGTGGCGGTCATCGGCGGCGGGGCTGGCTGGTATTTCAAGATCTACCGTCCCAAGAAGCAGCAGGCCGCCGACGCTGCGGAGGACTACGGCGACGATTATGACGATACCCCGCCTTGGGATGACGAGGACGAAACGGAAAGTGAGGGCGAGGAATGAGATTTACCAACAGCCCCTATGAGGACTTTATGAAAGAAAAAAGCTACTTCAAGGGCGTCCCGCCCAACCTGCCGCCCAAAGGCTCCCGCTGTGACGGCTGCCCCTACTGGCACGGGATCGGCTGCGTGTTCTGCTACCGGGAACAGCTCAAGCCCAAGACGGGAGAGAAAAATGAACCGTGAACTGACCCGGCAGGAAAAGGCGGCGATCCGCTCCCTTGTGAAGCGGTGGTGCGCCAACTATGACAAGGACGCTGGCTGCTTGCCGCTGGATGCGCCTTGCTATATGTTGGGGAAATGCTGGACGGGCGCTTATTGCCGCTATTTTTGCTCGGCGGTGCTACCCCTTGATCCCGTGCTGGAAAGGTCGCTGACCGTGGAGCGTATCACGGAAACCCGGCCTTGCCCGGTGTGCGGCAGGGCTTTCCTCCCGGACGGGCGGCAGCGGTATTGCTCCCCGGCCTGCGCCGGGGCTGCCCTGCGGGAGCAGAAGCGGGCGTATATGCGCCGCAAGCGGAGGTAGTGCGTGGAAAAATAGCCCCGGAAAACGCCTGCATTTACAAGGCTTTTCCGGGGCGCTTTGGGGGTGGGTGGTATGTTTTCCCGTCCGCCCCCGTTTTCGCAGAAATGCTTTCCACATCAAAGCGCCGGGGCTTTGGGACATTTTGTCCCGAAGTCCCGGCTGAAAGGAGGAATTATGCCTAAATATTATGAGATCAGCGAGGCGGCGGCAAAGCGGGCAAAGGACATGAACAGCTATTCCGACTATGCCCCCGGCTCGGCCACAGCGGGCTACCGGGCGATGGTGGATGAAGCCTATGCGCTGGCAGAGAAGCAGAAAGCGCAGGTCGATCCCATGTACCATGATAAGATCGACGCCCTTGTTGACCGCTATGCCCGCAGGCTGGCGGAAAACCTCAATGAGCGCAACGCCATTGACGCCCGTGTGCCGTCCATTCTGATCACCGGGGGCGGCAATTTCCCCGTGGCGAAAAAGGCCAAGCAGAACGCCGCCCGGGATCGCAACTACGGCGAGTACGCCGAAATTGAAAAGCTGCTGGACAAGATCCGCTCCACAGGCCGGGGCGGTATCAGCGCCGACGATGACCTTGCCGTGGAAAAGCTCACGAAAAAGCTGGAGGGAATGGAGTCTCAGCAGACCATGATGAAGGCGGTCAATGCCTACTACCGCAAGCACAAGACGCTGGAGGGCTGCCCCGAGCTGACGGCGGAGCAGGTGGAAAAGGTCAAGGCGTCCATGTCCCAAGACTGGCGCAAAGACCCCGTTCCGTTTCCGTCCTATCTGCTCACCAACAATAACGCCAACATCCGCCGTGTGCGCCAGCGCATCGAGGAACTGAGCCACAAGGCGGAGTTTGTGGGTTGGACATTCCCCGGCGGTGAGGCCAAGGTCAACGAGGCGGAGAACCGCTTGCAGCTCATTTTTGAGGATAAGCCGGATGCCGATACCCGGCAGGCGCTCAAAAGCGAGGGCTTCAAATGGGCGCCCAGCCAAGGGGCATGGCAGCGGCAGCTCAATCAGAACGCCATCCGTGCCGCCGCAAGGCTGGACTTCCTGCGCCCGGAGGACGGCAAAAGCCCCTATCAGCTTCAGCCCTTTGCAAAACGGGCGGAGAAAGATGTATCACGGTGAGGAGGGTATATGGACAAAAATCAAGGTTATGAGATCATCAAGGTCGCTATGCTGGAAAATGGCCGAGGCTTTGCGTTGGGGCATAACCCAGCAGCGCCCTCGCCCTATGTCACATGGGCTTGCTATGATGACAAGGACGGCCAGCGGCAGTATGAATGGGGGCATTACGGCAGCGACCGTGCCGCTCTGGAACAGGACTTTGCGGCGCGGGTACAGGAATACCAGCGTCTTTACAATGTCGGTGTCAAGCAGACCGAGGCTCCCGGTCTTTACAAGTATTACTCCACCCAGCGCCCCGTGGACATTGGAACATTCCCCAAGCCGCCCCGCAACGCCCCGGATGAGATCGTCAACTACGATCAGCGCGTCCCGGTTGAAAATGGGTCATTTCTGGCATGGGGACATTTGACCTACACACGACCATTGACCAAGCGGCAGGCATCTGACTATGAGCTGCGGCCTGCACCTGACAATCCCGACAGGCCCCGTTCGATCCGGGAGCAGATGAAAACCGCCGCAAAGCAGGCCGAGGCAGACCGAGGTCAAGCTGCCCCAAGGAAAAATGCCCCTGACCGGGGCGACAGATAGGAGGACATTCATGGATCAGGAACGCAATCCCAACAAGAACGCCGAGCTTGCGATGGAGCAGAACGGGAACATGATCGACGGCATCATCAACAATCTGCCTGTGCCGCCCCCGGAGGAAAAGCCGCTGGACAAGGTGCGGGAACACCCGCCCAAGCGCCGCAGCCGGGAGCGTGAGGAGCGTTGACAAAAAAGCGGCGGCGCTCTGTCCATCTTCATGTGATGGTGACGCCGGAGGAGCAGGCGTTGATCGCTGACCGCATGGCCGAGGCGGGGATCTCTAACATGGGAGCCTATATGCGGAAAATGGCGCTCAACGGCTATGTCCTCCATGTTGACCTCTCGGACATCCGGGAGCTGGTGGCCTTGCAACGGCGGTGCGCCAACAACCTAAACCAAGTGGCCATCCATGCCAACACCTACGGCATCTATCCCTCGGAGATTGCGGCGCTCCAAAAGGACTATGCCGACCTGTGGGAGCCGCTGTCCGAGCTGCTGAAAAAGCTGTCGGCTATAGTGAGCCTATAACCTGTCGGGGAGCGGCCTTGTGCCGCTCCCCGGCTTTCACGGCTTCGGGACATTTTGTCCCAAAGCCGTGAAAGCTCGACATCCTTGTGTGCCTATTTTCCCAGCGGTATAATATGGGTAGAAGGACAAACCAACTTGAATTTTTATGGAGGTAGCTGCTATGATCGTTCTCAAAATCCTTGCCGCCCCCGTGATGGTGGCGCTGTCCCTGCTGGCCGCTA
>CAVJNL010000078.1:0-8685 GCA_963650985.1 Clostridium sp. CAG:413
CCCCATCGGAGTTTTTTCAATCTAAAAGTGTTGCACTTGCTTGACAATCTGCCGCTCTGCCCCTCCCGCGGGCGGGGTAGAACCCCGCCCCTACGGATGATATGGTGGTGCGTGAAATCGGGCCGTCGGGGACGTCAGCCCCTATGGATATGGGTTGTAGGGGCGGACGACTCTGTCCGCCCGAACCGATAACGCAACACTTTGTAGGGCAGGGCCCGCGTGCCCTGCCGGGGGATGTGATGCGTTGTAGGGCGGGGTGACCACACCCCGCCGTTTTTGGTGTGTTACAAGAGGTGCTGGGGCCGGCCCCTCAGTCACGGCTTCGCCTGTCCAGCTCCCCTTACGCAGGGAAGCCTTTAAGGGTCGCAGCTTACTTCTCGTTCAGCAGCTTACTCAGTTCGCTCATGAAGGTGTTGATGTCTTTGAACTGGCGGTAGACGGAGGCGAAGCGGACATAGGCTACTTCATCGGCTTTTTTCAGCTTATCCATGACCATTTCGCCTACCAGCTCGGTGCTGATCTCGCGCTCTAAATTATTTTGCAGCTCCTGTTCAATTTCCAGGGCCATGCGCTCCATGTCCGCCACGGGCACGGGGCGCTTTTCGCAGCTACGCTGGATGCCCCGGAGGACCTTGCTGCGGTCGAAGGTCTGGCGGCTGCCGTCCTTCTTGATGACCACCATGGGCAGGCTCTCCACCGTCTCGTAGGTGGTGAAGCGGCGCTCGCATTGCAGGCACTCCCGGCGGCGGCGGATGCTGCCCTCATCGGCGGGACGGGAGTCCACTACCTTACTCTCGGAAAAGCCGCAATAGGGACATTTCATGGTCCTTCTCCCCTTTCCATCCGCCCCGGATATGGAGGCGGTATGCGAATAAAATATTCGGTGTTCAAATATTGTACCACACTCCGTCAAGATATGGTAGCTGTTTTTTGTAACAATACTATGAATTGTATTGAGAACAAAAAAGCGGGAAGGGCGCAGTGCATGTTACCCTTCCCGTTTTCAGTTGTTTTCGTTCGGTATGTAGAGCTTCCTCTCATACCAAACGCTCATGGGGCAGGCCGAAGGAGACCGCGATGGCGGCGTCCACCTGCTGCATGATGTCATCCTCTACCCGGCCCATCTTCTCCCGCAGGCGCTTTTTATCCAGGGTGCGTATCTGCTCCAGGAGGATGATAGAGTCCCGGGGCAGGCCGCTGCTCTGCCCGGGCAGCTCAATGTGCGTGGGCAGCTTGGCCTTGCCGGTGCGGGAGGTGATGGCCGCGGCGATGATGGTGGGGCTGTGGCGGTTGCCGGTGTCGTTTTGCACGATCAATACGGGCCGCACGCCCCCCTGCTCGCTGCCCACCACCGGGCTGAGGTCGGCATAATATATCTCGCCTCGTCTGACTGTTGATTCCACAAGGTTCACACTCCGCCGGAAAGAAGTACCCGTGTTTCAGGGTCACTTTCATTGTCCCACGCAGCCTGCGAAATTATACGCCCCACGGAAAAAACCGTGCCGTGTCCGTCCCATACCAGTCTATGCAGGCGGGGTCACGCCCGTGCCCTTAAAAGCGCAGAAGCAGCTCCCGATCCGTCTCTTTTCCGTTTTCGATGTAGACCCGGGGCACACGCTTGCTTACGGCGCAGGTGAGCTCGTAGGGGATGGTCCCGGCCAGGGTGGCCAGATCCTCCACCGGGTTCTCCGGGCCGAAAATTTCAATTTCGTCGCCTACATCCACCTGTGGCAGGTCCGTCAGGTCTATCATGCACATGTCCATGCAGATACGCCCGCGCTGAGGGGCGGGGCCGTAGGCGGTCATGAGGCTGCATTTGTCGGAAAGGCAGCGGAAAAAGCCATCGGCATAGCCGTAGGGCAACACGCCCAGGCGGGTGGTGCGCTCCGTTTTGAAAATGCGTCCGTAGCTGACGGTGGTGCCGGGCTCATAGACCTTGATGGTGCTGACGCTGGTCATCAGGCGCATCACCGGGCGCAGGCCCAGCTTCTTGGCTCCGTCGCCATAGCCGTAGAGCAGCAGGCCCGGGCGCACCATGTCCAGCAGCATTTCCGGCCAATAGGCCACGGCCCCGGTGTTGGCGCAGTGGTGCAGGGGGAACTTGCGGTCCAGCTTCTCCTCTGCCTTTTTTATAACGGCGGTGAACAGGGCGAACTGCTCCTTGGTGTAGGCGCGGCTCTCCTCGCTCTCCGGCTCATCGGACACGGCGAAGTGGGTGAAAATGCCCTCGGCGTCCAGGCCGGGCAGGCGGCAAGCCTCGCAGATGCCCTCCACGCCGCTGTCAAAATGCGGGCCGCTGACCAGGTAGCCCAGGCGGGACATGCCGGTGTCTACCTTAATATGTATTTTCAAAGTGCCGCCACAGCGGGTGGCCTCGGCACTGTATTCCAGGGCCTTGGCCTTGCAGGTGACGGCCTGGGTGATGTGATTTTCTATGAGCTTTTCCACCTGCTCCTTGGGGGTGTGGCCCAGGATCAGGATGGGCATGGCGATGCCACCCAGGCGCAGCTCCATGGCCTCGTCAATGCTGCTGA
The DNA here is from genome assembly GCA_963650985.1 of Clostridium sp. CAG:413. Lineage (GTDB taxonomy): Bacteria > Bacillota > Clostridia > Oscillospirales > Oscillospiraceae > Vescimonas. The sequence continues at coordinate 2,535 of CAVJNL010000078.1, forward strand.
CGGCCAGGTAATCGGCCCCCTTTTGCTCCAGCACCCGGGCCACCTGGATGGCCCCGTGACCGTAGGCGTCGGCTTTTACAACGCCCAGGAATTTTACCTCCGGGCCAATGTGGCGGCGCAGCCTTTCATAGTTTTCCCCCAGGGCGTCCAGGTCAATGACCGCCCAGGTCCTCTTTAGTGTGGATTCCATGGTATCGCCTCTTTCATGCGTTTTCTTGTATATTTTCTTCCGTCTCACAGGTGAATTGTGTGAATGTGATCGTCAGCAGGACCTTGCCCTCGCGGCTCAGCTCGGCGACGTGGGGGGCGTAGGTCTGCGGGTGGACCCAGAGGGTGCCGGCGTAGGTCTCCCCAGCTGTGTCGGTTGCTTCGCAGGCGAGGAATATGTACTCCTGGCCGTCTATTTTGTCCGTGCCCTCCCGGGTGACGAAGCCTTGGCCCGCGGCGTAGAGGAGGAGCTGGACGCAGTTGGCGACGGAGAGATTTCCTCCGTCCCCGGCGGCCCACACGCTTCCGTCGTAGAGGAGCTTCAGCTCCTCCGCCGTGACGGTGGCGCTGAGGCCCCGGAGGGCTTCCGGCTCCACGATGGTGGTGGTCGTCCCCCGGTCGCGGTCATAGGCCGCCGACACGGCAAAGGTGCGGTCATCGGATGCCAGGTGTGCCACGATCCGGGCCTCCACCTGGGCCGTGCGGATAGAGCTGTAATAGCTCTGTACCGCCTCCCGCCGGGAGTGGCCGCAGCCTGTTAAAAGCAGGCAAAGGGGTAACAATAGCAAAAAGATTTTTTTCACGGTATCGCCCTCCTGAATAATTTGAAAGGCTCTCCGCATCCCAAAGCTCTGTCATTGCGAAGCCGGTGCGCACACTGGCCGTGGCAATCCGTTCTCCCCAGGTCTTTACGTAAGGGTATTACGGATTCCCCAGGGCCTCGCTGCTCCCTCGGAATGACATTTTTTCTATATTTATATATTTTTCATCGCATAAGGTATCTGCTCCAGCAAGTCCGTGGGGGTCATGCCGCGCTCGCCTTTGTCGGCGGCGGCCAGGTCCCCGGCGCGGCCATGGAGCCACACCGCCGCGCAGCAGGCATCAAAGGCTTCGCAGCCCTGTCCCAGCAGAGACAGTACCATCCCCGCCAGCACATCGCCGCTGCCGCCCTTGGCCATGCCGCTGTTGCCTGTGTCGTTCACGGCCAGGCGGCCATCCGGGGCCGCCACCAGGGTATGATGGCCCTTCAAGACCAAGTATACGCCGTATTTTCGGGAAAATGCCGCCGCGGCTGCCTCCCGTCCGGGGGTCAGGTCGCCGCCCAGGCGCAAAAACTCTCCCTCATGGGGCGTTGCCACCGTGGGGGCCGTGCGCTTTTGCAGCAGCTCCGGGTGGCCGCTCAGGGCGTTTAAGCCGTCGGCGTCCAGCACCAGGGGCTTTTCTATATTTAATAAATTCTGCACCAGGGCGTCCGTCTGCCAGCTTCGGCCCAGGCCGCAGCCGATAAGCACCGCGTCACAGTCCGCCGCCCGCTGGCAAATAGGTTCTTCGGCCAGCAGGGAGAGCTTGCCGTCCGCCGTCTCGGGCAGGGGAAAGGGCATGGCCTCGTCGCTCTTCACTGCCGCCACGGGCCACACGCTCTGCGGCACCGCCAAAAACACCAGGCCCGACCCGGTACGCACCGCCGCCCGGCTGGCGAAGATGGGCGCGCCGGTGTAGCCCACGCTGCCGCAGACGCACAGGACCTTGCCGAAATCGCCCTTGTGGCCCGCCGGGTCCCGCCGGGGCAGGACGCTGCGCACCCGGGATGCTGTGATGGTCTCCATGGCTCTCGCCCCCTCAAAAATCAATACTTGGCAATAGTATAGCACTTTTTTCTCCTGTGGGCGATATTTTTTCGTCGATGTACCGAGAAATTTTTCTTGAAATGCGGGAGCGAATATGGTATAAATGGACATATAAAAAGCGTGGAACGGGAAAATCCGCACTTTCGCGGCTTCTAAGAGAGGGTCAGTCACCGGCTGCAAGCTGGCCCGTGGCCGTCTGCGGTGTTCGCCCGGGAGCTGCTGCGAGGAAATGCGCAGCCGGGTCAGCCTCCGTTATGGGGAAACGAGTGCGCAGGTTTTTCTGCGAATTTGGGTGGTACCACGGAACGCTGTATGCCTTTCGTCCCTTAGTTTTGGGATGTAAGGCGTTTTTTTATTCCCAAACAAAACTGACTTTTTGTAAGGAGGAATCATTGCTGATGAAAGAAAAGCTGAATGAACTGCTCCAGGAGGGCAGGGAAAAAATTCTGTCGGCCAAGAACGAGACGGAATTGCAGGACATCAAGGCCGCCATTTTGGGCAAGCAGGGCGGGCTGACGGCGCTGCTGAAGGAGGTTCCCAAGCTGGATGTGGCGCTGCGCCCGGAGATGGGTAAGGCTGTGAACCAGGCCAAGGCCCAGCTGACGGAGCTCATCGAGCAGCACAGAAACGACTTAAAGCTGAAGGCTTCCCAGATCGACGCGGACTTTGACATCTCCGTGCCCGGCTATCTGCCGCCCGCCGGGGGGCTGCACCCCATCACCCAGATGTGCTACGACCTGAACGACGCTTTCCGCTCCATGGGCTTTGAGATTTACGAGGAGGACGACATCACCAGCGAGCTTTACGGCTTCGACAATCTGAACTTTCCCCCCAACCACCCCGCCCGGGAGAGCATGGACACCTACTGGCTCTCCGGCCACGACAAGGGCGAGTGCTGGGACAAGCTCTGCCTGCGGCCCCACCTCACCGGCGGCTCCGTGCGCTACATGCAGACCCACAAGCCCCCCTATCGCTTCGTGTACCCCGGCCGGGTGTACCGCAACGAGACCACCGACGCCCGCCATGAGCGCGCCTTCTTCCAGTATGAGGCCCTGATCGTGGACAAGGACTTTACCTTCGCCTCCGGCAAGGTGATGATCCAAAGCATCCTCTCCAAGGTCTTTGGCCGGGAGGTGCCGGTGCGGATGCGCGCAGGCTTTTTCCCCTTTGTGGAGCCGGGGTTTGAGATCGACATGGGCTGCCTGGTGTGCGGCGGCAAGGGCTGCTCGGTGTGCAAGCAGGTGGGCTGGATCGAAATTATGCCCGGTGGCACCCCCCATCCCAATGTTCTCCGTGCGGCGGGCCTGGACCCGGACGAATACACCGGCTTCTATGTGAACATCGGCTTGGACCGCCTGGTGATGATGCGCTACGGCGTGGACGATGTGCGCCTGTTCCACAGCACCGACCTGCGCTTTTTGAAGCAGTTCCACTAATAAAGGAGGGTTTTACACAATGAAAGTTTCTCTGAACTGGGTCAAGGACTACGTAAAGCTCCCTGACGATATGGACCTCAAGCGCCTTTCCTATGACCTGACCATGTCCACCGTAGAGGTAGAGGACGCCACGGACCTTTCCGAAAACTTCCAAAACATGGTTGTGGGCGTGGTGCAGCAGGTGCAGCAGCACCCCAACGCCGACAAGCTGCGCGTGTGCAAAACGGACATCGGCGGCGAAGTGAAGGACATCGTGTGCGGCGGCATCAACCTGCGCAACGGCATGAAGGTGGCCGTGGCCCTGCCCGGGGCCCACTGCCGCTGGCACGGCGAGGGCGAGCCGGTGGAAATTAAGGCCGCCAAGCTCCGGGGCGTGGAGAGCTACGGCATGATCTGCGCCAGCAGCGAAATTGGCCTGTTTGACCTCTTCCCCTTTACGGAGGAGGCCACCATCCTGGACCTTTCGGACTTCGACGCTCCCGCCGGGACGCCCCTGGCCGACGCCCTGGACCTCCACGACATCATCCTGGAGATCGACAACAAATCCATGACCAACCGCCCCGACCTCTGGGGCCACTACGGCATCGCACGGGAAATTGCGGCTCTCTACGACCTGCCCATGAATCCCCTGCCCCACTTTGACCGGGATGTGGAAAACACTGCGGGCCTGACCATCACCGTGGAGGACAGCGAGCGCTGCCCCCGCATGACCGGCACGCAGATTGAGGGCCTCAGCGTGAAGCCCGCCCCCTACTGGATGCAAAACCGTATATGGAAGGTGGGTATGCGGCCCATCAACGCCTTAGTCGACATCACCAACTATGTGATGCTGGCTACGGGCCAGCCCTCCCACGCCTACGACTCCGACCACATTGCGGGCCACATCATCGTCCGCCGGGCCGGCGAGGGCGAAAAGCTCCAGCTCCTCAACGGCAAGGACCTGCCCCTGTCGAATGACGACCTGGTCATCGCCGACGACGCGGGCGTGGTGGGCCTGGCAGGCGTCATGGGCGGCGCCAAGGACTCCATTCTCCCCGGCACCAACAAGGTGATCTTGGAGGTAGCCAACTTCCAGGCCGCGGGCATCCGCCGCACGGCCCTGCGCTACGACAACCGCACCGAGGCCTCCGCCCGGTACGAAAAGGCCATCGACCCCGAGCGCTGCGACCAGGCTTTGGACCTGTCTATGGCGCTGTTTGCAGAGCTCTATCCCGAGATGAAGGTCACGGGCTTTGTGGACTGCTATCCCCATAAGCTCCAGCGGGCGGAAATTGATGTTTCTCTCAACTGGCTGGAGCGCCGCCTGGGTAAGCGCATTTCCAACGAGGACATCGCCAAGAAGATGGGCGAGCTGGGCTACGACCTGACCTTTGACGGCGACAACCTGCACATTGTGGTGCCCACCTGGCGCTCCACCGGCGATGTGTCCATCAAGGCGGACATCATGGAGGAGGTCGCCCGGATGTACGGGTATGAGAACTTCCAGGCCGCCCCCATCACCACCTCCTTTGACGGGGCCATCAACCAGCTGGATAAGGACCTGGAGCGGCGGATCAAGGAGTATTTGGCCATCCGCTGCGGCATGCAGGAGATTTTCACCTATCCCTGGATGACCGACCAGTATGTCAGCGCGATTTTGCAGGACACAAGCGGCATTCTCTCCCTCTCCACGCCTCCCTCTCCCGACGAGAGCCTCATCCGCTTCTCCCTGCTGCCCAATCTGTGCAAGGCGGTGGTGAAAAACGAGCGGTTCTTCACGGAGTTCTCCATCTTCGAGTGCGCCCAGGTGTTCCGGGACGCGGACTACACCACCCCCTACGACAGCCGGGAAAAGCTGCCCTCCCAGCGCAAGAACATCGCCGGTGCCTTTGCCGGCGACAGCAAGAATGTCACCGACCTCTTCCGCAGGGCCAAGGGCGTTATCGAGATGATGCCCCGGTACACTCACATGGAGGGCTTCACCTTCCGCCGGGAGGAAAAGCCCGTGTGGGCCGACGATGTGGTGTGGCTGAACATCTGCCTGGGCGAAAAGCGTATCGGCAACCTGGCTTTGCTGAACAAGAAGGCCTCCATGGCCTGCGGCATTAAGAACCTGGGCGTCATGCTCTTTGAGCTGGATGTGGACGCGCTGGTGCCCTTCCGCTCCCGCACCAATAGCTTCACCCACCTGGCCGAGTACCCCATGACGGACTACGACATCTCCCTGCTCTTTGACGCGGAGACCAAGTGGGCGGACATGCAGAGGATCCTCTCCGGCATCCACAATGAGCTGTTCCACGGGGCCGCCTTTGTGGACGAATACCACGGCAAGCAGATCCCGGAGGGCAAGAAGTCCGTGACCATCCGCCTGACCATCGGCTCCAAGGAAAAGACCCTCACCTCCGCCGAGATCGAGGAGTGCGCCGCTTCCGCTATTAAAAAGCTGGTGAAAAACCTCGGCGCGGAGCTGCGTAATAAGTAATTTTCGATTTCCCTTTACTTTTTCACAAAAAGGGCATATACTATATTTCAGTAAGCAAGAAAGGCGGTGTCCCCCATGGATGAATTCACACGTAAATTCAATACGGCGGAGGATCGGGAGGAGCAGACCCACTACATCCTCTCTGCGGTGTACGATGCACTGAAGGAAAAGGGCTACGACCCCATCAACCAGATCGTCGGCTACATTTTGTCGGAGGATCCCACCTATATCACCAACCACAACGGTGCCCGGACGCTGATATGCAAGCTGGACCGGGACGAAATGCTCCAGGCTTTGGTGAAAAGCTATTTGGATCTGTGAAAAGTCAAAACGGACTGCGTTCTGCGCAGTCCGTTCAGCTTGTCAAAAACAACCCAAACGCCCCCGTTTTTGGTATAATACAGGAAACGGGGGTGTTT
>CAVJNL010000079.1:0-8386 GCA_963650985.1 Clostridium sp. CAG:413
CAATTTTTTGCCGCCTGCGGGCGGCAAACTCTGCGAGGCTTTTTTGACACTCTGAATCGGAGAGGAAACCCTCTCCGATTTTTACCTTTGTTTTTTACTCTTGATTCAGCATCTCGTCCACCTGGCTGCGGTTGGCCTCGTACCAGTCCCGGTACTCCTGCATGTCCTTGGCAAACAGATCCTTGCTGCTGGGCGGCGTGTATGTAATGGCGTTGGCCCCGGCCCGAATGGCCGCCAAAATGGTCTCGTCCGTGGGCCCGCCGGTGGCGATGATGGGCAGCTCCGGGTACTTCGCCCGAAGCTCCGCCACGATCTCCGGCGTCCGGGCCGCGCCGGACACATTCACGATGTCCACCCCGGCCGCCAGCCGCTTATCCAGGTCCACATGCTCCGACACCACCGTGAAAACCACCGGGATCTCCACCATGCTCTTGATGTCGCGTATGGCCTCGTTGGTAATCAGCGCGTTGCACACCACACCGAACGCGCCCAACTGCTCCGCAGCCGCCGCCATATTCACCGACCGCTGCCCGTTGGTGTAGCCGCCACCCACCCCCGCGAACACCGGCACATCCGACACGCTGATTATGGCTTGCGTTATGCTGGGCTGGGGTGTAAAATTATACACGGCGATGACAGCGTCGGCGTTGATGTTCTTGATGATGGCCACATCCGTGGAAAAAACCAGCGACTTGATACGCCGCCCAAACACCCGAATGCCGCTGCACTCGCTGATGCACCGCGGAACCTGCAAGGCATGCTTGCGCAGATCCCCCTCATAGGTGGGGACAAATTTTTCTTTCACCGTCTCACCTTTCTCTCATATTTCATATAATTATGTAAACTAATTTTACCATAAGTGCAATTTTTAATCAAGATAATTGTGTCGAAAGAGAAATTCTTTTCAGTTTATTCATAATTGTTAAAATTTGGTAAGAAAGCAGCCGCCTTTTTCCCGCCCCTATATAGCAAAAACCGCGCACAGGCCCGCCCTCTCAAGGCGCGAACCTATGCGCAGCCAAAATTTTTATTTTACCGTAAGCCTCTCCGAGGCCCGACCTCTCAGATCTTCACCAGCTCATATTCCCGGGTACCCAGGCCCAGCTTCTCGGCATGCTCCAGGCAGCTCTTCCAGTCAGTGTCCGGGTGGATGCGGTGGAAGTGGTCGTGGTCGTGGCAGTCCCCGTCGTCGGCGGCGGTGCCCCGCACGGGGGTCTGGGCGTTCACTGCGTCCACGCAGGCCATGTCCAGGGCCACCGGGTCAAAGGAGGCGAACATCCCCACATTGGGCACGATGGCCGCGTCGTTTTCCGCGTGGCAGTCGCAGTTAGGCGACACATCAATGACCAGGGAGATGTGGAAGCAGGGCCGCCCGTCCACCACCGCCTTGGTGTACTCCGCCATCTTCCGGCTCAGATTGGTGTGGGACTCGTCAAAATTCACGGTGATGGCGTTGCGGGCGCACACGGCGATACACCGCCCGCAGCCCACGCACTTGCTGTGGTCGATGGAGGCCTTGCGGTCCTCCACGGTGATGGCGCTGTGGGCGCAGATCTTGGTGCAGACCTTGCATCCCACGCAGTGCTTCTGCTCCACATGGGGCTTGCCCGCGTTGTGCTGCTCCATCTTGCCGGCGCGGCTGCCGCAGCCCATGCCGATGTTCTTCAGCGCGCCGCCGAAGCCCGCGGACTCGTGGCCCTTAAAGTGGTTCAGGGAGATGAACACATCCGCGTCCATCACCGCCCGGCCGATCTTGGCGTTCTGCACATATTCGCCGCCTACCACCGGCACCTCCACCTCGTCGTTGCCCTTGATGCCGTCGGCGATGATGACCTGACACCCGGTTGTCATGGGGTTAAAGCCGTTGAGCATGGCCGTGTCCAGATGGTCCAGCCCGTTTTTGCGCCCGCCCACATAGAGGGTGTTGCAGTCGGTGAGGAAGGGCTTGCCGCCCCGCTCCTTCACGAAATCCGCCACGGTTTTCGCCCAGTTGGGCCGGAGAAAGGCCAAATTCCCCGGCTCGCCGAAGTGCATTTTGATGGCCACATACTTGTTGTCGAAGTCAATTTCGCCCATACCGGCGGTTTTCATCAGCCGCGTCAGCTTCTGCTGCAAATTCTCCCGGAAATCCGCCCGGAGGTCCGCCCAATATACCTTAGATGCCATTAAATCAGCTCCTTCTCTTGCTTGATTTTACGATTATACCATATTTCCCGCAAAAAATCCACCCCCGGAGGTCCCCAATATGCGTCTGCTCACCCACATCGTCACCGGCCAGGAGGACGGCGCCACGGTCAAGCACCTGCTGCGCCTACATTTCGCCCTGTCCTCCTCCCTGCTCAAGTCCATAAAATGGCGCGAAGGCGGCATCACCTGCAACGGCCAGCCCGTCACCGTGGCCGCCCGCTGCCGCGCCGGGGACCGTCTGACGGTGGATGTGTCGGATCCGCCCTGCCACAACCCCCATCTGCACCCGGTGGATTTCCCTCTTTCCATTCTTTGGGAGGACGATGACCTGCTGATCATCAACAAGCCCGCAGGCATCACCGTCCACTGCGCCGCCCTGACGGAGGAATCCGTCACCGTGGCCGGGGCCGTGGCCCACTATCTTCACAGCGACCAGTACCACGGCGTGAACCGCCTGGACCGGGGCACCACCGGGGTCATGGTGGTGGCCAAGACCGGGTATATGCACGCCCGCTGCATGGCCCTGCTCCACTCCGGCGATTTTTACCGGGAATACCGGGCCATCTGCCTGGGCGCCCCCACCCCCGCCGCAGGCTCCATCGACCTGCCCATAGGCCGCCAGCCCGATTCCCTCCTGCGGCGCTGCATCGACTCGCAAGGCGCCCCGTCTCACACGGATTACGAGGTTTTGGAGAGCAAAAACGGCCTGTCGCTTCTGCGCCTGGTGCCCCAAACGGGTCGTACCCACCAACTGCGCCTCCACATGTCCGCCATCAGCCACCCCCTGGCCGGAGACTGGCTCTACGGCACCGAGGACAAAACTCTCATTTCCCGACCAGCCCTGCACTCCTATTCCGTCCACCTGCGCCACCCCCTCACCGGCCAAGACCTAAATATCACCGCTCCCCTCCCGGAGGATATGCTCCGCTTACTAAAATAAAAGCAACCCAATAGCGAAAAAAATAGAAAAGAAGCGCAAAAAAGCAGCAGCGCGCAGAACTCCCCCTGTGCGCCGCTGCTTTTCCAAAAAATACATGCCAAATCTTATCCGTAGGGGCGACCCTCGCGGTCGCCCGCCCCATGCACTGCTTGCTACCCATCCGTAGGGGCCGATGCCCACATCGGCCCGCCCCACGCACCACCAGTAATGCGTCCGTAGGGGCGACCCTTGCGGTCGCCCGATGTACCGTACTACTTGTAGCTATTCGTAGGGTGCGGCGTCCCCGACGCCCCGCTCCCTCGCACCATCATGCCATCCGTAGGGGCGGGGTTCTACCCCGCCCGGACTTGCACCGCAGCTCTTGTGTTTGTGTAGGGGCGGACGCCTCTGTCCGCCCGCCTCCCAAATGACCCGTAGGAGCGGGGTTCTACCCCGCCCGTCCTGCTCCATTTCGCAATCCAGGGCAGGGCGCCCGCTCTCACGCCTCGCTCCCCTGTTTCTTTCCCTCGTCAATGGCTCGGTACAGCGCCGCCAGGGCGTCCTTCAGCGTGCCCACCTGCTGCATAAGCCCCAGGGCCACGGCGTCCTCGCCGTAGAGCACGCTGCCCACATCATTGGCCATCTCATCCGTGCGCAGCATCAGCTCCCGGAAGGTCTCTGCCCGTATCTGCGAGTGGGCTGCCACAAAGCGCACGATGCTCTCCTGCAATTTGTCAAAATAGCGGTATGTCTGAGGCGCGGCGATCATGGTCCCGCTCATACGCACCGGGTGGACCGTCATGGACGCCGACGGCGCGATCATGTTGATCTTCCCCGACACCGCCAGTGGGATGCCGATGGAGTGTCCGCCCCCCAGCACCAGGGTAGCCGTGGGCTTGGTCATCCCCGCGATCATCTCCGCCAGGGCCAGGCCTGCCTCCACATCGCCGCCCACGGTGTTCAGCAGGATCAGCACCCCGTCTACCTCGTCCGACTCCTCCAAGGAAGCCAGCAGCGGCAAAAGATGCTCATATTTCGTGGTTTTGGCGTTGTCCGGGGCGTTGGTGTGCCCCTCGATCTGCCCGATGATGGTCAGACAGTGGATGGTCCCGTGCCGGTTGGTCACCACCGAGGACCCCAGCTCCACCAGCCGCTCGGTCTTTGTCTCCGGCTTCGTGTCCTTCTCTTGATTCTTTTCCTGGTCGGGCGTGTTTTGCTGCGTCATAGCGACCCCCTCCTTTTCTGAAGGGTATCATGCCCGCCGCAGCCGCAATTATACGCTGCCCGCCCGCTTTTCCAGCACCGAGGGCGTGTCCACGATGTCCAGCCCCCGTCGCAGCGCGTAGGCAATGGTCTGCTGCGTGCCCCCGGGCAGCCCGTCGTATACGGCAATGAGCATGGACGCATGATCCACCAAATATCGGTTCCGCCGCTGCATGCACCCCGGCGAATACGCCTCCTGGATCACCGTCCTGTAATCGCACCGCGCCAGCAGCGCCTCATACCGCGCCCGGTCCGCCCGGTCCCAGCGCTCCGCCTGCCCAGCGTAGGGAATAGCCGCCTCCAGGGACACATCCCCATGCACCTCCCGCAGCCGCAGCACCGCCTCGCAAAACCAAAAATCACACCCCCGGGCCATGCCGCATAAAAAGTGCCGAAACCCCTGCTCATAGGCCGCCTCCACCGCCTGAAACAGCCGCTCCTTCAGCGCCCGACAGCGCCCGTCGCTCTCATCGCCGCACCAGGGCAGCTTTTCCGGCCTATGCCCGGTGAAGCTGCAAGACACCTGCCTGGCCCGCACATCCATCGCCCCCTTTTCTCTTCTATAATAGAACAACTTTTCGATTTTGTAAAGTCTTTTTTGTAAAATTTTCAAAATTTATGCAAATTTTCGTCCAAAAAATACTTGCATTTTCCTTTGCCCAGGTATATACTGTGTGCAGTGAACAAACGAATATTTGTCTTCGAGGCGGGGTGTGATTCCCCACCGGCAGTATAGTCTGCAAGCGGCCCCTGGGCTGCACGAACCGGTGCGATCCCGGTACCGACAGTATAGTCTGGATGAGAGAAGGCGTGTACGGCATATTTTGTTATGCTCTTTTTAATGCGTGCACCTTGGGAGACAGTTTCCGGGTGTTCCACACATTGAGAGGAGTATTTTTTATGACCCAAAAGCAAAAGACCCATCACCTGACCGTAGCCGCCATGCTCACCGCCGTAGCCGCCGTGCTGCAGTTTGTGGAGTTTTCCATCCCCCTGGTGCCCGCGTTCATCAAGCTGGACATCTCCGACCTGCCCGCCCTGCTGGGCACCTTCTCCCTGGGCCCCGTGTACGGCGTGGCCATCCAACTGGTGAAGAACCTGCTGCACCTGCCCTTCGGCTCCAGCGCCGGGGTGGGCGAGCTGTCCAATTTCATCCTGGGCGCGGTGTTCGTGTTCGTGGCGGGCATCATCTATAAGCACAGCAAAAGCCGCAAGAGCGCCCTGGTGGGCTCTGTGGCCGGTGCCGCCGCCATGGCCCTGGTCAGCGTTGTCACCAACTATTTCATCGTCTATCCCGCCTATGTGATGCTGTATAACCTCCCCCTGGAGGCCATCGTGAGCATGTACGAGGAAATTTTGGGCAGCGTGTCCCATGTACCCACGGAGAACGCCCTGCTGAACTGTCTGCTGGTGTTCAATGTCCCCTTCACCCTGGTCAAGGGCCTGCTGGACACCGCCCTGTGCTTTCTCATTTATAAGCCCCTGTCTCCCCTGCTGCACCGCTGAAAACAAAAAATCATCCCTCTCCCACCCCGGGAGAGGGATGATTTGCGCAAAAAAGCGGAGTCCTCAACGCCGAGGCCCCCGCTTCATCATTCACTTTTTCCGGCCCAAAATGAAGAAGATCGCCGTGGTGGCTGCCGTCACAGCGGACACGCCCGCCGCCACGATCAGCAGCACCTGCTTGTGGTCCTTGGCCACCTGCTTCACCTTGTCCCAGGTGCAGCCGGCTGCCTTGCAGGTGCAGTCCTTCACAGCGCCCGCCGCCGCGCAGCTCACCGACTTCACGACCCCTGCGCCGAAGCCCAAAATGGCCTTTCCCGTTTCGCACAGCGCGTCCAACACGCGGCTGCCCGCCTCGCGCACGGTTTCCATGACCTGTTCCATATATGCGCACCTCCTGCAATTTTCAGATTTTGTTGCTACTATTATAGTAGTTTGTCCCGCGCCCGTCAAGAAAATTTCGGTAACAAAATCTACCAAACCCTCCCGGCATAATTTTCCCCGAAGCAGAATATGCTTGTCTATGAGACTGTCGATAAAAAAGACTTTTTCGACACGCCGTCTATCCTGATTTACAAAGGGAGGCACCCGGGATGAAAAAATTACTGCGCCGAAGCGGCGCGGCCCTCCTGGCCGCCTGCACGGTCTGGACGCTCATCGTCACGGTGGAGAGCCGCACCATCCCCGCGGCCCTGGCCGCCATGCGCAGCTCGTTTCACCTGCCCAATGTGCTGGTGCAGCTGGCCCTGGGTGACCTGACGGGCGACAAGGACCTGTCCCTCTCCACTCTCCTGTGCCTGCGCCAGTCGCCGCTTCTGTGGGCCGGGTACGGCAACCTCCCCACCCCCGTCCAGTCGGACACGCCCGTGGAGGACCCCGTTGTCCCCGACACACCGACCCCCGCCGCCACCGACGACCTCACCCAGGGCCTCGCCTTTGCCGACAACGGCGCCCCCAGCCAGACGGTGATCCCCACCTCCTCCAAAAGCTACACCGTCTCCGGGAATGTCTACATCAAAAACGGCTCTGACCACACCCTGGACCCCGCCCAATTGGACGGCACCTTCCCCGCCCAACTAGGTGACGGCGCCCAGCCCCAGGTGCTGATCCTCCACACCCACGGCAGCGAGGCCTACACCATGCCCGCCGGGCAGGAGTACGAGGCCAGCGGCAGCTACCGCACCATGGATACCTCCAAAAATATGATCCGGGTCGGGGACGAGATCGCCGCCGTCCTGTCTCAGTACGGTCTCTCCGTCCTCCACGACCGTCAGATCCACGACACCGATTATAACAGTGCCTACGATAAAAGCTACGCCAGCGCCGCCGCCTACCTGGAAAAATATCCCTCCATATCCTTCATCCTGGACATCCACCGGGACGCCATCTCCGATGCCGACGGCGTCCAGTATAAGGTGGTGTCCCAGGAGGACCCCCACGCCGCCCAACTGAGCATCATCATGGGCAGCAATTACGACGCCTGGCTCTCCAACCTCCGCCTGGCCGCCGCCGTACAGTCCCATCTGCTGGAGAAGCACCCCACCCTCATGCGCCCCATCACCCTCCGTTGGTACGGCTATAACCAGTCCCTGAGCCCCGGCTCCCTCCTGGTAGAGATCGGCGCCGCCGGCAACTCCCTGGACGAAGCCCTCTATTCCGCCCGCCTCTTCGCCCAAGGCTTCGCCGAAACCCTCGGCTGCACAAAAAGCGGAGGATAGGATTTCAATTTTCAACGCAAAAAAAGTTGAGCGCAGCAAACAGATATGGTACAATCGGTATAGCAAGTAGTGATGTAAGAGGAGCATACGGTGAAATCCCGTTGTCCCGGTTCAAATCCGGGCGCTTGCCATGCCGTAAGGTACAGAAATGTATCTTGCGGCATTTTTTCAACCGAATGGATATAACCAGCACTCCGCACCATCCTCCACCCCCACCGTAGGGGACGATGGTCCTGTTGCGGTGCCCAAAATTTCCGCGCTGCCTTACGGCGGGCGCTTGAAATTTTGACCGCAGCCACTCGCTCCGGCCCACCGTCGTGCCAGCCGATTCCCGGCCACTGTCGTGGCCGCCAATCGGGGCACTTCCTCGAAATCGGCTTGCTGCATCCGCCGCTGGCGGCGCTTCGCCGATTTCCCCGCTTCATCTGCCACTGGCAGCGCTCGGATCGCTCCCCACATCGTCCCGCTGTACCGCACCTCTTGTAACTCCTCCGTAGGGGCGACCCTTGCGGTCGCCCGCCGCACAACCTCCCAACCCATCCGTAGGGGCAGGGTTCTACCCCGCCCGCCCAGACTACCACCTCACCTCTTGTGCCTGCGTAGGGGCGGACGCCCCTGTCCGCCCACCGGGCTTGCACCGCACCCCATGCACCCCCCTGTCATTGCGAAGCCAGTGACCGAAGTAACTGACTGTGGCAATCCGTCCTCCCAATAAAAAATCCCGCCGGACTCCGGCGGGATTTTTCAGAGTGTCAAAAAAGCCTCGCAGAGTTTGCCGCCCGCAGGCGGCAAAAAA
>CAVJNL010000080.1:0-8350 GCA_963650985.1 Clostridium sp. CAG:413
CACGACAGTGGCCGGGAATCGGCTGGCACGACGGTGGGCCGGAGCGAGTGGCCGCAGTCAAAATTGGGGGCGCCCGCCGTAAGGCAGCGCAGAAATTTTGGGCACCGCAACAGGGACATCCGTACCCCCATCCCCGCCAAAACGCCCCCGGCGGACCATTCCGCCGGGGGCACCTTCACTATCCAAAACTCATTCAATCGACACAATGTAATAATACACCGGCTGCCCACCGGCCAGCACGCTGACCTCTGCGTCGGGGCAGGCTTCGGCAAAGACCGCCTCGGCCTTCTGCGCGTCCTCCTCCGTCACATCCTCGCCGAAGAAGATGGTCACGAACTCCGCGCTCCGGGCCTTGGCGTCCTCCGCCAGCTTAGAGAGCAGCGGCTCAATGCTGCGGTCGGTGCCGAAGAGCTTCCCGTCCTCCAGGGCCAGGTAGTCCCCCTCGTTGATGGCGAACCCGTCAAAGTCGGAGTTCCGGGCGGCGTAAGTCACCAGGGCCGTGGTCACGCCCTGGGCGGCCTCGGTCATGGCCTCGGCAATGGCCTGGGGATCCACGCAGTCCAGGTCCACATTCATCATGGCCGTGATGCCCTGTGGCACCGTGGCCGTGGGCACCACAATGACCTCTTTATCCGTCAGCCCCACGCACTGCTGGGCGGCCATAATAATGTTCTTGTTGTTGGGCAGGATGAACACCACCTCGCTGGGTGTGCGATTCACCTCCTGCAAAATGGCCTCCGTAGAGGGATTCATGGTCTGCCCGCCGGAAACGATGCGGTCCACGCCCAGATCCCGAAACGCCGTAGCCAGCCCCTCGCCGGCGCATACGGCCAAAAATCCGTACCGCTTCTCCGCCGGAGCCACAGCCGGTTCTTCCTCCATGCTCTCCAGCTCCCGCTCGATCTCGTCCAGGTCGTCGGTGCTCTGGGCCTTGCGCCCGGCGGCCACGGCCTCGTACTGGGTGCGCATGTTCTCGATCTTCGCCAGCTCCAGCGTGCCGTATTTCTGCGCCTCTGTCAGCGCCATGCCGGGGATGTCCGTGTGTACATGGACCTTAAACGCCTCGTCGTCCTCGCCGATGACCAGGCAGTCGCCGATGGTGCTCAGATAGGCCCGCAGGGACTCAATAGAGGTGTTCTCCCACTTGCGCACGATGAACACCGTGTCAAAGGTGAAGGTGATCTCCTCCTCGCTGAGCGCGGAGAAATCCGCCTTGGCCTCCGTCTGCTCCCCGGTCACTTCCGGGATGGCCTCGCCCCGCAGGGCCCGCAGCATACCGTCCAGGATCACAAGATACCCCTTTCCGCCTGCGTCCACCACCCCGGCCTTTTTCAGCACCGGGTTCATCTCGATCGTTTCGTCCAGAGTCTCCAGACCCTTGCGTATGGCCTCCTGCAGGACATATTCTACGCTGTTGCACTCCTCGGCGGCCTCGGCGGCCCGATCCGCCGCCAGGCGAGAGACCGTCAGCACCGTGCCCTCGGCGGGCTTCATCACCGCGCCATAGGCGGTGGTCACGCCCTCCTTCATAGCCCCGGCCAGCAGCACGCCGTCGGCCTCGTCCAGCCCCTTCAGGTGCTTGGACATGCCCCGAAACAGCAGCGAGAGGATGACGCCGGAGTTCCCCCGTGCCCCCCGCAGCAGGGCGGAGGCGGTGATGGACGCGGCATCGGACACGGAAACCGGCTGATTTTTCTTCAGCTCCGTGGCGGCGGTCTGTATGGTCAGGCTCATGTTGGTGCCGGTGTCGCCGTCCGGCACGGGGAAAACATTCAGGTCGTTGATGGCTTCCTTCTCCAGGGTGATACAGGCAGCGCCGAATAGAACCATCTGCTTAAATACGCTGCCGCTGATTCTGTCTGTCATGTAGCTTCTCCTTCTGGCGGCGTCACATGGTGATGGAGTCCACGCACACATTCACATCGCGGACCTCCACGCCGGTGTTTTTGCTCACCACATACTTGACCTCTCCCATAATGGAGCGGCAGACCGTGGCGATATTCACGCCGTTTTCCACAATGATGTGCAGCTCAATGGAAACGGTGTTGTCGTCGTTGTAAGTGACCTTCACGCCCTTGCTCATAGCCTCCGGCCGCAGCAGGTGGACGATACCGTCCGTCATGCTCCGATAGGCCATGCCCTTGACACCAAAACAATTGGTAGCAGCGGCGCCGGTAATGGTGGTGAAAACGGCATTGCTGATGCCGATCTCGCCATGTTCCGTAAGGACTTTAACCATAAACAAACTTCCTTTCTTCATAGGATCCCGGTTTGCAGAATAACGCAGAATAGTAGTAATAAAACATATTAGCACTTCATTATAATATAGAATCGCTAAAAGCACAACCCCCAAATTTTTATCCCCACCCATAACGCCCCAGTTTCACCAAATATTACCCCCACGCCCCTTGTAAAAACCCTGTCATTGCGAGGCCGGTTCTCAAACCGGCCGTGGCAATCCGTACTCCCCACGCACTTCTTGTAACCCTCCGTAGGGGCCGATGCCCACATCGGCCCGCCCCCACCGCACCCCTTGCAACGCACCGCTCCAAAGGCTCCCCTGCGTAAGGGGAGCTGTCGCGGCTCCGCCGCGACTGAAGGGTCGCCCCCGGCACCCCTTGCAGCGCACCAAATCAAAGGCCCTTACCTAAAGGGGGCTGTCGGCGAAGCCGACCGGGGGATCCCGTTTTCCCCACCAGCCCATTAGCAAACCACTCATCCCCGCAAAAAAACGCGGCACAGCTCAAGCCATGCCGCGTTCTAAAATCAAATTTTCAATTCCGACCAAAGAAATAATCATACAGCGACCCAAAGCTGTTGCCGCCCTGCTGCCCTTGCTGGCTCTGCTGGCTCTGCTGGCTGTCCTGCTCCGTGTCGTCGGCCTTGGCGTCAAAGGTCAGGCTGGTGGTGTGGCTCTCCCCGCCCCGGAAATAGGTCACGGTCACGGTGTCCCCGGCCTTGTGGCCCTTCTTGGCGGCGGTGAGGTCGTCCATGGAGGTGATGTCCGTGCTGCCGATCTTCGTGATCACATCGCCCATCTGCAGCCCGGCCTTCTCGCCCGCGCCGCCCTTGTTCACGCTGTAAACAAACGCGCCGCTGGTCTGGCCGATCTGATACTGGGCCGCCATCTGCTCGGTCATGGTCCCGGCAGTGATGCCGAAGGAGGGCTTATTGGTCACCGCTCCGTTTTCCATAATGTCCGTGATAATGGCCTGCACATCCCCAATGGGAATGGCAAAGCCCAAACCCTCCACCGTGGTGTTGGAATAGCTGGAATACTTGGCGGACACAATGCCCACTACCTCGCCATAGAGGTTCATCAGCGGGCCGCCGGAGTTGCCCGGGTTGATGGATGCGTCCACCTGGATCATGTTAAACGGTGTCCCGTCTACATTGATAGCCCGGTCGCAGCAGGACACAATGCCCTGGCTCATGGAGAAGGTCAGCTCGCCCAGGGGGTTGCCGATAGCCAGCACCGTGTCGCCCACATTCACATCGCTGCTCTTGCCCAGGGTCACAGGCTGCAAGCCCGTGGCTTCGATCTTCAGCACCGCCACATCGTAGTCGCTGTCGCTGCCCACCACCGTGGCCGTGTACTCCGTGCCGTCATACAGCGTCACCTTCACAGAGGACGCGCCGCTCACCACATGATGGTTGGTCACAATGTACCCGTCCTCCGTCACGATGAACCCGCTGCCGGAGGAGGCGGACTGCACCGTCTGGCCGAAAATATTGGTGGAGATAGAGGAGCTGTTGATGCTCACAACGCTGTTCACCGTGGAGGCGTACACCTCCGCCGGGGACATGAGGGTGTGGCCGCTGACCTGCTTCACGGTGATTTCGGAAGCGGTGCGATTGCTCTGCTGAATGGTGGTCTTGCCGCTGCTGGAGAGGGCCGCGCCGCCGTAGCCCGCCGCACCGCCTACTACTGCGCAGGCCAGGAGCAGCGCTGTGACCTTCACCCCGGTCTTCTGCCAAAAGGAGGGCTTTTTCGCCGCCACCGGTGCCTCGGCCCAGCCCTGGTCGTCCGGGGCGTTGTGCTGCTGATTATAATTATAATGGTATAGATTCTTGGGGTTGCTGTACTCTTGCCCCTCCTGACGGAAATCGTTATTTTCGTTCATGGCATTGGCCTCCTGTCGTCTCTATTTTTTCGCTGACATTTTTCCGCGCCGGGTGCTTGTGGTCGGCGGAAAAATGTTGTATACTGTGTTAAGCTTTCTTTGGACTGCCTTCGTCCTTTGATACCTATACTATCCTTTTATCTTAATTGAAACTTTAAGAATCTATGAATTTTTTAAGAAGGGAGGAAATTTCCTTGCTGAAGCTGGAACAGGTGAAGCGCCGCCCGGAGGAGCCGGAGAGCTGCCTGCGGGAAAAGGCGGCGGCCCTGCTGCGCGTTTTGCCGGAGGAAATTCTCTCCCTGACTATTTTGCGAAAAGCGGTGGACGCCCGGCCTCCACTCTGCCTGGTCTACACCCTGGCGGTGGAGGTGAAAAATGAGGGCGCAGCCCTGCGGTGCAGTCGGTGCAAAAATGCGTCACCGTATCTGCCCCAAAAGTTCACTTTTCCCTTCACCGAAATTGCACCGCAGCTTCCCCAAATTTCCCCGAAATTGCACCGAAATGTAGCGGAAAATTTGCCCCCCGTGGTGGTGGGCGCGGGCCCGGCGGGGCTGTTTGCGGCCCTGATTTTGGCCCGGGCGGGCCTCCGTCCCATCCTCTTAGAGCGGGGCCGATCCGTGGAGCAGCGGCAAAAGGATGTGGAGGATTTTTGGTCCGGCGGACCCCTGATTCCTAACTCCAATGTGCAGTTCGGTGAGGGCGGCGCCGGGGCTTTTTCCGACGGAAAATTGAACACCGGCACCAAGGATCCCCACCACCGTTTTATATTAGAAGAGCTGGTCGCCTGCGGCGCGCCAGAGAGCATTTTAATAGACGCCAAGCCCCATGTGGGCACGGATAAGCTGCATATTGCCCTGAAAAAAATGAGAAAAAAACTTCTCTCCCTGGGGGCGGACATCCGCTTCGGCCACCGGCTGGAGGGGGTGGAGGTACGAGAGGGGAGACTGGCGGGAATTACCGTCTGCCATGGCGAAAAAATTTACGCTTTACCCGTCCAAAACCTCATTTTGGCCCTGGGCCACAGCGCCCGGGACACGGTGGAAGCGCTTTATGAACAGGGCCTTACTATGGAGGCCAAGCCCTTTGCCGTGGGGGTGCGCATTGAGCACCTGCAAAGCCGCATGGACGCAGTGCAGTATAAGGAATACGCCGGGCACCCGGCCCTGCCCGTGAGCACCTACAAGCTCTCCTGCCACCTGCCCGATGGGCGGGGGGTGTTCTCCTTCTGCGTGTGCCCCGGGGGCCAGGTGGTGGCGGCGGCTTCGGAGCCTCGGCGCACCGTCACCAACGGCATGAGCGAGTACGCCCGAGACGGGGAGAACATCAACGGCGGCCTGCTGGTGGGCGTGACCCCGGCGGACTTCGGCAGCGACCACCCCTTGGCGGGCATCGCCTTTCAGCGCCGGCTGGAGGAGGCGGCTTACCGCCTGGGCGGCGGGTTCACGGCCCCCTGCCAGCGGGTGGAGGATTTTCTGCTGCACCGGCCCTCGGCAGGCTGCGGCAGCGTGAAGCCCAGCTACCGCCCCGGCGTCCGCTACGCCGACCTCCACGACTGCCTGCCCGATTTCATCGCCCGTTCCCTGGAGCAGGCCCTGCCCCTTTTGGACAAAAAGCTCCCGGGCTTTGCCGACGGCGACGCCCTGCTCACGGCGGTGGAGAGTCGTTCCTCCGCCCCGGTGCGCATCCCGAGGGATGAAAATTACGAGAGCAATATTGCCGGCCTTTACCCCTGCGGCGAGGGGGCCGGGTACGCCGGCGGCATCCTCTCGGCGGCGGCGGACGGTATTCGCTGCGCGGAAAAAATTTTGGCAAAATATCTTTAATTTACTCTGTTTTCACGGGGCGCGGCGGAGCGCGTTTTCTCCGCCACCGTTCGAAAATCATACATAGGAGGTATACACAATATGAAAAAAATTGCAGCGGTGGAGAAATTCTTTTCTTCCGAGCACCGGGCGAAGATCGAAGAGACGGCGGCGGCCTGCGGTTACGCTGTGGACTTTTACACCGAGGGCCACCTGCCCGCGGACAAGGCGACGGACTATGAAATTATTTACGGTGCGTGCCCCACGCAGGATCTGAAGGCGGCGGCCAATTTGAAGTGGCTCTGCTGCAGCTTCGCCGGGGTGGACGGCTACATGGACGAGAGCATTTACCCCCATCCGGGCGTGCTGCTGAGCAATTCTTCCGGGGCCTACGGCATCACCATTGCCGAGCATATCATCATGGTCACGCTAATGCTCCTGCGCCGCATGCCGGAGTTTGAGGAGATCGTGCGCCGGCGCGGGTGGCTCCAAAGCCTGCCCATGCGCTCTATCTGCGGCAGCAGCATCACCGTTCTAGGCACCGGGGACATCGGCACCAACTTTGCCCGCCGGGCCAAGGCCCTGGGGGCCAAGACCATCCGGGGCGTGCGCCGGACGAAGAAGGCCGGGGACCCCGCCTACGACGAGATGTACACCTTCCAGGACCTGGACAGCGTCTTGCCCAAGACGGAAATTCTCGTCATGGCTCTGCCCAGCACCAAGGAGACCATTCACATCCTCTCCCGGGAGCGCATCGCCCTGCTGCCGGAGGATGCGTATGTGGTGAATGTGGGCCGGGGCAGCGCCATTGACCAGGAGGCCCTCATGGACGCCCTGAACGGCGGCCACCTGGCCGGGGCCGCCCTGGATGTGATGGTCCCGGAGCCCCTGCCCGCAGACCACCCCCTGTGGACCACCAAGAACCTGCTCATCACCCCCCACATCAGCGGAAATATGTCCCTGGGCATCACCCGGGACCTGGATGTGGACCTGTTCTGCGAGGACCTAAAAAATTTCGTCTCCGGCAAAAAACTGGAGCGCTTCGTGGACCGCTCTTTGGGCTATTGAGCCTGCCTGTCGGCCCTGCTGCGAATGCGGAAAAAATTTACGCTACAAAAAGAACCGCCCACGGGCGGTTCTTTTTGTGTAGTAGGTGAAATTTACTGGTCCAGCTCCTTGTCCAGTTCATCCAGGGCGGTGAGCATATCACCGAAGCCGGAGAGGTCGGACTCCTGAACGACATTTTTCGCTGTCTCCAGTTTCTCCGCAAAGCGCTGCAAAAGCTCCTCATAGCGCACCCGGTTTTCATTGCACCAGGTCCGCTGCTGGGCCACCAGGGCGTGGATGCGCTGGATGGCCTGGGCCCGGAACTCCTCGGTCCGCCGGTGGGCGCTGATCTCAATTTCCGCAATGTGGTCACGAATTTTAGCATACTCGTCCGCCTGCTCCTGCAAAATCGCGCACCGCTTCTCCGTTTCCCGCATGGCATCCTGCAAGTCGCGGTTTTCCTGGGCCAAGCGCTGGTTTTGCTGGGAAAGCTCGTCCTTTTCCCGGGTGGAATCCTCGCAGCTATCCAGGCGGGTGTGCAGGGCAGCGGCGTCCTGGCGGAGCTGGTCATTTTGCTGGGAAAGCTCCTGGTTCTGCCGGGTCAGCTCCTCCAACTGGGCCTGGTTTTCCTGGGTGATCTTCTTGATATAGGCGACTACATCCTCTCGGTCGAAGCCGCCGAACATACGAGTTCTGAAATTTGCACTCATAAGTTATCCTCCGTTTTCCCCGCCGATTCTCCCCAAAATGCGGGAAATCATTCTTTTCTTACCTTACAATAGCACAAATCAGGCCGTATGACAAGCGAAAAAATAATTCGCGCAGGCGGAATTTACAGATTGATTTGCGTGGGCTGCCGGCGGCAAGAAGAACCTGTTCGGCCAGCCCGTGAAGCTGGTCGAGATGCAGGCCAGCGAATGCGGCTATTGGCTCCTGTGGCGCTATGTGCCCGAGCTGAAGGCCGAGGGTAAGAACCCGTTTATCCTGACCAGCAAGGAGCCCAACGGCAAGCTGCTGGCTGAGCGGTAATCACAGGGCAGTGACAGTGTGAAGTTGATGTGATATTTTCTTTTGCGGCATGTGTAGAGAAACGGGCAACTAAAACGGCTCCGTTTTTCCCTATTGAAATATGGAATATTCTGTGCTATAATATGACAAAACTGAACAACGGGACAGCGTGAGCCGGGGTGAACCCGGCGGCGGAATGGGGTGAGAAGCCCCGCGAGACGGTCACTGTGATGCCTGCTTTGACGGGCTAAGTCAGATACGCAAGGCGCTGCTCCCTGGTTGCCGCCTGTACCGGGGCCGAAGCTGATTTGGACGCTTCACCCGGCTGCTTTATGGCGGCTGGGTGATTTTTTGCTGCTGAGCGCCATG
>CAVJNL010000081.1:0-8342 GCA_963650985.1 Clostridium sp. CAG:413
AAGGCAGCCGCTTGAAGCGGCTGCCTGAAATGGTAATGCGGTGTCAAACCTTCAATGCCCCTTTTAGGGGCTACGGTCGTAATAGCCCCTTTTAGGGGCAGGTCAAACCACCAGTTTACTGGTGGTTATGATTTATTTTGCCGAAAGCCGCTTGCATCGGTTTTGGTATGGCGCGGGCAAAAATTTTCTTCCCACGCCCAAAAAAAGGGTATTGAAATTCTCTGCAGCATATTATATAATACAACATATTAAAAGATATTCCCTTGGGTCCGGCGGGGCGGTTTGGGCCGCTCTGCGGTTGGTTTGGGCCCGGTTTACAATGCTATCTCCTTTTCCCCTCTATGCGGCGCTCCCGGGGGCTTCGGCCTTTGGGGGTGTCGCGCTTTTTACGGGGCGGTGGGGAAATTCTCTTTTTCTGCATTGAATCTTTACGGAGACTATGGTATAATAGACGCAATTAGGTGCAATTTCGGTGAAAGGTGGAGTCCCTTTGGAGCTGAACAAGAGAAATTTCAAGCGCATTTTGCTGCTCATTGCCTGCGCCATCGTGCTGTACTGGGGGCTGAACAACCTGTCGGCCCTGAGCAAGGTGGTGGACGGGCTGCTGTCACTGCTCTCGCCGCTGCTGTGGGGTATATGCATCGCCTATGTGGTGAACCTGCTGCTGAAGGTGGTGGAGCGGCTGTGGGACAAGGCCCTGGTGAAGGCCCCGGAAATTTGGCGCGGCAAGCTGAAGCGGCCCATCTGCCTGACGCTGACCATGCTGCTGTTTTTGGGCATCATCTTCGCCATCATCTTCATCCTTATCCCCCGCTTGGAGGAGGCCGGGACCACACTTATCGCCAATGTGCCCAACTATGTGACGCAGATCCAGCACTGGTGGGACGGGGTCATGGCCTTTGCCGCCGAGCACGGGGTCACGCTGCCGGAGCTGTCCATGAACGCGGACAACGCCACCAAGGTGGTGACGGATTTCCTTACCGACAACGGCAACAATGTGGTCAACACCACCCTCAACATCACCACCACCATCCTGGGCGCGCTGGTGAATTTCCTGCTGGCGCTGGTGTTCTCCGTGTATCTGCTGGCCCAAAAGGAAAAGCTGACCGCCCAGGCCAAGCGCCTGCTGCTGGCGGCCATCCCCAAGAAGGCCGGAAAGCGCACCATGCACATTTTGCAGATCACCAACAACGCCTTCTCCAGCTTCGTCACCGGCCAGGTGACCGAGGCGTTCATCCTGGGCACCCTGTGCTGCCTGGGTATGCTGATTTTGCGCCTGCCCTACGCCCTGCCGGTGTCGGTGATCATCTGCTTTACATCTCTTATTCCCATTTTCGGCGCGTGGATCGGCGCGGCCACGGGGGCGTTTCTCATTGTGTTCGTCAGCCCCATCAAGGCGCTGACCTTCCTGATTTTCCTGCTGATTTTGCAGCAGGTGGAGGGGAACCTGATTTACCCCAAGGTGGTGGGCAAGTCCGTGGGCCTGCCGGGCCTGTGGGTGCTGGCGGCGGTGACCATCGGCGGCGGCGCTTTCGGGGTCATGGGTATGCTCCTGGGCGTGCCGGTGTGCTCGGTGATCTATGTGCTGGTGCAGGATTTCATCCGCGCCCAGCCCCTGGAGGACGACGAGGAACCTACACCTCCGGCGCAGCCTCCCGCAGCGGAATAACACTATATATTAAATATGAAAAAAAGGCCGGCCCCGGAGATGGGGTCGGTCTTTCCGCATAAATTTTGATTCAGTCCTTGTGCTCCCTGGCCAGGCGGCAAATGGCCGCGAAGGTCTGGGGGCTGATGTCGTGCTCCATCTTGCAGGCATCGGCCTCCGCCGTCTCCCGGTCCACGCCCAGGCTGACCAGGAACCGGGTCAGGGTCTGGTGGCGGCCCAGCATTTCCTCGGCAATGGCCAGGCCCGTGGGCTCCAGGGTGATGAGGCCGGTCTTGTCCATGGTGATGTAGCCGTTTTCCCGCAGGCGCTTGGTGGCGTAGCTGACGCTGGGCTTGGTGACGCCCAAATGCTCCGCCACATCAATGGAGCGGATGAAGCCATGCTTCTTCTGCATCATCAGCATGGTCTCCAAATAGTCCTCCGAAGATTTTTGAATTTCCATATAGGTACACTCCGTCTATTATTTATGTTTAGGTTAGCACAGCGGCGGGCAAATTACAAGAGAAAGTTAAAAGGGAAGTTAAAAATATTTTACTAAAACCTATTGACAAAGTAAGTTTTTAGGGGTATTGTAAACATACCTAAAAAGTAGGCATTAGATTTTTCATACCAGGAGGAACAGCGTATGACCATTTATACCGATAACGCCGCCACCACCCGGATGAGCGACACCGCCGTGGCCGCCATGCTCCCCTGTTTGCAGGGCAACTACGGCAACCCCTCCAGCCTGCACTCCGTGGGTCAGCGGGCCGCCGAGGCACTCCAGAGCGCCCGGGAGACCGTGGCTAAGTGCCTGGGCTGCGACCCCAAGGAGATCATCTTCACCTCCGGCGGCAGCGAGGCCGATAACCAGGCCATCATCTCCGCCGCCCGCTTCGGCGCGCTGAAGGGCAAGAAGCACATCATCTCCACCGCCTTTGAGCACCACGCCGTGCTCCACACCCTGAAGAAGCTGGAAAAAGAGGGCTTTGAGGTGGAGCTGCTGCCCGTGGGCACCACCGGGACCATTACCCCGGAGCAGGTGGCTGCGGCCATCCGGCCCGACACGGCCCTGGTGACCATCATGTACGCCAACAACGAGATCGGCTCCATCCTGCCCATCTCCGAGATCGGTGCGGTCTGCAAGGAAAAGGGCGTCATTTTCCACACGGACGCCGTGCAGGCGGCGGGACACCTGCACATTGATGTACGGGCGCAGAACATCGACATGCTCTCCCTCTCCGGCCACAAGTTTCATGGGCCCAAGGGCTCCGGCGTGCTGTATGCGCGCAAGGGCATCCCCCTGGCGAATGTCATCGAGGGCGGCGCCCAGGAGCGGGGCAAGCGGGCCGGCACGGAGAATCTGCCCGCCATCGTGGGCATGGCGGCGGCTTTGAAAGAGGCCTGCGACCACATCGACGAGAACGCCGCCAAGGTCTCCGCTCTGCGGGACAAGCTGATTAGCGGCCTGTCCGAAATTCCCCATTCCGCCCTCAACGGCGACCCGGTGCACCGTCTGCCCGGCAATGTGAATTTCTGCTTTGAGGGTATCGAGGGCGAGAGCCTGCTGCTCCTGCTGGACGCCAAGGGTATATGCGCCAGCTCCGGCAGCGCCTGCACCTCCGGCTCCCTGGACCCCAGCCATGTGCTGCTGGCCATTGGCCGCCCCCACGAGGTGGCCCACGGCTCCCTGCGTCTGAGCCTGTGCGAGTGGAACACGGAGGAGGAAGTGGACATCATCTTGCAGGAGGTCCCCAAGGTCGTGGAGTACCTGCGCAATATGAGCCCCATGTGGAAAGACCTGGTCAGCGGCAAGAAGCCGTTCATGCTGTAATAAGGAGGCAATTATCATGGCACTGTATACCGACACTGTAATGGATCATTTCATGAATCCCCGGAATGTGGGCGAGATCGAAAACCCCAGCGGCGTGGGCGAAGTGGGCAACGCCAAGTGCGGCGACATTATGAAGATGTACCTGGACATTGAGAACGATGTCATCAAGGATGTGAGGTTTGAGACCTTTGGCTGCGGCAGCGCCATCGCCTCGTCCTCCATGGCAACGGAGATGATCAAGGGCAAGACCGTGGAGGAGGCCCTGGCCGTCACCAACAAGGATGTGGTGGACGCCCTGGGCGGCCTGCCCGCCCACAAGCTGCATTGCAGCGTTTTGGCCGAGGAGGCCATCAAGTCCGCCGTGAAGGATTACTACGACCGCAGCGGCATCGCCTACGACCACAGCCGGTTCCCCGACTGCGAGGACTGCGAGGGCTGCCGCATGGTGTGAGGCCCTTGTGAAAGGGACGGAATTGTGGTATCCTAAGCCTATAAAGGAGGCGCGAGAAAAAGCCTCGCAGAGTTTGCCGCCCGCAGGCGGCAAAAAATTAAAATCATTTTTCACCGCGACATGCGCGTGGGGAAAAATACTTCTCAGGCTGCAAGTGTGGAATTTTGAGCCAGGGGCTCAAAATTATGCGCGCAGCAGACTGCAATCCTTTTGACAGAAAATTCCGCAGGAATTTTCGCCAGGTGAGTAAGGAGGGAGAGGCATGAAAATTTCCACCCGGGGCCGGTACGCCCTGCGGATGATGCTGGACCTGGCGGAAAACCAGGGTGACGGCGTAGTGGCCCTGAAGGACATCGCCGCCCGGCAGGACATCTCCAAAAAGTACCTGGAGCAGATCATCCCCGTGCTGAACCGGGCGGGCCTGCTGCAAACCTCCCGAGGCTTCCAGGGGGGCTACCGTTTGGCAAAAGCGCCGGAGGACTATACCGTGGGCGAAATTCTCCGGGCCGCCGAGGGGGGCCTCTCCCCCGTGGCCTGCCTGGAGCAGTCTCCCAACGCCTGCCCCCGCTGCCACGAATGCGACACCCTCCCCATCTGGGCCGGCCTGGAGCAAGTGGTCAACGAGTACCTGAACGGCATCACCCTCCAAAGCGTCCTGGACGGACGGAAAAAGCCGGGAAAAGAATAAAGGATCCCCCACGCCGAAGATCACCCCCCGGCGTGGGGGAGTTTTTTTCGGCCCGGCCCCTACGGGGGATCGCTTTAGACATGGAAAAACCCGGGCAGGGATGATCCCGGCCCGGTTTTTGCTGCTTTTACGCTTTTGTTTTTTCTGCTATCTTTCCGCTTTCCTCTTGGTTTAGCTTTGGCTTTGCAGTTTTTTCAGCATTTGGGTGAACTCTTTTGGCAGGGGGCAGGTCAGGGTTATCTTTTGCTTGGTGGTGGGGTGGATGAACTCCAGGCCGGTGGCGTGGAGACATTGGCCTGTGAGGCCCGGCACGGTTTTTTTATTGCCGTAGACTGTGTCGCCCAGGATGGGGTGGCCGATGTGGGCCAGGTGGACGCGGATCTGGTGGGTGCGGCCTGTTTCCAGGCGGCAACGCAGGTGGGTGATGCCCCGGTAGCGGGCGATGACCTCCCAATGGGTCACGGCACGGCGGCCATCGGGGGTCACGGCCATCTTTTTGCGGTCGGTGCGGTGGCGGCCTATGGGCGCGTCCACGGTGCCGCTGTCCTCCCGGAAATTACCCACGGCCAGGCATTCGTAGGTCCGGGCCAGGGTATGGTCGGCCAATTGGGCGGCCAGGAATTGGTGGGCGGCGTCGTTTTTGGCGGCGATGATGAGGCCGCTGGTGTCCCGGTCGATGCGGTGGACGATGCCGGGGCGCAGTTGGCCGCCGATGCCCGACAGGCTCCCGGCGCAGTGGTGCAGCAGGGCGTTGACCAGGGTACCGTCCGGGTGCCCCGGGCCCGGGTGGACCACCATGCCCACGGGCTTATTCACCACGATCACATCGTCGTCCTCATAGACCACCTCCAGGGGAATATCCTGGGGTCGGGCCTCCGGCTCCTCCGCCTGGGGCAGGGTCACGGCGACCGTTTCGCCGCTGGTGAGGCGGGCGCTTTTCCCGGCGGGCTTACCGTCCACGGTGACAAGGCCGCTTTCAATGAGCCGGGCCGCCGCCGAGCGGGTCAGGTCCGGGAGTTGGGCGGCCAAAAACGCGTCCAGCCGCGCCCCGGCGGATTCAGTTGTGGCCGTCAGGGTCCTTGTGTCCATGAGTGCGCTCCTTTTTGTCGTATTTATCGTAGAACCACAGGTAGTACACCGCGCCCAGCACGGCGCCCACCACGATAAAGCAGTCCGCCAGGTTGAAAATGGGGTAGTCGAAAAGGGGCGAGATGTCCAGCATATCCACCACATAGCCGCGAAAGACCCGGTCGATCATGTTGCCCAGGCCGCCGCCCAGGAGGAACAGGCCCGCCGTGACGCCCAGGGGGTGGCGGACGATCTTTTTGATCAGCAGCCAGGCAACGACTACCAGCAGCACGGCGGTGATGACCAGCAGCGCCACGGTCTTGCCCGAGAGGCTCGACCAGGCCGCGCCGTAGTTGTGCAGCCGGGTCAGCTGGAGGACGCCGGGCAGCAGCGGGGTGCTCTCGCCCAGGGCCAAATGGGTCACGGTCCAATATTTCAGCGCCTGGTCCAGCCCCATGAGGACGACCAGCAGCGCAATGCTCCACACCATACGCAATACTCCTTTTTGTTTCGCTGCTTCTATCATACACGCATCCCCGGAAATTTGCAACGGCGTTCCTTGCGCTTCCGGGGAGTTTTTGCTATACTATTTATAATATGTTATTTTCGGAGGGCGAGAGATATGGAGAAGATCGCGTTGGTCACCGGGGCGTCCCGGGGCATTGGACGGGCGGTGGCGGCGGAGCTGGCCCGCCGGGGCTGGGCGGTGGCCATCGGCTGCCGGGTGCGCCGGGACAAGGCCGAGGAGCTGGCGGCGCAGCTGACGGCGGAGGGCTGCCGGGCCATGGTCTGCCAGGCGGATGTGTCCCGCCGGGCGGAAGTGGAAGCCATGGTGCGCGCCGTGGAGGACAACTTCGGACCCATTTCGCTCTTGGTGAACAACGCGGGCATCGCGGGGCAGAGCCTGTTTCAGGACCTGACGGATGAGCGCTGGCACGAATTTTTCTCCGTGAATGTGGACGGGGCCTTTTACGCCAGCCGGGCGGTGCTGCCCGGGATGCTCCACGCGCACGAGGGGTGCATTGTGAACATTTCCTCCATTTGGGGACAGCGGGGGGCCAGCTGCGAGGTGGCCTACTCCGCCACCAAGGCGGCGCTGATTGGGCTGACCCGATCCCTGGCCGCGGAGCTGGCGCCCAGCCACATCCGGGTGAACTGCGTGGCCCCGGGGGTCATCCGCACGGACATGCTGGACGAGCTGTCCCCGGAGGTTCTGCCGGAATTGGCCCAGCAGACGCCCTTGGGGCGCCTGGGCAGGCCCGAGGACATTGCGGCGGCGGTGGCGTTTTTGGCCGACCCGGCGGCGGATTTTATCACGGGGCAAGTGCTTACCTGCGATGGGGGATTTATACTCTAAACGCCGGTAAAATTATTTTTTCAAAAAAATTTTCGGAGATGTTGCTGTGAGGCAGGCAACATCTCCGAGTTTTTATTTTTAGATAGGGAGGGGGGGCGTGTGGAGCATGACGCGGCCAAAGCAGGTAAGGCTGCGGCCACTGCCGGCGGTGAACACCTGGTCGGCGTCGCGGCGGCGGCGGTTCAGGGAGAAGAGGTAGACGGTGCCCAGGGGGTCGCGGTAGTACTGCTTGCAGAGCATGTCGCCGTCCACGCAGAAGATGCCCACATCGCCGGGGCGCAGGGGGTCGTGGTTCACATACACCACGGATTCGTCGTGGATGTAGGGCTCCATGCTGTCGCCCTGGATGCGCACGGCCAGCTCCGCGCCCACGGGGACCTCACCGCCCACGGGTAAGAGCTCGTAGTCCTCGCCGAACACCGGGGCCGCGTAGCCCGCCGCCGCCGGGGAGCAGTAGAGGGGGATGGTGCGCTGCTCTGTGGCGGGCCGGTCCTGCTCCGCCTCCGCCTGTAAAACGCCCAGGGCGTCCAGCATGGTGCACAGGGTCTGCCGGGCGGTGAGGCCCAGCTCCCGATATTTTTGCAGGAGGGACGCCTCCTCGGTGCTGACCCCCTCGCCCCGGCGGCCTGCGGCGTAAAAGTCGCGGTACAGGTAGTTGGGGTCCACCTGCAGCACATCGAACAGGCGCAGCAGCACGCTCTCCCGGGGGGAGCTGACGCCGGTTTCGTAATTGCCCACGGCTGAGACGGTGACGCCCAGCATTTTCGCCAGGTCCTCCCGGCTGTAACCCAGCTCCTTGCGCCGCCTGCGCAGCTGCTCTCCGAATCCCATAATAAATCCTCCCGTTCGGCGACATTTTTCGGCATCCCTACCATCGGTTGACAAGGGCAGGCGTGTTTGCCCTTGTTGATCGATGGTAAACACAGTGTACCCCATTTTCTTGTGTTTGTCAACTGAGATTAACAAGAATCTTGTAAATTCAGTATTGACATTACAAGTATCTTGTGGTATTGTAGGGAGCAGAACAAGAAAGTTGGTGTTTTTGGGGAGGAGGGGCAAGAAAAGTTGAAAGAGGAAAATGGAAAGAGGAAAGATGGGGGCGGGGCAAAAAAGCCTCCCTTGCCTAAAGGGAGGGGGACCAACCGTAGGTTGGTGGAGGGATTCGTGCGGGGTAGGGGGTGATTCGTTTCCTGTGAGTTCGTGCGTGGAAGAATCCCCCAGTCACGGCTTCGTCGTGACAGGGCAGATTGTCAAGCAAGTGCAACACTTTTAGATTGAAAAAACTCCGATGGGGAG
>CAVJNL010000082.1:0-8011 GCA_963650985.1 Clostridium sp. CAG:413
TAGTGTTTACAGGGCATTAAAGGGAATCGAGGGCATCAACAGCTTCTCATTGCGAAGCCAGTGCGCACACTGGCTGTGGCAATCCGTACCCCCACCCCCTCACCTAAATACAAAAAACCCCGGGCCCTTCGAAGGGTCCGGGGATCATTCTCTACATGAAGTATCTCACTTCACCCAAATTTTCTTCTTCAGCACCCAAGCTGCGCCGGTCGCAGTCAGCACCATGGCCGCCGCCATCAGGACGATAGAACTGTTGTCGCCGGTAGCCGGAGCATTCACCGCCAGGGGAATAACCTCCGTCTTGGTGGCCTGGCACACCTTGCAGGTGTAAACCTTCTCACCGGTCTCCGTGGTCGTGGCAGCCTTGCTCACCACGCCCTCGTCCCAGCTATGCTCATCGGTCTTCTCCAGCACCTTGGTCTGGGTCACGTCGCAGAACTTGCAGGTCTGGGTAGCCTCGCCCTCACTCTTGCAGGTGGGGGCCGTGGTGGTCGTCCACTCGCCGTAGCTGTGCTCGTGGGACACAATGTGCTTGTAAAGCTCCAGGGTCAGCGTGTGCGCCTGCTTAGCCAGGGCCGCGCTCTGCTGGGTGGCGTAGGTTTTAGCTGCGTCGCCGCTCATGCCGGCCAGGGTGGTCTTCATCTCCAGCGCCTTGTCGTAGCAGATCTGCTGCATCTTCGCCAGCTCACTGTGGATCATCGCCTTGTCTGCGTCGGAGCACAGGCCCGACAGCGAGTAGTTCGACAGCGCATCCACCGTCCAATAGTAGCCCTTCTCCCAGCCTTCGGGCAGCACCGTGTAACCGCTGCCGCTCCGCTTAACGGAAGGATACGCGCCATACATCGTCTCGGGCTTGGTCGTGGTGAAGGAAGCCTTCTCACCGCCGAACTTGTACCCCTCGTACATGTCCGTAGTCAGCACCGGGAAGTAGGGGATCGCCACCGTGTACTGCCCATGCTCCATAGCCAGCCACTCAATGGTGCCCGTCTCCATAGCGCCGCTGGACTGGATCTGGAAAATGTGCCACTCCAGGTTGCTGGTGTTGCCGATGCCGTCCACCTTGTAGAAATCCACCATATCCTGGATGCCGATCTTACCCAGCTTGTTCTGAATGTTGGTGTACATAGCGACGATCTTGCCGCCCTTCACATTGGAAATGGTGTAGTCCTCCGGGGTCAGGGTGTCCGCCGTCTCGCTGCCGCCGCCCAGGAAGTAGTTGGCGCCGTTCACCATCCGAGCATTGGCCTTGGAGGAGCCACAGTAGGAGGCGTATACATCGATGGTGTTCTCACTCTCGTCGCCCACATAGGTGCCCGCCTGCTTAGCCACAGAAATGAGGTTGGAAGAGGCGATCACATTGTCCTTGTCATCCAGGTCCACCAGGCCGATGGCGCCCATGTTGGGGTTGATGGCGATCATGCTGGAGCTGAGCTTCACGGCAACGTAGGTGTGGCCGGTGAAGTTCTCCACATACCAGATTTCGTTCTGATCGCCGATCATGATGCCGTTCTTTTCGGCTGCGCCAACCTGGTCATAGAGCTTCAACAGCAGGTCCACGCCCTCCTTGGCGGTGGAGGCCTCGCTGAGGAGCACGGTGGTCACGTCGCTCTCGGCCACGCCGCCGCTGACCATGGGATCTGCGGAGCTTGCCGCTTTCTTGCCGCTCAGTGTCACCGTAGCGGAGACGGATACGCCCTTTTCATTGGTGCCCACTTCCTCCATGGGTGTATGCGAATATTCCGCGTCGCAGTCGGGACACACGCCGGAGGTGTTGTCGTCGGAGGTGGCGGTGTAAGCGTAGCTGTCGTGGGTAAAGTTGTAGGTGAAGGTCTTATAGTCCTCGCAGCCGGTGTATACATCTCCGGCCTTGTACTTGCCGTGCTGGTTCACATACGCGATCTTGTTGTAGCCGTTGGAGTAGTCCTCACTTCGCGCCATGAAGGAAGAACCGTCGCTTGTCAGATCGGAGCCCACATACACCATCGTGCAGGCCGAAGCGCTGATCACGCACAGCAGCAATGTCGCCGCCATTGCCGCTACCAGGAACCAAAGTTTTTTCATCGTTTTCATTTTTTGTTCTCCCTTCTTGTGTCGAACCTCTTATGGCGCTGAGGAACGCACGTTTTTGTGTGATGAGCTTATTATACATAAATATTCACGCCTGTCAAGCATAAAATGAATAAATATTAGCAGAATTCGTATATTTGGCATGAATATACGAACTGCACCCGTAAAAGGGAAACCCCCATTGTAAAAAATACCAATACCCCCACCCCATAAATCAAACCCACCCCGCCCAAACCTTGACGAACGCCCCCATTTTCGATATACTATCAAAAAACGGAGGAGGAAAAATACTTATGGGAATTATCGCTATGATCGGCCTGATATTCGGCCCCTTTGTCAGCCTGCTGTTTGCGGCCTGGTTCTATGTCCGTTGGCAGAACGAGGAAGATGAAGCCCTGGCCCAAAAGAATAAAAAGATCTGCCACCGTGCCCTCATAGCCGCCGCCATCCTGCTGGTAGTCTTCGGCATCCTAAAGCTCATCTTCCCCATCACCTGACCACACCATTATAAAAATGTATAATTATTCTCCGCACCTACGATAAAATTATACAGCGACATTGCATAATAATAAAAGAAGCGAACACCACCAACCCGGTGTTCGCTCTTGTTGATTGATGGTATTATGGCAAAATATACTTTTGAAGAAATAAAAACCTTGCTGTTAAAAAGCATAAACGAAGAACACATTGAGGCGGAGCTGCGCTTAGTATTCAAAGACAAACCCGATGAATATATGATCATCATTTATGATGATATGTGTTCATTTCAAAGATGCGGAAATATGGAAAGGCAAACGGCTGCCCACTATAAAACATTGGACGAGCTGTATGTGGCTGAACAGGTTGATAATATCATCTTGGCGAGGGATTGGGACAATATAGCAGAGTTTGACTGCGTTGATTTTGAAATGTCGGGCTACTGGGAATAATTAAGGCCGCCCCTCACGGCCCCCGTCCCAGCGCACCACTTGTAACACATCCGTAGGGGCGACCCTCGCGGTCGCCCGCCCACCGCACTATCAATAATGCGTCCGTAGGGGCCGGCGTCCCCGACGGCCCGTTCCCGCCAGCTATCAAACTATGCGTAGGGGCGGGGTTCTACCCCGCCCGCCCCCACCGCACTATCAGAAACCCGTTGCCTCCCTTGCCTAAAGGGAGGGGGACCAGCCGCAGGCTGGTGGAGGGATTCCGTGCGGGGCAGACGGCTGCGCATTTTCCACAAGTTCGTGCGTGGAAGAATCCCTTGCACAAAAGAGCCTCCGGCGGGGCACTTTCTGTCACCAGCGACAGAAAGTACCCAAAGAACGCCGCCAAAACCCATGGTTTTGGAATCCTTGCGCGGGCGTGGTGCGGGAAGTATCGGAACCTTTCAACCCCGCGAATAAAACGGTGCAAACCCGTCCCGTGCTTTCGCACTGTCCCTGCGTCTATCCCCCGCGACGCGCTCCGCGCTTGTGCTGCCCGTCCAAACAGAGAAAACCTTTGCGTCTACCGCCCGGCGCGATGTGGGCATCGCGCCCTACGAAATTCTATCGTCAAACGGTCCGTAGGGGCCGATGCCCACATCGGCCCGCCCCACCGCACCCCTTGCAACCCAACCGTAGGGGGCGGCGTCCTCGACGCCCCGTCTACCGCACTCTTTGAAATGCGTAGGGGCGGGGTTCTACCCCGCCCGCCCGTCCGCCCCCGCCCCCCCAAAAAAACGACCGGCCATCAGGTCGGTCGTTCCCTATTCCAATTCAAAAAACTCACTCAAAATCTGGATACCCATCCTTCAAGCTCTCGTCATAAATGGCCCGCTCGCCGCCGATGAACTTGGGCCGAACCCTCGCTGCCAGTACAATGGCGCTGCCAATGTGATTCTGGTCCAGCCGCACGGGCACCGCCACCTTTTTCAGGTGCATCCCGATCAGCGTCCCGCCGATGTCTAGGCCCGCGTCGGCCTTGATCTCCTCCAAAGCCACCGGCTGGCGGAAGCTG
Source organism: Clostridium sp. CAG:413 (assembly GCA_963650985.1). GTDB lineage: Bacteria > Bacillota > Clostridia > Oscillospirales > Oscillospiraceae > Vescimonas. The sequence goes on from CAVJNL010000082.1 coordinate 4,048, forward strand.
TTATAAGCGGCGGTGGCAAAGGAGCTGCCCGCCTTGGGCTGGGGCTTCACATTCACGATCTCCGCGCCCCGCACCGCCTCATATTCCACGATCAGCGCCCGGTTCAAATGCTCGCAGCACTGGGCCGCGATGTAAATGCCCTGGGGGGCAAAAACGCCGTTCAGCCCGCTAAAAATGGCCTGGGCGATCTCCGGGGTGGACCAGCTTCCCACCCGGCGGCCCACCACCTCGCTGGTGCTGCAGCCCACCACAACGATCTGCCCCTGGTGCAGGTGCGCCTCGTCGATAAGCTGCTGCGCCGCCCGGGCGGCCTCGCTCTGCACCTGCCAAAACAGGTCCTTCTGTTCCAATTCATGCACGGTTCCGGCCATGATCTCAACTTCCTTTCTTATCATCCAACGAAACATCGACCGACAGGAGCAAATCTCCCGTCGATCTGCTCGTATTCACAGTGTATCACTGCAAAGCCAGTTTGTCCAGTGCCTTGCTGCGCTTGAGCAGGAAGAAAAGCACCAGACCGATCACCAGCCCCATGACCGCCTGCACCAGGTTGCCGGGGATGCTGGCCGCCGCGCCGACGCCCTTGCCCAGCAGCAGGGCCGCGTAGCCGAAGTAGCCCACCACCATGATGACCTCTGCCACCACGCCGCTGACGGCGTAGCCCGCGGGCTTGCTGCCCATAGCCTTGGCCAGCAGCGCCGCCGCAATAGCCATGCAGCCCTTAATGACAAAGGTGCCCGGCGCATAGTGGGCGTAGCCGTTGAGCAGGTCGGTGAGCATAGACCCAATGCCCGCCGCCGCGCCGCCCCACCAGGGCCCCAACGTCCAGCCGGACAGAAGCACGCAGCAGTCGCCCAGGTTCACATAGCCCTGCATAGGGGAGGGGATCTGCACCACCATGGTAGCCACATAAGTCAGCGCCGCCATCAGCGCCGCGAATACCATTTTACGAATACGCATATCTTGCATAAAAATTCACCTCTTGCTTTTTGCCTGTGACCGTATTATAGTATAAATTGGATATATTAAAATAACCATAATGATATTTTTTGATAATACCAGTTGGAGGACTCCATGCTGACCTATACACTTGAAAAAAAGGAAAAAGAGAGCCTCTACGAGCAGCTCTACCGCTTCATCCGGGAGGACATTCTCGAGGGGCGGCTGCGCGCCGGGGAGCGGCTGCCCTCCAAGCGGATACTGGCCCAGCATTTGGAGGTCAGCATCATCACCGTGAAGAATGCCTATGAGCAGCTTTTGGCGGAGGGGTACATTTTGGCCCGGCAGCGAAGCGGGTATTTCGTCGCCCCGGTGGAGCGCCCGCCCCAGCCGAGACAAACTGCACTTTTTGGGTGTCCAAATGTCACCGACAACTGCACTTTTGACTTCACCGTTTCTTCCCCGAATTTCACCGCAAATTGCACAGATTTCACTGCAAATTTCACCGCCCAACCCCGGCCCTGGCTCCTGGATTTTGCCTCCGGGGCCATGGACCCGTCCTACTTTCCCTTTACCGTCTGGGCCAAGCTCATGCGCCAAACCATCCTGGAGCAGGACAAGGAATTGCTGCGCTCCGCCCCCTATAACGGCGCGGCGGAACTGCGCCTGGCTATCGCCGGTTATCTCCGCCAATTTCGCGGCATGCAGGTGGACCCGGGGCAGATCATCGTGGGCGCAGGCACGGAGCTGCTGTATAACCTGCTGATCCAGCTCCTGGGCCGGGACAAGTGCTACGCCGTGGAGGACCCCGGTTACAGCAAGATCGCCGCCATCTACGAGAGCAACCAAGTTCCCGTCCAGCGCATAGGCATCGACAAGGCGGGACTGTCCGTTTCGGAGCTGCGCCGCCACCCGGCCCAGGTGGTTCACATCTCGCCCACCCACCACTATCCCACCGGCACGGTCATGCCCATTGGCCGCCGCCGGGAGCTGCTGCGCTGGGCGGCGGAGGAGCCGGAGCGGTACATTTTGGAGGACGACTACGACAGCGAGTTCCGCTTCGTGGGCCGCCCCATCCCTACCTTATATTCTACGGACGAAAACCAGTGCGTTATTTACCTCAACACCTTTTCCAAAACCATCGCCCCGTCCATCCGCATCAGCTACATGATCCTGCCGCCCCGGCTCCTGGAGCGCTACCAGGAGAAGCTGGGGTTCTACGCCTGCACGGTCTCGGGATTTGAGCAGTACACCCTGGCAAAATTCTTGCAGCAGGGCCATTTTGAGCGGCATTTGGGCCGTATGCGTACCCGCTACCGACAGAAGCGGGACCGGGTCATTTCGGACTTTTTGCAGGGGCCCCTGGCGGGTCGGGTGCAGATCACCGGGCAGGACGCGGGGCTGCATTTCCTGGCGGAGCTGCAAACGAAACTGTCGGACCGGGCGCTGCAAGACCGGGCCGCAGAGGCCGGGGTGCGCCTGGCTATGCTGTCGGACTACTACCACGACCGCCGGGCGGCCCGGCGGCACACCTTGGTGGTCAATTATTCCGGCCTGGATCTGCAGCGTCTGCCCCAGGCTCTGGACATACTTGCGAAAATCATAGAGGAGGAATCACCGTGTACGACGAACTGACCAAAAGCGACCTGCAAAAAATGCAGGAGGAGATCGACTACCGCACCCGGGAGCTGCGGCCCAAGCTCATTGAGGATGTGCAGACCGCCCGGGCCTTCGGCGACCTCAGCGAAAACTTTGAATATAAGTGCGCCAAGCAGGAGAAAAACCGCAACGACAGCCGCATTCGCTACTTGCAGCGGATGATCAAGACCGCCAAGGTCATTGAAGATAGGTCCGACGAGAGCACCGCCGGGCTCTACGACACGGTGGAAATTCTCATGGAAAACACGGGAAAGACCCGGCGCATTACACTGGTCACCACCCTGCGCCAGGACGCTCTGAAGGGGCTTATCAGCAAGGAATCCCCGGTGGGCCGGGCGGTGCTGGGCCACAAGGCCGGGGACCGGGTGCAGGTGCAGATGGAAAACGGCAGCACCTATTGGCTGCAAATTCAGAGCGTGGAAAAGGGGACGGACGACGGCTCCATTCCCATCGGCAGTTTTTAACGGGAGGAATTTACAATGGAAAAACCTTGGGCTATCGTCTCCGGCGGGAAGTTTTCGCTTCTGACGGACATTGAAAAATGCGGGTATGTCATCGCCTGCGACAAGGGATATGTGTATTTAATGGAGTGCGGGCTGCGGCCTGACCTGCTGGTGGGGGATTTCGACTCCTATACCGGGCCTCTGCCCCAGGAGGTGCCCCGGCTGGACCTGCCCGTGGAGAAGGACGACACCGACACCATGGCTGCCATTCGCCATGCCGTGGCGCAGGGGTGTAAAGAAATTTGGCTTTACTGCGCCCTGGGCGGGCGGCTGGACCATCTGTTGGGGAACCTCCAGGCGGCGGCCTTTGCCGTGGCCCATGGGGCGCGGGTGCGAATTTTGGACAGCGAAAATGAGATCACCGTGTTCAGCGCTGGGAGCGTCACCGTGCCGCCCCGGGAGGGGTGGTCGCTGTCGGTGTTGGCCCTGAGTGACCGGTGCACCGGGGTCAGCATCCACGGCACCAAGTATGAGCTGGACGGGGTCACGGTGGAGAACACTTTCCCCATCGGGGTCAGCAATCAGTGGCAGGGGACGGCCAGGATCAGCGTGGAAACGGGGATCTTGGCGGTTTTGGAGTCGAAGATGTAAGGGAACATAGAGTGCTTTTGCGGCGGGGCGAGGCCCCGCCGTTTTTAGTGGGAAGAGGAAAGGGGAAAGAGATGGGTGCGGGGGGGAGCCCGGAGGGCGGACAGGGGCGTCAGGCCCTACAACATGAAATGTAGGGCGGGGTGACCACACCCCGCCGTTTTGGTGCGGGACAAGGAGTGCGGTAGTCGACCCCTCAGTCACGGCTTCGCCGTGCCACGGCAGATTGTCAAGCAAGTGCAACACTTTTAGATTGAAAAAACTCCGATGGGGAG
>CAVJNL010000083.1:0-7911 GCA_963650985.1 Clostridium sp. CAG:413
GCAGACTGCAAGCCTTTTGTCGGAAAAACCCGGAGGGTTTTTCGACAGGCTCAAGGACCCGCCCCAAAGGGGCGGGTCCTCATTTTTTAACTTACAGCCGAGGCGGCCAATGCCTTACTGATCCTCGCGCTTTTTCCGGGCGATGACCACACCGGCGGCGGCCAAAGCCACCACGGGCAGGACGATCAGCCAAGCGGTCACGCCGGAGTCACCGATGGTGGGGGTGTTACCGTCAGCATAAATGTGTCGCCGACTGTTGCACTCGTTTTATCTCCTTCCGCCTTAAACACGATGCTGCTCTCCGCAAATGCCGATACGCATATTACAGGCAGAAGCATTACCAAGGCCAGCAATACAGATAATCCTCGTTTTACTGCTTTCATCTTTTAAACTCCATTTTTTCGCTTACCCGTCGATTCGGGTATAGTTAGCCTTGTAATAACATATTTTGTATGTTATGGCAAAATTCTCCAGGGCTAATTTTTTATATTTTAGCGGATTTTCATCTTTTTTGAAAGATCAGTCAGTTATTGTCTATGAGTCGGGCAAACTCCGCCGCCCGATCCCCGATGCCCGGCAGGCACACCAGGCTCCCCCGCTCGTTGGCCGTCTCCAGCAGGCAGAAGTGGGGCGGCAGGAAGAAGGATTTGTTCATGTTCAGGGCCGAGATAAGCTGACGAGCCAGCAGGTCGCCGCCGGAGTAGCCGGAGACCACCAGACCAAACAGGCGCTTATCATAAAACCGCTGCTGGCGGAACAGGGCCGTCAGTCGGTTGACGCAGGCGGTGAGGTTGGCAGACAGGGCGTCGTTGTAGTTGGCGCAGAGCATCACCAGGGCATCGCACCGGCGCACGGCGGGGTAGACCTCCTCCACCATGGGCCCGCTTCCGTAAAAGCAGCTCCCCTGCTCGCCGAAGTGCAGGCAGGCGGTGTAGCTGCACCCGTTGCAGTCCGGCACGGTGCCGTTGCGCAGGCCAATTTCCTCCACTTCTATCTCCGATGGCAGATTTTCCCGCACCAGCTCCCAAAAAGCCAAGGTATTCGAGGTACTGCGCTGAGAGGCGTGGAGAGCCAAAACATGACGGATAGGCCCGGGCTTTTCCCAGCTCACAAGCCGGTCAATAAGCTCCGCCATCGCCGCACGAAAGGCGGTCCTCTCGTCCACGCCGCCGATCTGGGCCTGGACCCGGAAGTTGCGCATGGACCCGGTGGCCTCCACCAGGGGCCGCCCCAAAAAGGCGCACCCGGCCTGGTTGGCGGCAAACACCATGTCCCGGGCCACATCCTTGGTGTAAAACTCCCCCACGCCCGTGACCACGACCCCCGCCACGCAGCCGCGCAGCAGCTCCGCCTCCCGCCGTAGCCGGGAGAGCATACGGTAATAGGCATCGTTGCAGCCTCCCTCATCCAGGGCCACCGCAAACAGCAGCCGCCGCCCCCGCAGGTCGTCCAAGTCCCGCTCCGGGTCGGCAAACGCGCTCCCCTCCGGCAGCAGCGGCGCGAGCATTTCCCGCAGACCCGGACTAAATTCATTTTTCGGCAAAAGAACGGTCAGCGGCATTTTTTACCCTCTCCTTCATACAGCGCATTAAAAACCTGTCATTGCGAAGCCAGTGCGCACACTGGCTGTGGTAATCCGTTTTGAAAATGCGGATTCTCGCTTCTCGGAATGGCAAAGATAGTTTTTTCGCCAGTTTATGGAATTGCTTTGAGCTTTTTCTCCGTCTCCTTCAGACGGTCAACCAGCGCCGCAGGCAAAGGCAGGCGCTCAAACTCCACGCCCCGCCCCGTCAGACGGTTGCGCCCGCCCATGTACACGCCACCCAAGTACGCGGACGAATAGTGCCACTCCCCCCGCAGGCAGGAGAGCAAGCTCAGCGCCCCAGAGGAAAAAGCCGGGGCCACATAGGGCTTAAAGCCCATGCGCCGCATCTCCAAATTGGCGTGGGCCACCCGCTCCGTCAGTTCTCGGGACAAGGCGTCGTCATAATGGGAAATGGAGTTCGCCAGCACCAGGTCCTCCCCGTGGGGCCCAAAGCTGCGGCCATCGGCAAGAAATTCGGCAAACCTGGCCTCTTTTTTCGCGTAATACACCGCCCGGGCGTTCATCACCCCCAGGCCGAAGCCCCGGACCTGGTGCGGCAGCAGCCCCATGCCGTCCAAAACCCCATTTTCATCCCGGTTGCTCTCCAGCAGTGCCGCCCGGCACAGGGGATCCACCGGGTCGCTGACCACGCAGAACAGCCCCTTGTACCGGGCCTCCCGGGCCTTTTTCGCGTACAGGGCCACCAGCTCCCGGTTCAGCGCGTACTGGGCCATGCGCACATCCCCGTCCTTCACCGCCGTGTCCGGCACGAACCGGGACGCGCAGAACAGGAACACATCGCCGCCGAACAGCTCCTCCGGCCCGATGACCTCCACCGGGGGCAGAGCGTCGTAAGGATCCGGCAGGTTGATTTGATTCAGTTCAAATTCCCACCGCTGGGGCACATTTTCCCGCAGGTCACAGATACCGATGGAGGAAATGACATCGCCCCCCAGCAGCCGCAGCCCCATAAGCAGCGTGGCCCCCACATCCCCCAGGCCCAGGAGGTTCACCCTGTATTTTCCCTTGCGCGGCGCAGGCGCGAGCAGCTCCTTCCACCGGGGGTGCAGGCGGTTCACCGCCCGCACCCGCCCCGCCCGGATGGCCGTCACCAGCTCCGCCGGAATGTCCGGCCCCGGGGCAGCGCACAGGGTCTCCACGCCCTCCTTTTCCGTCAGCAGCGCCGCGTCCGTCACGGGAAAGGTCTCCCGCCCCGCGAGCATTTCCCGGGCAAACAGGAACACGATCTCCCCCTCTGATGGCAGGGCCGTTATTTCTTCATAGGGCAGCGCCTCCCACGAACAGAGGATATGCGCTCCCAGGCGATAATACTTCATTCTTTTGTCTCCTTGCGTCCAAAGCGCATGCGCTTTAAGAGCTCAATGTCGTCGTCCAGATAGGTGGACGCGCCCCGGCTCAGGTCGTAGGTCATGCTGCCCCCCTTGTCCGGGCACAGGGGCAGGATCACCGCCTCGCTGAGTCGGCTGAGAGTCAGGTTTCGGGCAAAGGCCCGGCGATACTCCGTCTCCAGGGCCAGCAGAATGTTCCGGGCGTTCTCCACGCAGCAAAGGCTCATCTCCCAGGCCGTCTCCGGGTCTAAAGGCTCAAACTCCGGGGAGGCGTAGGGCAGCACCCGGTTTACAGACGGCTGTAAGCCCCCCTCGGGCCGCTGGCTGCGGCGGATGGTGTCGCCGCCGATGAAGGGATAGAGGGTAGACTCCACGAACCGCATCCGCAGATTGGGCAGGTAGTAGACCCCCTCCGCGTCGTACCCCAGGCTCTCCATCAGGTCCCGGCCCGTGCCGGTGAGGTAGCCCACCAGCACCTTTTTGACCTCCGTTCCCGTCTCCCGCAGCAGCGGAGCCAACCGCCGGATACGCTTGCCGTCGTGGAGCACATCGTCCACCAAAATGGCAGGCCGGTCAAAGGCCCGAATGGTCCGCACCTGGTCCTCCAGGGGCGAATAATCGGGGTAGGCTTCAATGGAATAAGACGACAGATCCGGCTCGTACACCTTGTCCGTGCGCAAGGTCTTCGTGACGGTGTTGGGCACGATAACGCCGCGCATGAGTTTTCCATAGGGCACGCATATATCCGGCCCCAGCTTCCGGGGCACCGTCTGCACCTCCGGCACGCCGTTGCACTCGGTAATGCGCCGCAAAAGCCTATGGTAAATGACCCCGGCGGACAGGCTCAAAACCAGGCTCCCGGGCTGCAAATGGGTGAGCATTTCCTGCAGCCGCCGGTGGGCCGCCGCCACCGCCGCCACCACAGACGGTGCCGTGGACAGGGGCGGCTTGATGGTGGTCCCCACATTGTTACTGAGGATGATAGGCCGGCGCATATCCACCGCCAGGGCCCCCCGGCTGCCCGGCACGGGCAAAAAGCCCTGCAAGTGCAGCTCCTGCCGCACCCAGGCGTCCGCCGCCGCACCCAGGGGGTCATAGAGGGCGTAGGTGTATTCCTTCCCCAAAGCCAGAGTCAGCACCTCCGTCAAAAGAAGCTGGCCCAGCTCCGGCTGCTGGGGCGAGGGCGGCACGAACAGGCCGCTGAGCAGCAGCGTCCGCCCCCCGGCGTTCTCCCGCACAAAGGCCGCCAGCTCCGCACTCCCCAGCCGGGAAAACAGGTGCTGGGAATCCAGACAGCGGTAGGCCGCCGCGCCCAAAACGGTCTTCTCGTCCCCGTGGCACAGCAGCAGAATGTCGTCTCCCACCCGCTGCAAGGCCCGCAGCAGCTCCTCCGCCCCGGCGGGCAAGGCCCGGCGCAGCAGCGGCTCCAGCCTTGCGCTCTCCGCCGTGCAGGGAATAAACTCCAGGTCCTCCGTCCGCAAAACGGGCTTGTCCTGGGGCTCCCGCAGATACAGGCTGTGCCGGTAGATAAACTCCTGGGCCACCGGGTCGATGAGGTGAGAGATGTCCCGATTGGCGTCCACCGCCTCCCGGATACGGGTGGAGCTGATCTCCTCCAGTTCCTCGGGCAGGGTCAGCTCCAGCACCTTGCCGCTGATGCAGCCGTAGTCGGCCCCATCCGCCCCGGCCCGGCGGAAGATCACATGGTCAAAGCTGTGGATGGAGTGCGCCTGGGCAGGCTTTTGATAAGATGAAGCGTGGGCCACCACATCGCTGCCCACCACGATAGACACCTCCCGCCCCGCAAACGCCTCCCGCAGGCGGCGCAGATTCTCTGGGTTGGCGATGTTCACCGGGAAGTCCTCCGGGAAAATATGCACATAAAATTCGTCCGCCACCGACATGGCCGCGATCTCCCGGCGAATGCGGTAGGGCTGGGTGCGCTTGGACCAGGAGAATTCGTCAATGGCCAGCAGCACCTCAAATCCCGCGTCTCGAATGGCCCGCACGATTCCCTTGTGCGACAGGGTAAACGGGTCAAAGGTGCCCGGGAAAAAGGCAATGGGACGGGCAGGCTCAAAGTCCATCCCCCCGCACAGCAGCTCCTGCTCCACCAGGAAACGGTAGAGCTTGCCCAGCATGGCGGCCCGGTAGTAGAAGGTCAGCCCGTTCTCGTCCGCCGCCTGGCACAGGGTAAGAATGCGCCGCACGGTGAGCTGCAAGGCCCGGCACTTCTCCGGCCTTCCCAGCCCCGCCGAGCCGAATACCCGCCGCCCCAGCAGATACATAGCCTCCTGGCGCGTCCCCGTATCGATACCGGTGGTGCCCTTCATAAGCATTCCCAGCAGCCGCCGGGCCCGGTCCCGTCGCGTGTCCTCGCTCTCCGGGAAGCGGTCGTGGTAGGCTGTGTAGTCCTCCAAAAGCACCCCGGCGGTGTCCAAAGCCGAGGCCACAATGTGCCCCTCCGAGGACGACAGCGTCCCCTCCAGGCTCCGCAGCAGCTCATCAAGCTGCTCCGGCGGCAGCCACAGGGCAAAGCGCCCCAGGTAGTCGGGAATATATTTGGTAAACTCCTGCTGCCCCAGCTCCAGCCCCCGGCACAGCTCCACCGCGATCTCGTTGCGCTGGTCCACGCTTAAAAGCGGTGCCAGCTCCAAAAGAGCCGACCCGGCGGCATGGCGCACCGTCACTCGGTCGCTCACTTTAATAAGATTAGAAAAATGTGCCGCAATGTGCAGCATCTGCGCCCCGCCCGCGTGGGCGTGCTCCGTTAAAAGCAGGATGTTCACCCGCTTCAGGATCCACGGCGTGGCGGTTTTCAGGTTGTCCAAAAAGATTTCCGAAATAGTCTCGTCGGGCAGGCGCACCGCCTCCCCGGAGAGCACACGGCTGCGCAGCAGATTCAAAGACGCGCTGTCGCCGCAGTTCATTTTTTTCAGCGCCCCGCGCACCCGCTGGCTCTGCTCGGGCACGGTCAGGAGCCTGCGCAGCAGCAGGGCCGCCGCCGTGCGCACCGTCAGCTCCCGTGACCGGGCCGCCCCCTCGGCAAACCGCGTCAGCGTCTCCCGCTGGGCCGGTGTGCAGCGGTCCAAAGGCAGGGCCGCGAAGGTGTCCAGCAGCAAGAATGTCACCGCCTGGTCCCCCCGCCCGCCGGGACGGCAATAGGCCAGCAGGCAGTCCAAAAACCGCTCCTCCCGGCCATGGCAGTTCTGCAAAAGGGAGTTCACCATAAATTTCAGCGTGTAGCCGATCCAGCTTCGGTGCTGGGGCATCAGCTTGTGGTCCGGGAAAATGATCTGCTCCAGGCACAGCTTCCACTGGTTTATGTCCGTCAGCGTCCCGGAGGGCTTGCTGTCCGTCGGCCGCTCCTTCACATACCCCGCGTGGAAGTCGGCAATAATGGCCCCCATCAGCGACGCCGCCTGCCGCCTTATGTCGCCCTCCCGGTGCATCAGCAGCTCATAGAGAAACGCCAGCGTCTCCACCTTCTGCGGCAGACGCAGATACAGGGAATAGGACTCAATGACCCCCAAATACGCCCGCAGCCGCCGCCAATCCGTCTCGCCCCGGGCCTGCTCCAAAAGCCGTGCAAAGCTCCTGGACTCCGTGAGCCGGTCCATGAGCCGGATATTGTGCCCCACGCACACCAGGCGCAGCACGCCCAGGGCCTCCCGGTCGCCCATCAGCGCCGCCGCCTTCTCCCGGCGGGGTGGCCGCACCCGGCCCCGGAGGGTGGTGTCCACGCCCTTCTCCTCCATAAAGCGCTCAAAGTCCTGGAGCCGGGTGTAGACCCGCTGGTAGCGCTGCTTTTTCGCCTCGTCCACACCATCTAATTTATGGAGGATCACCTCAAACGCCTCGGAAAGCGTGGAGATATGCGTGATTTCCTCCCCCCGGGGCCCCACGGTCTGCTTCACCCGGAAATCCGCGTAAATGAGCAGCAGAGCCTCCACAGACAGGTAATCCGGCTCCAGGTCCCACACGGAGTGGTTGGCCGCCACATGGCCGATCTCCGTGAGCTTCCGGCGGCGGAACCACAGGTCCGTATAATAATAGTGCAGATAGGGCACCCGCTCCCCGGGACGGCACCCGAACTTACCGATGTCGTGCCCGGCGGCGCTGCCCGAGACCAGGGCCAGGTCCACCGGCACCCCGGCGTTCTTCAGCTCCCGACCCATGGTCACGGCGATGTGATGCACCCCCGCGATATGCTCCAAAGCCCGGAACGGCGTAACCTCCAGTCCCAGGCGCATCATTTCATAGACATATTCCCGCTTCCAAAGCCGCAGCATCTGCTCATAGCCCGCCGCGCAGGGGCTCTGCTCCAGCTCATCCCCGTCGATGAAGGCGAAGTCAAACATCGGGTCAAAGGGTAGAATTTCCCGCTGCGCCAGAAATAAAACCTGCAAAACGGACAGAAAAAACGCCGCCCCGGCCCCGCAGTCAAAGCGCTTCCCCGGCTCCGGATAAAGCTGCCCCCGGGCAAAGTCGAAGCAGTACCGCAGCCAGCCCCCCTCCGGCTCCCGGGGACAAAGCTGCCCCAGCTCTCCCCGACACAGGTCCAAAACCTCCCCGCACCGAATGCGCTCCCCGCCCACAAGGCCCGCAAAGCGCTGCATGTAGTTCTCCCGCTCCAGCCCCTGCAAAAATTCCGCCCGCTCGTCAAAATAAAACGCCGCCGGACGCTTCTGCAGCCGCCGCAGCAAAAGCACATTCATCTGCCTGATCCGCTTCTTGTTCATACCAATACCCCCAATTCGGCGTATTTTTCTTGCCTAATATGCTACCACACCCATCGCCCGATGTAAACCACAAATCCCCCACCACGCCCCATGTAATATGTCATTATAATGTGTCATTGCGAGGGCGCCCCGCGCCCGTGGCAATCCGCATCCAAAAGGCTCCCCTGCGCAAGGGGGCTGGACAGGTTACAATCCGAAGTGCAACACCCCGAAAATAAGAAGACAATACGCCCTC
>CAVJNL010000084.1:0-7750 GCA_963650985.1 Clostridium sp. CAG:413
GAGGGCGTATTGTCTTCTTATTTTCGGGGTGTTGCACTTCGGATTGTAACCTGTCCAGCCCCCTTTAGGCAAGGGGGCCTTTAAGGACGGGGGTTACGGATTGCCACAGCCAGTGACATCGGTCACTGGTTTCGCAATGACAGTTCGCAAGGAGTGCGGTGCAAGCCCGGGTCGGGTCGTCCAGGAGGCCGACCCCTACGCACCGTTTACCGATAGAATTTCGTAGGGGGCGGCGTCCCCGACGCCCCGGTTCCACGCACCTCATGTTATCCGTAGGGGCGGGGTTCTACCCCGCCCGCGGGAGGGGCAGAGCCCCTCCCCTACGCACAATTTGAAAATCGGTGCCACCGGGCCGATGTAGGCATCGGCCCCTACGGACGGGTTTTCAATAGAACTTCGTAGGGGGCGATGCCCACATCGCCCCGCCGTACCGCAGCTTATTTTTATCCCCGTCTTTGTTTTGTAAATACAGCGGAAGATCATCTTCCCTTGAGAAAGGAATCGGATTTATGTCAGAACTGGAAAAAGTCATCGCCGTGGACACGGAATATGATGCCTCGGAGATCCAAGTGCTGGAGGGACTGGAGGCCGTGCGCAAGCGGCCGGGTATGTACATCGGCTCTACCTCCGCCTCGGGTCTGCACCATCTCGTCTACGAGATCGTAGACAACGCCATCGACGAGGCCCTGGCCGGGTACTGTACGGACATCACCGTCACCATCAACCCCGGCGACACCATCACCGTCACCGATAACGGACGCGGCATCCCCGTGGACATTCAGCCCCAGACCGGGCGGCCTGCCCTGGAGGTGGTTTACACCGTGCTCCACGCCGGCGGCAAATTCGGCGGCGGGGGCTACAAGGTCTCCGGCGGCCTCCACGGCGTGGGCGCGTCGGTGGTGAACGCCCTTTCCGAGTGGCTGGATGTGCAGGTCCACAAGAACGGCCACATTTACGAGATGAAGTTCTCCCGGGGCGACATCACCCAGGAGATGAAGGTCATCGGCGACACCGACCACACCGGCACCACCGTCACCTTTAAGCCCGACCCGGAGATGTTTGACACGCTGGTGTACGACTACGAAATTCTCCACACCCGTATGCGGGAGCAGGCGTTTTTGAACGCGGGCCTGCGCATCACCATCACCGACGCCCGGCCCGGTCAGGAGCAGGGGGAGACCATGTGCTACGAGGGCGGCATCCGGGAGTATGTGGCCTACCTCAACCGCAACAAGACCCCCATCCACCAGGAGGTCATTTACCTCTCCGGCGCCAAGGGCGACTCCACGGCGGAGATTGCTCTGCAATATAATGACGGCTACAACGAGACCCTGGTCTCCTTCGCCAACGACATCCACACCCCCGGCGGCGGCATGCACGAGACCGGCTTCAAGGCCGCGCTGACCCGTGTGCTCAACGCCTATGGAACGAAATACGGCATGCTCAAGGACGGGGACGACAAGGTCTCCGGTGAGGACTGCCGGGAGGGCATCGCGGCGGTTATTTCCGTGAAGCTCACCGAGGCCCAGTTTGAGGGCCAGACCAAGGACAAGCTGGGTAACGCCTACATCCGCACCTTGGTTGATAACATCGTGTCCGACCAGCTCTCCGTGTATCTGGAGGAGCATCCGGCGGTGGCGCGGACCATTCTCGACAAGGCCCTCACCGCCAACCGCGCCCGGGAGGCCGCCCGGAAGGCCAGAGAATCCATTCGCCGCAAGACCGCTTTGGGCGGCGCGGCCATGCCCGATAAATTGCGCGACTGCAATGAAAACAACCCCGAGCTGACGGAGCTTTACATCGTGGAGGGCGACTCCGCAGGCGGCTCCGCCACCCAGGGGCGCGACTCCCGCTTCCAGGCCATTTTGCCGCTGTGGGGCAAGATGCTGAATGTGGAAAAGGCCCGGGCGGACAAGGTCTACGGCAACGACAAGCTCCAGCCCGTCATCACCGCCCTGGGCGCGGGCATCGGCGACGAGTTCGACGCGGCCAAGCTGCGCTATCACAAGATCATCATCATGGCCGATGCCGATGTGGACGGCGCGCACATCCGCACGCTGCTGCTGACCTTCTTCTTCCGCTTCATGCGGCCCCTCATTGAAAACGGCTATGTGTATTCGGCGGTGCCGCCGCTCTACAAGCTGAGCCGGGGCAAACAGACCCGGGTGGCTTACTCCGACGAGGAGCGGGACGAGGTCTCGGCCCTGCTCCGGGGGGACAACCCGGACGCGAAGGTGGACATCAGCCGCTTCAAGGGCCTGGGCGAGATGAACCCCCACGAGCTGTGGGAGACCACCATGGACCCGGAAAAGCGCACCCTGCGCCGCATCACCCTGGACGACGCCGTGGCCGCCGACGCCACCTTTACGGTGCTCATGGGCGAAAAGGTGGAGCCGCGGAAAGAGTTCATCGAGCGGAAAGCGAAGTATGCGGTGAATTTGGATTACTAAAATTCAAAAAAATGCGGATTTTGCAACTCCGCACGGGCGGACAGAGGCGTCCGCCCCTACAACGGCGAGGGCCGCTTATGCGTAGGGGCGACCCTTGCGGTCGCCCGCAGCATTGGCCCCCTTGCCTAAAGGGGGCTGGCACGGCGAAGCCGTGACTGGGGGATTCTTTTTCCCCACCGCACCGGCAGGGCACGCGGGCCCTGCCCTACAAAAAATCGCGCACCCCACACCGGGCGGACAGAGGCGTCCGCCCCTACAACACGCCTTGTAGGGCGGGACCCATGTGTCCCGCCGCCCGCACCAACCTGGTGATAATCGAACCCTTTACCCCGCACGAATCCCTCCACCAGCCTGCGGCTGGTCCCCCTCCCTTTAGGCAAGGGAGGCAACGGTTTTCCGGGGGTGCGGTACATCGGGCGACCGCAAGGGTCGCCCCTACGCACGGGTTTTTGATAGAACTCCGTAGGGCGGCGTGCCCTCACGCCGCCGCAAGTGCGGTACAAATCCCGGCGGCGGGCTGAGGGCAGCCCGCCCTACGCACGATTTGTAAATAGCCCCGTCCCCCGCGCATTCCATTAAATTCCGATGAACCAATCCTTTCACGAAGGAGAAACGATATGAGTAAAAAACCCCAATATGATCCGGAGGAAATTCGGTATCCCCAGCAGCACATTGTGGAGTCGCCCCTGGTGCCGGAGATGGAGAAGTCGTACATCGAGTACGCCATGTCCGTTATCGTGGGCCGCGCGCTGCCCGATGTGCGGGACGGTCTGAAGCCCGTCCACCGGCGTATTCTCTACGCTATGTACGAGGACAATTTGACCTCTGACCGGCCCTTTAAGAAGTCCGCCACCTGCGTGGGCGATGTGCTGGGCCGGTATCATCCCCACGGCGACGCGTCGGTGTACGACGCTCTAGTGCGCCTGGCCCAGGACTTTTCCATGCGCTACATGCTGGTGGACGGCCACGGCAACTTCGGCTCCGTGGATGGCGACCCCGCCGCCGCCTACCGTTACACCGAGGCCCGGCTTTCCAAAATTTCCAACGAAATGCTCCGGGACATCGAAAAGGACACCGTGGACTGGGACCCCAACTTTGACGAGAGCCGCAAGGAGCCCCGGGTGCTGCCTGCGCGCTTCCCGAACCTGCTGGTGAACGGCTCTTCCGGCATTGCCGTGGGCATGGCCACCAACATCCCGCCCCACAACCTGCGGGAGGTCATCGGCGCGTGCATCTGCGTGCTGGACGACCCGGACGCCACCCTGGCAGACCTCATGGAGCACATCAAGGGCCCGGATTTCCCCACCAAGGGCATCATCATGGGCCGCAGCGGCATCCGCGCCGCCTACGCCACGGGCCGGGGCCGGCTGGTGGTCCGGGCGCGGCACGAGTTTGAGGAGTTCGGCAAGGACCGCACCCGCATTGTCATCACCGAGCTGCCCTACCAGGTGAACAAGCGCATGCTCATCAAGAACATCGCCGAGCAGGTGGAGGACAAGCGCCTGGACGGCATTTCCGACATCCGGGACGAGTCCGACCGCAACGGCATGCGCATGGTGATCGAGCTGAAGCGGGACGCCAATCCCCAGGTGGTGCTGAACCGTCTCTTTGCCCAGTCCCAGCTCCAGACCACCTTCGCCATCAATATGCTGGCCTTGGTGGATAACCAACGCCAGCCGAAAATTCTGTCCCTGCGGCACATTATTGACGAGTATCTGACCTTCCAGGAGGAGATCATCGTCCGCCGCACCAAGTTCGACCTGAACAAGGCCCTGGAGCGGGCCCACCTGCTGGAGGGTCTGCTCATCGCCCAGGACAACATTGACGAGGTTATCAAGATCATCCGCGAGAGCTACGACGACGCGCGGGAGAACCTCATGTCCCGCTTCGGGCTGGACCAGGTGCAGGCCCAGGCCATTTTGGATATGCGCCTGAAGGCTTTGCAGGGCCTCGACCGGGAAAAGCTGCAAAAGGAGTACGACGACCTGGAGGAGAAGATCGCCTACTTCCGCCGGGTGCTGTCCGACGACGCCCTGGTGCGGCAGATACTCAAGGAAGAGCTTTCCGCCCTGGCCGACAAGTTCGGCGACGACCGCAAGACCGAGATCCAGGATGTGGAGGACGAGATCGACATCGAGGACCTCATCGAGGAGGAGCAGTGCGTCTTTACCCTCACCAAGGCCGGGTACATCAAGCGCACCCCCGTCAGCGAGTACGCCGCCCAGAGCAAGGGCGGCATGGGCAAGAAGGGCATGTCCACCCGGGAGGAGGACGAGGTGGTCTCCGTGTTCACCGCGTCCACCCATGACTACATCCTCTTCTTCACCGACACCGGCAAGGTCTACCGCAAGAAGGGCTATCAGATCCCCGAGAGCGGCAAGACTGCCAAGGGCATCAACATGGTCAATGTCATCCAGGTGGAGACCGGCGAAAAGGTCCAGGCCATGCTCCACTTCCGGGAGACGGAAGATAAGCCCATGTACCTGTTCATGACCACGCGCAGCGGCACTGTGAAGCGCCTGCCCGTGGACCAGCTGAAGAACATCCGCCAGAGCGGCATCCGCGCCCTGACCCTGGACGAGGGCGACCAGCTCATCAGCGTCCAGGAGACGGACGGCGAGCAGTATATCCTTATCGCCACCCACGATGGCCAGGCGGTGCGCTTCCACGAGAGCGATGTGCGTCCCATGGGCCGCACGGCGGTGGGCGTGCGCGGCATCCGGCTGCGCGAGGGCGACTATGTGGTGGGCGCTGCCCGGGCCGAGGAGGGCAAAACCGTCCTCACCATCACCGAGCGCGGCTACGGCAAGCGCACCCCCGTGGAGGACTACCGCATCACCAGCCGCGGCGGCCTGGGCATCCGAAACTACATGGTCACCGACAAGACCGGCCCCATCGTGGGCATTAAGGTGGTGGACGGCACGGAGGACCTGCTGCTGGTCACCGAGAGCGGCATCCTCATCCGCACCCCCGTGCAGAACATCCGCACCGCGGGCCGCGCCACCCAGGGCGTCATCGTCATGCGCTTTAAGACCGAGGGCGACCGGGTCATCTCCATGGCGCTGGCCGACCCGGAGGAGCAGGCCGAAACGGAGGAATAAGCCATGAGTAAGCGCGAGAGCGTGATGCCCCTGACCCGCTGGCAGTACTTCACCAAGACCCTGTACCACGACGCGGCGGCCAAGGCGGAGTTTGAGTATAACAAAGTGATTTACGCGAAAAGCGAGGAGCTGCGGGCCATCGAGGCGGGCAACCGGCGCATCAACGGCATTCTGCTGGTGCTGCTGTGCCTGGTGTTCCTGTCGGCGGCCCGGTGGAAGAATATTTTCTTCGTGGTGGGCTGCATGGTGGCCATCGTGGCGGGGGAGGCGGTGCGCCTTTTCCGCCTGCCCAAGGACATCCGCGCCCACCTCACGGACACGGGCCGGAGGAAGCTGTGATGATCGTCCACACCATCGCCCACATCCGCACGGACCTGCCGGAGAAGTTCGGCGTGCCCAGGCAAAGCGGCCTGGTGCCCCAACTGCGGGGGACCATCGTGTTTGAGCCGGATTATCGAAACCCGGACGCCCTGCGGGGGCTGGAGGGATTTTCCCACCTGTGGCTGATTTTTCGGTTTCACAAGGCGGAGCGGGAGACCTGGTCGCCCACGGTGCGCCCGCCCCGGCTGGGAGGCAACCGCCGCATGGGCGTGTTCGCCACCCGTTCGCCCTTTCGCCCCAACGCCATCGGCCTATCCTGCGTGAAGCTGGAGGAAGTGCGGCTGGACGAAAAGCTGGGCCCGGTGATAGAAGTCAGCGGCGCGGACCTGGTAGACGGCACGCCGATTTTGGACATCAAGCCCTATCTGCCCTACGCCGACAGCCGCCCGGAAGCCACCGGCGGCTTCACCGAACCCCTGAACGCGGAGCCCTTGCAGGTAAACTGCAACGAGGCTTTCCTGACGGGCCTCGACCCCCAGCAGCGGGCGGGCCTAATGGGCGTCCTATCCTGCGACCCCCGCCCCCGCTACCAAGAGGACCCGGAGCGGGTGTACGGCCTGACCTTCGCCGGGAGGAATGTAAAGTTCACCGTGCAGAACGGAGTGCTGACGGTTATAGCGGTAGAAACCTGACAGGGGAGGGGAGGGGCCCAGTCGCCCCCACACCCGCTGCGTAGGGGCGACCCTTGCGGTTGCCCGCGGGCGGGGCAGAGCCCCGCCCCTACGCACCATCAAGAATCCGCCGCACCGGGCGGACAGAGTCGTCCGCCCCTACACACGACCTGAAAATCGGTGCAACCGGGCCAATGTAGGCATCGGCCCCTACGCACGGGTTTTCGATAGAGCTTCGTAGGGGACGATGACCCTGTTGCGGTGCCCAAAATTTCTGCGTTGCCTAACGGCGGGCGCTTGAAATTTTGACCGCGGCCACTCGCTCGCCGCGCTTCTTCTGCCATTGGCAGCGCTCGGCTCGCTCCCCACATCGTCCCGCCGTACCGCACTACTTGCCTTTATTAGGAGCCATTATGAAAACAGTCACCATCTACACCGACGGGCATAAAAACCGCTTTGCGGTTTTATGCAGGATGTCGGTTCTGCTCGCCCCTATCGGGGCAACCGCAGAACATGACAAACAAGCGCCGTCGTATAGGTGCGTTGTGAGCCGAAGCAAGTTGATTCTCAAGGAGCTAATATGAAAACTGTCACCATCTACACCGACGGCGCTTGTTCCGGCAATCCCGGGCCCGGGGGCTGGGGGGCCATTTTGGAGTGGAACGGCGTGGAAAAGGAAATTTCCGGCGGCGCCCCCGACACCACCAACAACCGTATGGAGCTCACCGGCGTCATACGGGCCTTGGCCCTGCTGAAGGAGCCCTGCGTGGTGGAGTTTTACAGCGACAGCAAGTATGTCATCGATGCCCTCTCCAAGGGCTGGGTCTACGGCTGGCAGAAAAAAGGCTGGGTCAAAAGCGACAAAAAACCCGCCCTGAATGTGGACCTTTGGGAGCAGCTTCTGCCCCTCATCGCCCGGCATGAGGTGCATTACCACTGGGTCAAGGGCCACGCCTCCAACGCCAAAAATAACCGCTGCGATGAACTGGCTGTGGCCGAAAGCCACAAATTTTAAGCACTGTTCACAAATTGTTCACCTGGAATTTATTGTTTTGCCATATTTACAAAGTAATATAAGAGCATACAAAGAAACGTTTCCATAAGTGATTTTCTCTCTCTCCTAACAAACACACAGAAAAACCCCCGGCCTAATGAACTGCACCCCATTAGTTAGACAAGTATGGTAAAATACTTGTACTAAGGAATG